>NZ_CP087719.1:4945000-5275000 GCF_020991085.1 Roseomonas sp. OT10
GTCGTCGGTTCGAACCCGATCGCCTCCAGGCGAGCGAAGGCGCATGACGCGAGACGAGCTTGCGGTCCGGTCCGGACCGGCGATGCGGCCATGGCGCGAGCCATGGGCATCGGCCGCGGATCGTGCTGCCGGATCCGGCAAACCCCGGCGGGTTGTCCGCCAGCCTGAGGGCTGGAGGAGCCGGCGATCTTTGACAGTTGAAGAGGATTTGGTGTGACGCGATCCGGGAGGGTCGGGCCGAAAGGCCTGCCTGAAGGGTCGTGGAACGAAGTGAGTGAGAGTGTCTCGGTGTTGCCGCTGTCCGATTGGACATGCGGGGCAGGAGGCGGGCAGCGGTCCCGGAAGGGATGGCGGGTGCGCCTTGGTCCTGCGTGCGGGCGGCGGCTGAGTGAATGGAGCGAATGAAGGGCGTTCGGTGGATGCCTTGGCGCCAGAAGGCGATGAAGGACGTGGCACGCTGCGAAAAGCCGCGGGGAGATGCGAGCGATCGTTGATCCGCGGATGTCCGAATGGGGAAACCCCTCCCGCATGGGAGATCCTGTCCTGAATTCATAGGGGCAGGAGGCGAACCCGGGGAACTGAAACATCTCAGTACCCGGAGGAAAAGACATCAACAGAGATTCCGCGAGTAGTGGCGAGCGAAAGCGGAGCAGGCCAGTGGCCTGTGGGAGTTAAGCCAAACGAGCTGGAAAGCTCGGCCAGAGTGGGTGATAGCCCCGTAGGCGTATGGCTCCCATGGGTCCTTGAGTAGGGCGGGGCACGTGAAACCCTGTCTGAACGTGGGGGGACCACCCTCCAAGCCTAAATACTCTCTGGCGACCGATAGTGCACAAGTACCGTGAGGGAAAGGTGAAAAGCACCCCGACAAGGGGAGTGAAAGAGACCTGAAACCGAACGCCTACAAGCAGTCGGAGCCTCCTTGTGGGGTGACGGCGTACCTTTTGTATAATGGGTCCGCGAGTTTCTGTTGGCAGCGAGCTTAAGCCGAGAGGTGTAGGCGCAGCGAAAGCGAGTCTGATAAGGGCGCTTGAGTTGCCGGCAGAAGACCCGAAACCGAGTGATCTAGCCATGGCCAGGCTGAAGGTGGGGTAACACCCACTGGAGGGCCGAACCCACGCCTGTTGAAAAAGTCGGGGATGAGCTGTGGCTAGGGGTGAAAGGCCAATCAAACTCGGAAATAGCTGGTTCTCCGCGAAATCTATTGAGGTAGACCGTCGTTCGGTCACCCTCGGGGGTAGAGCACCGGAAGGGCTAGGGGGGCCCAAAGCCCTACCAAACCCTACCGAACTCCGAATACCGAGGAGTGCAGGGCGGCAGACAGTCCGTGGGTGCTAAGGTCCATGGGCAAGAGGGAAACAACCCAGACCACCAGCTAAGGCCCCCAAATCGTGGCTAAGTGGGAAAGCATGTGAGACGGCCAAAACAACCAGGAGGTTGGCTTAGAAGCAGCCATCCTTTAAAGAAAGCGTAATAGCTCACTGGTCTAATAGCTGTCTTGCGGCGAAAATGTAACGGGGCTCAAGCCACGTGCCGAAGCTGTGGGTGCTTCCATTGGAAGCGCGGTAGCGGAGCGTTCCGTAAGCCTGCGAAGGGATATCCGTGAGGGGTCCTGGAGGTATCGGAAGTGAGAATGCGGACATGAGTAGCGACAAAGAGGGTGAGAACCCCTCTCGCCGAAAGTCCAAGGGTTCCTGCGCAAGGCCAATCCGCGCAGGGTGAGCCGGCCCCTAAGGCGAGGGCGAAAGCCGTAGCCGATGGAAACCAGGTGAATATTCCTGGGCCTGACAGACGTGACGACCGTGAAGTCCTGTCATCCCTTATCGGATTGGGGTGGCTGGTGGAGCGGTCCAGGAAATAGCGCTGTCGTACAGACCGTACCCGAAACCGACACAGGTGGACTGGTTGAGTATACCGAGGCGCTTGAGAGAACCATGCTGAAGGAACTAGGCAAATTGCTCGCGTAACTTCGGGATAAGCGAGACCCCGCATTGGGCAACCAGTGTGGGGTGGCACAGACCAGGGGGTGGCGACTGTTTAGTAAAAACACAGGGCTCTGCGAAATCGAGAGATGACGTATAGGGTCTGACGCCTGCCCGGTGCCGGAAGGTTAAAGGGAGGAGTGCAAGCTCCGAACTGAAGCCCCGGTAAACGGCGGCCGTAACTATAACGGTCCTAAGGTAGCGAAATTCCTTGTCGGGTAAGTTCCGACCTGCACGAATGGCGTAACGACCTCCCCACTGTCTCCAGCATGGGCTCAGCGAAATTGAATTCCCCGTGAAGATGCGGGGTACCCGTGGTCAGACGGAAAGACCCTATGAACCTTTACTGCAACTTCGCAGTGGTGCCAGGAAGGGGCTGTGTAGGATAGGTGGGAGCCATGGAAACCGGGGCGCTAGCTTCGGTGGAGGCAACCTTGAAATACCACCCTGCGCCTTTCTGGCATCTCACTGAGCCCGGTCAGCCCGGGCCAGGACCCTGCGTGGTGGGCAGTTTGACTGGGGCGGTCGCCTCCCAAATGGTAACGGAGGCGCGCGATGGTGGGCTCAGGCCGGTCGGACATCGGCTGTTGAGTGCAAAGGCATAAGCCCGCCTGACTGCGAGCGCGACAGCGCGAGCAGAGACGAAAGTCGGCCTTAGTGATCCGGTGGTCCCGCGTGGAAGGGCCATCGCTCAACGGATAAAAGGTACTCTAGGGATAACAGGCTGATCTCCCCCAAGAGTCCACATCGACGGGGAGGTTTGGCACCTCGATGTCGGCTCATCGCATCCCGGGGCTGGAGCAGGTCCCAAGGGTTCGGCTGTTCGCCGATTAAAGCGGTACGTGAGCTGGGTTTAGAACGTCGTGAGACAGTTCGGTCCCTATCTGCCATGGGTGTTGGAGACTTGCGAGGATCTGTCCCTAGTACGAGAGGACCGGGATGGACGTACCTCTGGTGCACCGGTTGTTCCGCCAGGAGCATCGCCGGGTAGCCAAGTGCGGAACGGATAACCGCTGAAGGCATCTAAGCGGGAAACCAGCCTCTAAACGAGGTCTCCCCAAGGGCCGTGGAAGACCACCACGTCGATAGGCCGCAGGTAGAAGTCCGGTAACGGATGCAGCCGAGCGGTCCTAATCGCCCGATCGAACTCCATCACCACCACAGCCGCCGCCGGGGCCTCAAAAACCCCGCCGCACGCAGCACCAAAGCGCACTCCCACTCACCCCCTCACACCCAATCCCCACATCCGTTCCCGTCCGGTGGCCTGGTGGCCATTGCGGGGCTGCCACACCCGATCCCATCCCGAACTCGGCCGTGAAACGCCCCTGCGCCCATGGTACTGCAGCTTAAGCTGCGGGAGAGTCGGTCGCCGCCAGGCCGCCAGACGGGATCCCTTCAACATCACCCCCGCGGGGTGGAGCAGCCCGGTAGCTCGTCAGGCTCATAACCTGAAGGTCACAGGTTCAAATCCTGTCCCCGCATCCACGATTGCCTGCACAATCAGTCCGTGAAAAGCCGCTTCGGAGCACCACTCCGCAAGCGGCACTTTTGCGTTCGCACGGTTTCCGGGCGACTGGGCGCTCAGTTGCCGCGGTCCGATCCCCGCTCGGGCATCGCGACCTCCTTCAAGCCACAACGGCATCATGCCATGACAGGGCCAAGCGGGCCGGGAATCCCGGTTCCTGCAAGCGCTGACAGCCAGGGCCTCTGGCTGGACATCATGGGAGGAGCCTCCATTGACCCAGGATCTGCACGCGTTGCTCGGCGACCTTGTGATCGCCAATCGCATCCTCGCGCATGAAGGGGTCCTGGACGACTTCGGCCATGTCGCCGTGCGCCACCCCGACCGCCCCGACCGCTTCTTCGTCTCCCGCTCCCGCTCGCCCGAGCTGGTGACGCGGGACGATCTGTTGGAGTTCACGCTGGACGGCGTTCCGGTCGATCCCAAGGGCCTGCGCCCCTATCTCGAAAGCGGGCTGCACGCGCGCATCTTCGCCGCCCGGCCGGACGTGCAGGCCTGTGTGCACCACCATTGTCCTGCCGTACTGCCCTATACCGTGACGGATGTGCCGCTGCGGCCCATCTTCCACATGGCCTCCGTGCTGGGCGGCCCGGTCCCGGTCTGGGACAGCCGCGACGAGTTCGGCGACACCAACATGCTGATCGACGACATGCCGCGGGCCGACAGCTTGGCCCGCGCCCTGGGCAACGGGCGCGCCGTGCTGCTGCGCAACCACGGCGCCACCTGCGCCGCGCACTCCTTGCCCGCCGTGGTCTTCGTTTGCATCCGCATGAAGGACAATGCGGAGTTGCAGACCCATGCCATGGGCATGGGCACCCCGCGCTTCCTGACCGATGGCGAGACCCGCCAGGCCAGCGAGATGCTGATGGGCGAACGTCCCCTCGACCGCGCCTGGGCCTACTGGCGCGCCCGTGCCGGCTTCGGTGGCATCTAGGAGGAGAGCTTGCACATGCGACGTCGCCAACTCGGCACCACCGCCGCCCTGCTGCTTGGCCTCGCGGGCCCGGCCCGCGCACAGCGCCGGCCTGTCCGCCTTGTCGTTCCCGCCGCACCCGGCGTCGCCATCGACGTGATCGGCCGCCTCTTCGCCGCTCGCCTGAGCGAGACCCTGGGCACCACCTGGATCGTGGAGAACCGCTCGGGCGCGAACAACACCTTGGGTGCCGCCGAGGTCGCGAATGCCGCACCCGACGGCCAGACGTTCCTTGTCAACGCCGACATCCATCTGATGGCGCGGCAGGTCATGCGCAGCGTGCCCTACGACCCCGTGACCGATTTCACGCCGATCGCGCGGCTGGCCACCGCGCCGATGGTTCTGGTCGGCAATCCGCGCCTCACGCCCGAAGGCGGCGTGGCCGCGCTCGTCGCCGCGATGCGGGCAGAGCCGACGAAGTTCGCCTTCGCCAACTCGGCCCTCGGCGCCATGGGGCATCTCGCGACCGAGAGCTTCAAGCGCGCCATCGGGGTGGACAGCCTCGTCGTCTCCTACCGTGGCACGGCCCCCGCGCTGACCGACCTGATAGCCGGCAACACGGCGCTGATGGTGGCGCCACTGGGGTCCGCCCTGCCGCAGATCGCGGATGGGCGGCTACGCGCCTACGCCATCATGGGGCCCCGCCGCTCCCCCCGCGCCCCGGACATCCCCACCATTGCAGAGCAGGGCCTGCCGGGTCTGGACTTCACCCTGTGGTACGCCCTGTGGGCCCCGAAGGGCTTTCCGGAGGCCGAGGCGGACCGGCTGAACGCCGCCGTCCAGGCGTTGTCGGCCCATCCGGACATCCGCGCGCGCCTGGCCGAGCAGGGAGCCGAGCCGGTGGCCGAGGACCGGGCGAGCTTCCGGCGCTTCATCGACGCGGAAGCCGGACGCAATGCCCGGATCGCGGAACAGGCGGGGATCGTCCCGGAATAAAGGCCGCCCCCAGGAGGACCCAGAAGTTGGCTTCGCGCACCGCCGGCATCATACCGACGGCGGGATAACCTCGCCCTCGGCGCTGTGGTGTTCGGGCGTCGAACCGGGAGGGGACGCTGTCCCCTCCCAGACCCTCCCCTGCCGGGGCCACAAGCGGGCCCCGGTCCCCGCTGGGAGTTGGTTCTGTGCGGTGGGTGTCAGTCTGCGGACTGAATCCTGACGAAGCGCGGACAGGCGGGACTCTGAATAAGCTTCAGAGGGCGTCAGCGAATGCTGCGGCCATACCCGCCGAGGAGCATGGCTCCTCGGCGTCTCGACCCCGTCGCAGCCATCCGCGCGGCAGCATTGATCGGGTCCAGGGCCCGCAGGGTCCTGGCGGAGTGGGGGTACGGGGGCGAGGCAGCGCCTTGCCCCCGGGCCACCGGTACCACGCCGGGCAAGCGGACCGGCGCATCCCGTCGTCCGTGTCAGCTGGCCTTCAGGTCGATCAGCGCCAGTCCGCTGGCTGCATCCGGCACCCGGCGCAGGTGGGCGGGTGTTTCCTGCACGATCACTTCCAGTGTCGGGCGGACCACGCCCTTGAACATGTGGCCCCCGACGGTGCTGCCGTCACGCCGTCCCAGTACCGCGTGCAGGTGCAGCGCTGGCTTATTCTGCATGTCGATCCCGATATCGCCGAGCAGCGAGAGGACCTCCGTATCCTCCTCCACGGGGATCTTCTCGTAGTCCTTCTTCTCCCAGAGGTAGAAGGCGAGTTCCGCCGCCTGGAAGGCGCCGATCGCCGTCACCTGGGCGGCGAAGACCTGCTCGCTCTCCGCGAACCGCTTCAGCCCTTCCATCACCTCTTCGCCCTTGTCGAAGACAACGGCGTAGGTGCGCAGGCCATTTGCCTCGTTCAGCAGCTTGCTCCGCATGGCGCTCTCCTCAGCCCCGGCCGGGCAGCAGCGTGCCCACCACCTGCCGCGCGGTGTTGGCGATGACGCTGCCCAGCTCCGGCTCGCCGGCCATCGATTTGGTGAAGCCCAGCGCCTGCTTCAGCGTGACGTGTGGCGGCAGGGGCGGGACGTTCGGGTCCGTCCGCGCCTCCAGCACCACGGGCCGGTCGGCGGCGAAGGCGCGGGCCCAGGCGTCGCCCAGCTTCTCCGGATCGTCCACGCGGATGCCGGTGAGGCCGATGCTCTCAGCGAAGCGCGCATAGTCGAAATCGGGCAGGGATTGTGACGCCTCGAATTTCGGGCTGCCCTCCATCACCCGCTGCTCCCAGGTCACCTGGTTCAGGTCGCGGTTGTTCAGCACCAGCACGACGAGGCGCTGGTCCGGCCAGCGGTCGCGGTACTTGGCGATGGTCAGCAGCTCCGCCAGCCCGTTCATCTGCATCGCGCCGTCGCCGCAGATGGCCAGCACCGGCCGGTCAGGATGGGCGAATTTCGCGCCGATGGCATAGGGCACGCCGGAGCCCATGCTCGCCAGCCCGCCGGAGAGCGAGGCCATCATCCCCCGCCGCAGCTTCACGTCGCGCGCGTACCAGTTGGTGTGGGAGCCGGAATCCCCCGCGATGATGCAGCGGTCGGGCAAGTGCTTCGACAGCTCGTGGAAGACGCGCTGCGGGTTGATGGGATCGGCCGGCTGCATGGCGCGGGATTCCAGCACCCTCCACCATTCCGCCACCTCCTTCCCGATGCCCTCGCGCCAGGCGGTGTCCGTCTTGACCTTCAGCTTCGGCAGCAGGGCGCGGAGCGTGGAGGCGGCGTCGCCCACCAGCGGCACCTCCATCGGGTAGCGGATCGAGAGGTTGCGCGGCTGGAGGTCGATCTGCACCCCGCGCGCCTGGCCCTCCTTCGGCAGGAACTCGGAATAGGGGAAAGCGGAGCCGACCATCAGCAGCGTGTCGCAGCCCTGCATCATCTCCCAGCTCGGCTTGGTGCCGAGCAGGCCGATCGAGCCGGTGACGAAGGGCAGCTCGTCCGGCACGGCGGCCTTGCCCAGCAGCGCCTTGGCGATCCCGGCCTGGAGGGCGTCGGCGACCTGCAGCACCTCGTCGGTCGCCTCCAGCGCCCCGGCGCCGACCAGCATGGCGACCTTCTTCCCGGCATTCAGCACCTCCGCCGCCCGTTCCAGGTCGCCGTCCGAGGGCATCACCCGCGGCGCGGCGTAGCCCAGGCCGGAATGGATGGTGCCGTGCTCGCGCGGCGGGACCTCGACCGCCGGCAGCTCCTGGATGTCGTTGGGGAAGATGATGGCCGTCACCGCGCGCTCGGCCTTGGCGATGCGGAAGGCGCGGTCGATCAGGTGCCGCACCTGCTCCGGCACGCTGACCTGCTCCACGAAGGCGCCGGCCACGTCCTTGAACAGGTTCAGCAGATCCACCTCCTGCTGGTAGTGCCCGCCCAGCGCCGCCCGCGCCTGCTGCCCCACCAGCGCCACCACCGGCTGGTGGTCCGCCCGCGCGTCGTAGAGCCCGTTCAGCAAGTGGATCGCCCCGGGTCCGGAGGTGGCGAGGCAGACCCCGACCTCGCCCGTGTACTTGGCATGGGCGCAGGCCATGAAGGCGGCCATCTCCTCGTGCCGCGCCTGGATGAAGTCGATCTTCCCCTCGGAGCGCTGGATGCCGCCGATCAGCCCGTTCACCCCGTCGCCCGGATAGCCGTAGATGCGCCGCACCCCCCAGGCGTGCAGCCGCTCGCAGACCTGGTCGCCAACCGTCGTCGCCATGTGCCATGCTCCCCAGGGGCGCCTTCCACGGCAACGCATCGCGGGAGGAGCGGTTCCCGGCCGGGCATGCTGGCGGGCGCCGCCGCTGGCGAACGAGGCGGCCACCCTCCGGGCGGTCCCCGCATGCGCGAGACGAGGAGCACCGGGTATCGGATCTTGTCATCAGGCCGGCCTGCGAGGCCGATCTGCCCGGCTTGGATGCCATCTTCGACCATGACGTTCTCAATGGCCACGTGACGTTCCGGACAGAGCCCTGGACGATGGAAGAACGCGGGGCCTGGTTCCGCCGTTATGACCGGAAGCGATACCACGTCCTGGTCGGGCAGATCGCGGACAGGGTCGTCGGCTGTGCCTACAGCAGCAGGTATCGGGCGGCCGGGCCGTTCGAGACGGCTGTGGAGACCAGTATCTACCTGGACCATCCCCGCCGCCGCAAAGGGCTCGGCACGGCGCTCTACCCCGCCCTGCTGGAGCCTCTTGCATCCCGGGACGTGCACGTCGCCGTCGCGGGCATCGCCCTCCCGAACGACGCCTCGATCGCCCTGCACCGCCGGCTCGGCTTCGAGCAGGTCGGGGTGTTCAGGGAATACGCCCGCAAGAACGGCACCTGGATCAGCTCCGTCTGGTTCCAGCGATTCATCGGCCCCGCCTCCTGACCTGGCCCCGGCTCCTGCCGGCCGGCGGCTGCCCCGCGTCGTCCGCGCCGCGGCACACCGGAGGGAGCCTCGGAGCGGCGTCCGGGACGCTGCCATGCCCCCGCAGGCGGGTGCCGGAGCAAGGTCCGGAAGCCGGCAGGCTTGACAGGGCGGGGCAGGGTGCCCCTTCTCCGCCCCGTTCCGACCGACGGCTTCAGGGTTCCCCATGCACGCCTATCGCACCCACACCTGCGGCGCCCTGCGCGCGTCCGACGCCGGCAGCACGGCACGGCTCTCGGGCTGGGTGCACCGCAAGCGCGACCATGGCGGGCTGCTCTTCCTCGACCTGCGCGACCATTACGGGGTCACCCAGTGCGTGGTGGCCCAGGGCTCGCCCGTCTTCGAGGCGGCGGACCGGCTGCGCCCGGAGAGCGTGGTGACCCTGACCGGCGAGGTGGTGCTGCGCGAGGGCGCCACCGTGAACCCCAGGCTGCCGACCGGCGAGGTCGAGCTGCGGGTGCGCGAGCTGGAGGTCCAGTCCGCCGCCGAGGTGCTGCCGATCCAGGTGGCGGGCGACCAGGAGTTCCCCGAGGAGCTGCGCCTGCGCTACCGCTTCCTCGACCTGCGGCGGGAGAAGCAGCACCGCAACATCATGCTGCGCGCGGGCGTCATCGCCTCGATCCGCCGCCGCATGATCGAGCAGGGCTTCACCGAGTTCCAGACGCCGATCCTGACCGCCAGCAGCCCCGAGGGGGCGCGCGACTTCCTCGTCCCGGCGCGCAACCACCCCGGCAAGTTCTACGCGCTGCCGCAGGCGCCGCAGCAGTTCAAGCAGCTCGCCATGGTGGCGGGCTTCGACCGCTACTTCCAGATCGCCCCCTGCTTCCGCGACGAGGCGGCGCGCGCCGACCGCTCGCCGGGCGAGTTCTACCAGCTCGACTTCGAGATGAGCTTCGTCACGCAGGAGGACGTCTTCGCCGCCATCGAGCCGGTGATCGCGGGCGTCTTCGAGGAGTTCGCGGGCGAGCGGAAGGTGTACGGCGCGCCCTTCCCGCGCATCCCCTACGACACGGCGATGCTGGAATACGGCTCCGACAAGCCGGACCTGCGCAACCCGCTGCGTATCACGGATGTGACAGAGCATTTCGCGGATTCCGGCTTCGGCCTCTTCGCCAGGATCGCGGCCTCCGGCGGCATGGTGCGCGCCATCCCGGCCCCGGGCGCGGCGGGCAACCCGCGCGGCTTCTTCGACAAGCTGAACGACTGGGCGCGCGAGCAGGGGGCGGGCGGCCTCGGCTACATCCAGTTCGCGCCCGACGGCGCCAAGGGCCCGATCGCGAAGAACCTCGAGGCCGGGCGCGTGGAGGCGATCCGCGCCGCCTGCGGCCTCCAGCCCGGCGACGCCGTCTTCTTCGCCGCCGGCAAGAAGGACGAGACGCCCAAATTCGCCGGCAAGGTGCGCACGAAGCTGGGCGAGGAGCTCGGCCTGATCGCCCAGGACGAGTTCCGCTTCTGCTGGATCGTCGATTTCCCGATGTACGAGCTGAACGAGGAGACGGGGCTGGTCGATTTCAGCCACAACCCCTTCTCCATGCCGCAGGGCGGGCTGGAGGCGCTGAACTCGAAGGACCCGCTCGAGATCAAGGCGTTCCAGTACGACATCGTCTGCAACGGTATTGAGCTGTCCTCCGGCGCCATTCGGAACCATCGTCCCGACATCATGATCCGAGCCTTCGAGATCGCCGGCTACACGGCGGCGCAGGTGGAGGAGCGCTTCGGCGGCATGCTGAACGCCTTCCGCTACGGCGCCCCGCCGCATGGCGGCTCCGCGCCGGGGATCGACCGCATCGTCATGCTGCTGGCCGATGAGCCCAACATCCGCGAGGTCATCCTCTTCCCGCTGAACCAGCAGGGCGAGGACCTGATGATGGGCGCCCCCGCCCCGGTGGAGCCGGCGCGGCTGAAGGAACTGTCGATCAGGCTCGATCTTCCGCCGCCCGCGAAGGGTGCCACGCCGAAGGCGAGCACCTAGATTGGGCGAAGCCCTCCGAAGGACCCGGTCGATGTTCCTGCGCCGCCTCCCCTCCTCCCCGCGCTTCCGCCGGGCCCTGCTGGCCGGGCTGGCCCTGTTGGCCGCGGTGCCGGTTTCCGCCCAGGCCCCGGCGCCGCAGGCCAGGCCCGTCGCCGCCGGAACCCCGGCGGCCGGCCAGATCCCGGGGGCGGAGGCCATGGCGGCGCACCGCGCCGCCTATCGCCTGACGCTGGACAAGGTGCGGGAGAACGGGGACGTGGCCCAGGTCCAGGGGGCGATGCTGTTCGAGGTGCTGGACGCCTGCGACGGCTGGACCACCCGGCAGCGGCTGACCCTGCGGATCGTCAACCGCGACGGCCAGCAGATCGAGACGGCGTCCGACTACGCCACCTTCGAGGGCAAGGACGGCCGCAGCCTGCGCTTCTCCATGACGCAGGCCACCCAGGGCGCGGTCAGCCAGCGCATCCAGGGCGAGGCGACGCTGCAGCCGGACGGCTCGGGCGTCGCGCGCTACACCCAGCCGCAGGCCAAGGAGGTGACGCTGCCCCCCGGCACGCTGCTGCCCATGGGCCATACCATCCGCGCCATCGACGCCGCCCGGCGCAGCCAGCGCCTCCTGGTCGCGCCGCTGATGGACGGCACGGGCGAGGACGGGGCGCAGGACAGCACCACCGTCATCTCGTCCTGGGACGGCAACGGCCCGGCGCAGCCGCGCTTCCCGCTGCTGGCCAACGAGCCCAGCGGGCGGATGCGGATCGCCTTCTTCGGCCAGGACTCCTCGGGCGGCGGCGCCGCGGCCCCCGATTACGAGGTCGGGCTGCGCTACTACGCCAACGGCGTGGCGGACGAGCTGAAGATGGATTTCGGCGAGTTCAGCCTGGACGGCAAGCTGGAGACGCTGGAGGCCACGCCGACCCACTGCTGACGGGACCGCCCGCGCGGTCTAGCCTTCCTCCATCGGAAGCCCGGCCGGACCGGGGATGGAGGAAGCGGTGCTTCAGCGCAGGACGACTCTCGCGGCCGGGCTCGGGCTTGCCGCCGTGCCCCTGGCCGCCCCGGCGGTGCGTGGACAGGGGGCGGGCGGCCCGGTCCTGCGGCTGGCGGTGCTGAACGACCAGTCCGGCCCCTATCGCGACCAGACCGGCCCCGGCTCGGTCGCCGCCGCGCGCCTGGCGGCGAAGGAGGCGGAGGCCGCCTTCGGCATCCGCGCCGAGGTCATCGCCGGCGACCACCAGAACAAGCCCGATGTCGGCGCCACCCTCGCGCGCCGCTGGTTCGACCAGGACGGGGTGGACGCCGTCCTCGACGTGCCGACCAGCTCCGTGGCGCTGGCCGTGGCGGGGGTGACGCGGCAGAAGAACAAGGTCCTGCTGATCTCCGGCGCCGGCACGGCGGACCTCACCGGGTCCGCCTGCTCGCCCAACCACGTCCACTGGACCTACGACACCTACATGCTGGCCAAGGTCGCGGCCGATGCGGTGAAGCGCGCCGGCGGCGACCGCTGGTTCTTCGTCACCGCCGACTACGCCTTCGGCCACGCGCTGGAACGCGATACGGCCAACTTCGTGAAGGCCGGCGGCGGCGCCGTGGTGGGGCAGGTGCGGCACCCCTTCCCCGGGACCACCGACTTCTCCTCCTACCTGCTCCAGGCCCAGTCGGCGCGGGCCGGCGTGCTGGCGCTGGCCAATTCCGGGGACGACACGCTGAACGCGCTGAAGCAGGCGGCCGAGTTCGGCCTGGCCAAGCGCGGCATCCGCATCGTGGCGCTGTCCTTCTACGCGCCGGACGTGGCCTCCCTGCCGCCCGCGGCCGCCGAGGGCCTGACCTTCGTCGAGAGCTTCTACGCCTTCCAGGACGACCGCGCCCGCCGCTTCACCGAGCGCCTGCGCCCCGACATGCCGGGCCGGCGCCTGCCCAACATGATCCACGCCGGCACCTATGGCGCCGCCTACCACTACCTGCGCGCCGCGGCGGCCATGGGGGCGGCGGCGGCGAAGGCCGATGGCGCCGCCGCGATCCGCAAGATGAAGGAGATGCCGACGGACGACGACGCCTTCGGCGCCGGCCGCATCCGCGCCGACGGGCGCAAGATCCATGAGGTGAAGCTGCTCGAGGCCAAGGCGGAGGCAAAGCGCGCCAACCCCGACGACCTGTGCAGCGTCCTCCTCACCGTGCCCGGCGACGACGCCTTCCGCCCGGAGAGCGAGGGCGGCTGCCGAATGGGGTGAACGTCGCCCCGCATCGGCGGCCGCCTGGGGGAAAGGCTCCGCCTTGTCCCCCCGGTCCCCCCCTTTCCGCCAGGAGCAGAGCCCCCGGACCCCCTTTCACGGACGCCGGGGCGCGCCGGGGAGCCATGCTTCCCGGCGACTGTCGCGTCAGCACGCGCGACCTTTGATTCGGCTTCCAGAGCCCCGCCTGTCCACGTTTTCCCAGGGTTCAGCCCGCCGGCTGACGGCAACCGCGCAGAACCAACTCCCAGCGGGGTCCGGGGCCCGCTTGTGGCCCCGGTGGAGGGGGCTACGGGGGAGGCAACGCCTCCCCCGGGGGGCCGTGCCACGACCGTTCCGCACGGCCAGCCCCTGCCCGCATCAGGGCCGCATCAGCCCCGCCGCCGTCAGGGCGCGGCGGATGACCGAGCCGGGGTCCCGGCCGGCCGTCGCCTCGGCCGCCATGCCGGGGAGGCCGGTGGGCAGGCCACTGGGAAGACCAGTGGGCAGGGAGGCCGGGATGGCATCCGGCCAGGGAGAGACCGGGTCGTTGGCGGGCCGCGGCGCGGGCTTCCAGCCGGGGCGTTCGGCCAGGCCCCAGAAGGCGGCGATGGCATGGGAGGAGGAGAGGCCCACATCCAGCAGGTAGGGTGCCGCCTCGCCGCTCTGCCCGGATTCGGAGCCGGGCCGCAGCGGGACGCCATGCCCCATGCCGGCGACGATATGGCACTCCACCGCCACGCGCCCGTCCCGGCCGCGCCACTGCAGGCAGGTGTCCACGCCCTGGCTCTCGCGCCGGTCCGGGGCGACGGGCAGCCCGTGCAGCCCCACCCACTGGGCGGCGAGGGCGGCCGCGTTCTTCACCGCCACGGTGCGGTCGGCATCGCCGTGCCAGATGGTCACGCGCGGCCAGCCCTGGCCCTGCGCGGCGGCGGGCGAGGCGGCGCGGGCCGCCTCGGCCCAGGCGCCGGCCGGGCGGTCGCGCCCGCCGCCCATCGCCTCGAACGCCTCGGTCACGCCGGAGGCGGCGCCGTGGGGCAGGCCCGCGACGATGCCGCCGGCGGCGAAGACGTCCGGATAGGCGGCCAGCAGCGCCGCCGTCATGGCGCCGCCGGCGGACAGGCCGGTGACGAAGACGCGGCGCGGGTCCAGCCGGTGCCGCTCCAGCATGGCCGCCACCATCTGGCGGATCGAGGCCGCCTCGCCCTGGTCGCGGGAGACGTCGCCCGGCTCGAACCAGTTGAAGCAGAGGTTGGCGTTGTTGGCCCGGCGCTGCTCCGGCAGCAGCAGGGCGAAGCCCATGCGCTCCGCCAGGTCGGACCAGCCGCAGCCGCGGTCATAGGCGGCCGCGGTCTGGGTGCAGCCATGCAGCGCGACCACCAGCGGCGCCCCGTCCGGCAGGCCGTCCGGCACGTAGGCCAGGCCGCGCAGCGAACCGGGGTCGCTGCCGAAGCCGGTCAGCTCCTGCAACGGCCGGGCCGGCGGCGTGGTGGCCGCGCGCGCGGTCGCCTGCGTGCGGCGGACCAGGTCCGACAGGCTCGATCGGGGTGTCTTCACGGGCAACTCCTCGTCCCCGGAACGGGCGGGGCGGGGATTATGTTGCGCCGCAGCATAACCGCTTCAAGCAGAGTCTGAGGCCGCGGGGGTGCTGGGATCGTCCAGTACCGCGCACGTGATCCGGGACACGCAGACCAGGCGGCCATCCGCCCGGCGGATCTCCGTCTGCCAGACCTGGGTGCTGCGCCCGACATGCAGGGGGCGGCATTCGGCGGTCACCACCCCGCCCTCCGGCACCGCGGAGAGGTGGTTGGCGTTGATCTCCAGCCCCACCGGCCGGCGCCCCTCGGGCAGCGCCATGTAGCAGGCCAGGCTGCCCAGGGTCTCGGCCAGGGCGACCGAGGCCCCGCCATGCAGGATGCGCCAGGGCTGCACGTGCCGGGAATCCACCGGCATCTCCCCCAGCAGCCGGTCCGGCTCCACCGCGGTCACCCGCATGCCGAGCAGCCCGGACAGGGTATCGGCCATGCCGCGGTTCAGATCCTCCGCCGTCAGCCGGCGCCGCCAGAGGGGCGCGCTTGCCTGTGCCATGCCATTCTCCCGAATCCCGCCCCGGCCCCGCGCGACAGACGCGACCAGCGCCAGGTCATCAGCCCGGCCACCAGGGTGATCCCCACCGCCAGCCCGGTCCACACCCCCGGCGGCCCGAGGCCGAGCGGCATCGCCAGGGCCCAGCCCAGCGGCAGGCCCAGCAGCCAGTAGCCCCCGGCCGCGAAGAGCATGGGCACCCGCGTGTCCTGCAGCCCGCGCAGCGCGCCGCCGGCCACGCTCTGCACCCCGTCGCCCAGTTGGAACAGGCCGGCGATCATGACCAGCTGCGCCGCCAGGCCGGCCACCGCCGCGCCCTCCGCCCCTTCCAGCCGCAGGAACAGGCCGGCCAGCCGCCCCGGCAGCAGCAGCATCGCCAGGGCGGCCAGGGCCATGAACCCGGCCCCCAGCCCGATCGCGATCCAGCCGGCGCGCCGCAGCGCCACCGGCCGTCCCGCCCCGGCCGCCGCGCCGACCCGGGCGGTGGCGGCCTGCCCGACCCCCAGCGGCACCATGAAGCTCAGGCCGGACAGTTGCAGCGCGACCGCATGCGCGGCCACGGCGGCGGCGCCGAGCTGGCCCATCAGCAGCCCGACCGCGCCGAACATGCCGATCTCCAGCGCCATCTGCACGGTGATCGGCGCCCCCAGCCGCGCCAGCTCCGCCAGCCTCGCCCCGTCCCAGCGCCAGAGCCGCCCGGCCAGCCGGTAGCGCCGCAGCCGCCGGTCGCGGGCGCAGAGCGCGGCGAGGGCGGCGGCCATGAACAGCTCCGACGCCGCGCTGGCCTGGCCGGCGCCCGCGACGCCCAGCGCCGGCAGCCCGGCATGGCCGAAGATCAGCGCCCAGCCCAGCGCGGCGTTGAGCCCGATCGCGAGGAGGGAGACCGCCAGGGCCGGGCGCGGCCGCTCCAGGGCCGCCAGGAAGCCGCGCAGCACCAGGAAGGCCAGGAATCCGGGCAGGCCCCAGATCATGGCCCGCAGGTAGTCCTGCGCCAGCGCCGCCAGGGCCGGGTCCTGCCCCAGGGCGAGCAGCACCGGCTCCGCATGCCAGATCGCCAGGGCGGAGGGCAGGCAGGCCAGCAGCCCGCCCTGCAGCGCCGCCCGCACGGTGCGCCGCATCCGCCGGACGCGCCCCCGCCCGCCGCGCCCATGCTCCTGCGCCAGCATCGCCGCGGCGGCGAAGGCGATGCCGAAGGCCGGGGCGAGCAGTGCCCACCACAGCGCGGCGCCGATGGTCACGGCGGCGAGGGCGGCGGTGGAGTGGCGGCCGAGGAAGGCGGTGTCCGTCGCCGTCAGCGCGATCTGCGCCAGGTTGGTCAGGGCCAGCGGCCAGGCCAGGGCCAGCATCGCCCCGGCCTCGGCGCGCCAGCCGGCGGCGGCGGCGCCGGTCGTGATCTCCGGGGGGTGCATGGCGGGGTGGGTGTAGCCGGGCTAGGCTCGCCCGGCCAGGAGGCCGCCCGGCAGGGACCGGAGCGGCCCCGCAAGGCCCGTTCCGGGATGCCTCCCCGGGCGGCCCCCCAGGAAGGAAGCCCGATGCGCCGACGCAACCTGCTCGCCGCCCCGTTCCTCGCCACGCCACTCCTCGCCGCGCCGTTCCTGGCCCGCCCCGCCGGCGCCCAGCCGGCCGGAGTCGCGATGGAGGAGATGCTGGTCCCCGGCGGCGATCCCGGCGTCCAGCTCTACCTGCGCAACAAGCGTCCCGAATCCGGCGCCCCGGCCAGCCCGGCGCGGACCGTGCTCTGCGTCCACGGGGCCACCTACCCGGCCAGCACCACCTTCGACCTGCCGCTCGCGGGCGTGTCGTGGATGGACTACATGGCCGGCCGCGGCTTCGACGTCTGGTCGGTGGACCTGCGCGGCTACGGGCGTTCCACGCGCGACGACGCCATGTCCCGCCCGCCCGAGGGGGCGGCGCCGCTGACCACGGCGGCGCAGGCCGTGTCCGACGTCGCCGCCGCCGTGCGCCACATCCGGGAGAAGCGCGGCCTGCCCAGGCTGTCGCTGATCGGCTGGTCCTGGGGCACCACCCTGGTCGGCCGCTTCGCCACGGAGAATCCGGGCCAGGTCGAACGCGCGGTGCTCTACGCGCCCGTCTGGACGGGCGGCACCGCCGCCCTGGGCGAGGTCTCCGGCGCCTTCCGCAGCGTCACCCGCGCCCAGGCGCGGGAACGCTGGATGAACGGCGTGCCGCAGGACCGGCGCGCCAACCTGATCCCGCCGGGATGGTTCGAGCACTGGGCGGACGCCACCTTCGCCACCGATCCGGACGGGGCGCGGCAGGTGCCCTCCGTCCTCCGCGCCCCCAACGGCGTGCTGGTGGACCTGCGCGACTGGTCGCAGGGCAAGGCCGGCTACGACCCGGCGAAGCTGACGATGCCGACCCTGCTGGTGGTGGCCGAATGGGACCGCGACACGCCGCCCATCCGCGCCTTCGAGCTCTTTCCCCTGCTGACCGCGAGCCCGGGCAAGCGGCTGGTCGTGCTGGGGGAGGGGACCCATACCATGATGCTGGAGCGCAACCGCGGAGCCCTGTTCCAGGCCGTGCAAGTCTTCCTGGAAGAGTCCCCCGCCTGACGCCGCCCCGCTGACATGCCACGGGGGGTCCTCCCGCGGTGGCGGCTGCGGCTGGGCCGCGCCGTCCGCCAGCCCTGGTTCCGCGCGACGCTCTACTGTGCCGCCGGCGTGCTGACCGCCCTGGTGGCGGCGGTGGCGCAGCCGCACGTGCCGGAGGACTTCGCCTATGCCGTCGGCGCCGACGCGGCGGGCGCCATCCTCAACGTGCTCGCCTCCTCGATGCTGGCGGCGACCACCTTCTCGCTGACGGTGATGGTCACGGCGCTGGGCTCCGCCTCCGCCGTCACGCCGCGCGCCACGGAGCTGCTGGCGCAGGACCGGGTGGCGCAGTCGGCCCTGGCCACCTTCCTGGGCGCCTTCCTCTTCGCGGTGGTGGGCATCATCGCCCTCGCCACGGGCATCTACGGGCGCGGCGGGCGGGTCGTGCTGCTCGGCGCGACCGTCGCCGTCATCGTGCTGATCGTGGTCACGCTGCTGCGCTGGATGCAGCAGCTCACCCGGCTCGGCCGCGTCGGCGCCACGCTGCGCAGCGTGGAGGAGGCGGCGGTGAAGGCGATGCGGCTGCGGCGCGAGGCCCCGCTGATGGGCGGCGTCCCGCGCCTGCCGGGCGAGCGCGCGCCGTGCCCGGTCTTCCCGGCCACCATCGGCTATGTCCAGCACATCGACATGGCCTCCCTGGACGCGGCGCTGGGCGAGGGGGAGGAGCGCGTGCTGGACGTGGACGCGCTGCCGGGCGCCTTCGTCGACCCGTCCCGCCCGCTCTGCTGGGTGCCGGAGGGGCTGGACGAGGCCGCGGTCGGGCGGGTGCGCGACGCCTTCCTGGTCGGCGAGGCGCGGGAGTTCGACCACGATCCCCGCTTCGGCCTGGTCGTCCTGGCCGAGATCGCCTCGCGCGCCCTGCCGCCCACCGTCGCCGATTCCGGCACGGCGATCGCCGTGCTGGGCACGCAACTCCGCGTGCTGTGGGAATGGGCGCAGCCCCAGGAGGAGGGGGAGGCGGGGCAGCCGGCCGGGCATCCCCGGCTGCGCGTGCCGGCGCTCTCGCCGAAGGACATGCTCGACGATGCCTTCGCCCCGATCGCGCGCGACGGCGCCGGGCTGATCGAGGTCCAGCTTCGCCTGCAGAAGGCGCTGCACTCCCTGGCGGCGCTGGCCCCCGAGACCTTCGGCGAGGCGGCGCGGCACCAGGCGAGGCTGGCCCTGGACCATGCGGAGCAGGCGCTGGCCACGCCCGACGACCGCGAGCGGCTGCGGGCGGCCACGCTCTCCGCCTGACGGCGTCGCGCTCAGCTCTTCGGGAGCGAGGTGCCCGGGGCGGGCGAGGCGGGCTCCTGTCCCGGCCGCGATGCCGCGACCTGGCGGCCATCGCCGGTGAACGTCACCACCGTCACCATGCCGTTGCGGTCCGTCGCGCGGCAGGTGGCGTTGTGCCAGGTCCTGCCGTCCGCCGACATGCGGATCTCGCAGGTGCCGCGCACGTCCTTCGCCGCGCTGCGGCCGGCGATCGAGGTGTGCATGCGCGAGAGGAAGAGCGTGTACTCCTCGGGGCGCGGCTGGCGATCGCCGTCGCCCTGGAAGCCGATGGTCACGTCGCGCCCCGACTGTACCGACAGGAGGATGCTGTTGTTGGCGTTCTGGACGTAGACCAGCCCGCTGGTGCAGGGGCGCGACTGTCCGTCCACCGTCATCTGGCAGCGCCCGGGCGCGCCGATGACGAGGCGCGGCAGGGGCTGGCCCGGGGCGGGGGCGGTCGGGACCTGCGCGACGGCGGCGGTGGCGAGCGGGGCGATGACGAGGCCGGCGAGCGCGGCGGACAGGGCAGTGTGCATCCCGTTCCTCTCCTTCGGGCTTCGGTGTCGCGGGGCAGGCTAACGGAGAAAGCGGCAGGAATGAGACGGGGCCGCGTGACCGGACGCACAGTCGCGTGAGAGCGGGGGGCGGGGCGCGGCATCGCCCGCTTCCTTGAAACAGGCCGATCCGAGGCCAGGGCGGCACCGGTCCGGGCCTCGCGCCCGCCGCCGCGCGGCGCGGGACGGAAGCGCCGTTGCTGCGATGGGTCGGTATGGTAACCTGCGCCCGACGGCCGGGCCCGCCCCGACCCCCCGATGCCGCAGCCGGTCCGCGACCCGTCGCGCGTGGCGGGACGGTGGCCGGCCCGGAAGCCTCGGGGCCCTCCGCACCGCCCGTCCCGCCGCACCGTGCCACCCCGGCCGGATCGGCGCGGGCAGGGCCAGCACGCGAGGGACGCATGATCCACGACTACTGCATCATCGGCGGCGGCATCGTCGGCCTCGCCACGGCGCGCGAGCTGCTGCGGCGCGAGAGCGGCGCCAGCCTGATCCTGCTGGAGAAGGAGGAGGGGCTGGGCCGCCACCAGACGGGCCACAACAGCGGCGTGATCCATGCCGGCATCTACTATGCCCCCGGCAGCCTGAAGGCGGAGCTGTGCCGGCGCGGCGCCCAGGCGACGAAGGAGTTCTGCGAGAAGCACGACATCCGCTTCGAGGTCTGCGGCAAGCTGATCGTCGCCACCGACGCGCGGGAGATGCAGCGCACGGAGGCGCTCTACGAGCGCTCCGTCGCCAACGACGTGGAGGTCGAGCGGATCGACGCGGCGGAGCTGCGCCGGCGCGAGCCCAACATCACCGGCCTCGGCGCGCTCTTCGTGCCCTCCACCGGCATCGTCAGCTACCTGCAGATCTGCGAGGCCATGGGGCGCGAGATCCAGACGGCGGGCGGCGTCATCGCCCTGGGCACGGAGGTCACGGGCATCCGCGAGACGGCGGCCGAGGTCGAGGTGCAGGCCGGGGAGCGGCGTTGGACGGCGAAGCGGCTGATCGTCTGCGGCGGGCTGCAATCCGACCGGCTGGCACGGCTGGCGGGGCTGGAAATCCGCCACCAGATCATTCCCTTCCGCGGCGAGTACTACCGCCTGCCGCCCAGCCGCAACGACATCGTCTCCTCGCTGATCTACCCGGCGCCCGACCCGGACCTGCCCTTCCTCGGCGTCCACCTGACGCGGATGATCGACGGCAGCGTCACGGTCGGGCCCAACGCCGTGGTGGGCTTCGCGCGGGAGGGCTATCCGAAGGGCTCCGTCAACCTGCGCGACCTGTTCCAGTACGCGGCCTTCCCGGGCTTCTGGAAGACGGTTCTGAAGAACCGGAAATCCGCGGCGACGGAGCTGAGGAACTCCTTCTGGAAGCCGGGCTACCTGGAGGAGTGCCGCAAGTACTGCCCCAGCCTGACGCTCGCCGACCTGCTGCCGATGGAGGCGGGCATCCGGGCCCAGGCGGTGATGCGCGACGGCACCCTGGTCCACGACTTCCTGTTCGGCGAGACGGACCGGATGCTGCACGTCTACAACGCCCCGTCGCCCGCCGCGACCTCGGCCATCCCGATCGGCGAGATGATCGCCGACAAGTGCCGCCCGGGCAGGAACTGACCAGGGGCCGACCGAGCGCCGGAGGTCCCGCGAAACCTGTCGCATTTGTGTGCATCCGGCGCGGGAACGTCCATGCCGGACGGGTGTTCTGTCCGCGACGGGAGTTCAGCCAGGCCGGATCGGCCGGCCTTCCGCGACCGGGAGACGCAAGTCATGATCAGGAATCTTCTCGCGGCCGCCACCTTCGCGGCCGGCCTGGGCGTCGCCGCCCTTCCGGCCGGGGCGCAGACGCCCAGCCCCGCCGGCCAGCCCACGGCCGGTGGCCAGCCGGTCACGCCCATGCCCAGGCCGGGCCAGAACTCCGTGGTGACGCCGGATGCCTCCGCCAGCGTCCCGACGACCCGCAACACCACGGGCGCCACCCCCAGCGACACTAGCAACAGCGCCTCGGCGCGTGGCGGCTCCGGCACCGGCCCGGTCCCCGGGACCAACACCAACCGCTGAGGCGGGACGACCCGTGGCCGCTCCGGTGGCCGCGGGTCGCGGCGGCCCGGGCGGGCTGGCGGCCGGCGTTCAGGCCGGCACGGCCTCCCTGCCCGGTTGCGCCTCGCGCCACAGGCTCAGCCCGTTCTCCTGCGCCCAGTCGAGCAGCTCGAAGCGGCCATCGGCGTGTTCGACCAGGGCCGTGCAGGATTCCACCCAGTCGCCGTCGTTCATGTAGAGCACGCCGCCGACGTCGCGCATCTCCGCATGGTGGATGTGGCCGCAGACCACGCCGTCATAGCCGCCCCGCCGCGCCTCGGTGGCCAGCGCCACCTCGAAGCGGTCGATGGCCTTCACCGCCTCCTTCACCTGGCGCTTCAGCCATTGCGACAGCGACCAGTAGGGATAGCCGAGCCGCCGCCGGGCGAGGTTGAACCAGCGGTTCAGGTACAGCGCCGCCGTATAGGCGTTGTCCCCCAGCAGCGCGATGTAGCGGGCATAGCAGACGACGCTGTCGAACTCGTCGCCGTGCATCACCAGCAGGCGGCGGCCGTCCAGCGTGCGGTGTTCCGCCTGGCGCTCCAGGCGGATGCCCGCGACCTCCAGCCCCAGCCAGTCGCGGAAGATCTCGTCATGGTTGCCGGGGATGTAGGTGACCTGCGTGCCGTGCCGCGCCATGGAGAGCAGCCGGCGCAGCACCGCGTCGTGGTCGCCATCCCAGTACCAAGACTTGCGCAGCCGCCAGCCGTCGACGATGTCGCCGACGAGGTAGAGCTGCTCGCACTCCACCCGCGTCAGGAAGTCGGCCAGGAAGTCGGCACGGCAGTCCCGGGTGCCCAGGTGCACGTCGGAGATGAAGATGCTGCGGTAGCGGCGCCTCGGCTGGCTCTGCTGCATGCGGCCCTCGGTTCCGTTCGTCCCCGCGCTTACGCGAGGCGCGTGACCGCCGCGTGACGCGCCGGTGACGTCTGCGCGAGCGCCGCGGCAGCGGCCCGGTTGACCGGGGCGGGCGGGGCGCTACCCTCCCGCCCGGGACGCGCGCGGCCATCACCCGGCATTGCCTTCCCCGACCCGGAGACCGGGACCGGGCCGGAGGAGGCATGGCCCGAGCGGAGTCTTCCGATGCAGCGACGCACCTTCCTGGCGGCCACGGGCCTGATGGCGACGGGGGCTGCGGTGTCGGCACCGTCCGTCCTGCGGGCCGCTTCCGCCACCACCCTGCGCTTCACCCCGCAGCAGGACCTCGTCACGCTCGATCCGGTGACGACCAACGCCTATGTCACGCGCAACCACGGCACCATGGTCTTCGACACGCTCTACGGCATGGACGACCGCTACCAGGCCACGCCGCAGATGGTGGACGGGCATGTGGTGGAGCAGGACGGGACGCTCTGGACCCTGACGCTCCGCGACGGGCTGCGCTTCCACGACGGGGAGAGGGTGCTGGCGCGCGACTGCGTGGCGAGCATCCGGCGCTGGGCGAAGCGCGACCCCTTCGGCGGGACGCTGATGGCCACGACGGAGGAGCTGTCCGCCCCCGACGACCGGACCATCCGCTTCCGGCTGAAGCGTCCCTTCCCGCTGCTGCCGATCGCGCTGGGCAAGGCGTCCGTTCCGGTCTGCGCCATGATGCCGGAACGGCTGGCGGAGACCGATCCGTTCAAGCAGGTGCCGGAGATGATCGGCAGCGGCCCCTTCCGCTTCCTGGCCGACGAGCGCGTGCCCGGCGCGCGCAATGCCTATGCGAGGTTCGAGCACTATGTCCCGCGCAAGGACGGCAAGCTGACCTGGACCTCCGGCCCGAAGGTCGTCCACTACGACCGGGTCGAATGGACGACCATGCCGGACACCGGCACCGCCTCCAGCGCGCTCATCAACGGCGAGATGGACTGGCAGGAATACGCCTATCACGACCAGCTGGAGCTGCTGAAGCGGGCGCGCGGCGTCACCGTGCGCAACCTCGACCCCACGGGTTTCGTCAGCATGATGCGGCTGAACCACCTCCAGCCGCCCTTCAACAACCCGGCCATCCGCCAGGCGCTCTGGGGGGCTTTGGACCAGGCGGCCTTCATGCAGGGCATCGTGGGGACGGACCCCTCGCTGTACCACACGCCGCTCGGCTTCTTCTGCCCGGGCACGCCCATGGCCTCGACCGCCGGGCTCGGCGTGCTGGAGGGCGCGCGGGACCACGACAAGGTGCGCGCCGCCCTGAAGGCAGCCGGCTACAGGGGCGAGACGGTGCTGCTGATGGTGCCCTCCTCGACCGCCGCCGGGGTGTCGCTGGGCGCCGTCGCGGCGGACATGATGAAGAAGGCGGGGATGACCGTGGACATCTACGCCGTCGAGTTCAACGCCATGCTCCAGCGCCGCAACCGGCGTGGCCCGGTCTCCGAGGGCGGGTGGAGCGCCTTCGTCACCACCTGGGCCGGCACGGACTGGCTGAACCCCGCCGGCCACATCGCCCTGCGCGGCAACGGCGAATACCCGGGCTGGTCGGAGAGCCCGCGCATCGAATCCCTGCGCGACGCCTGGTTCGAGGCGCCGGACGAGGCGGCGCAGGCCGCGATCTGCCGCGACATCCAGATCGAGGCGATGGCGAACGTGCCCTACTACCCGCTCGGCCAGCACCTGCAGCCCACGGCCTACCGCAACGGCATCACCGGCGTGCTGGATGGCTATGCCGTGTTCTGGAACGTGCGCCCGGCCTGACGGCGGGGCCGCTACTCCCACAGCCCGCGCGCGGCGAGCCAGTCCTGGATCAGCCGCGCCACGGCGGCGTTGTTGCGCTCCATCATCAGCAGGTGGCTGTTCCCGCGCAGCCCACGCTCCGGCAGGGAGACGACGTCCACCGTGCCGCCGAGACCGCGCAGCTTCGCCGCGAGGTCGAGCCCCTGGCGCCGGATCGCGGACCAGCGCGCGTCGCCGTCGATGAAGTCGCCGTAGAGCAGCAGCACCGGCACGTCGCGCAGCGCGGCGAGGGGCGCGCCGGCCGCCTCGCCCAGCCCGGCCGGCTCGATCAGCACCAGCGCCTTCACGAGGCCCGGCTCCGCCCGCGCCGCCCGGTCCGCGAAGCCCGCGCCCTGGCTGTGCGCCATCACCACCGCCGGGCCCACCCGTTGCAGGAGCTGGCGATAGGCGGCCAGGGTGGCGGCGTTGGTCGTCGTCCAGCGCGGCACGAGCTGGCGGGTGAAGGCGTCGTAGGCCTCGGCCGGGAACTGCCCGCCGGCATGCTGGAGCCGCCCGTGGTAGGAGCCGCGCCCCGGCCCGATGCGGAACCGTTCCCAGGGGTTGTCCTTGGTCAGGAAGACGGGCTCGCCCGCCGTGATCTCCGGGAACATCGCCCAGCCGGCGCGGCCGCGCTCCACCGCGTCGGAGACGTAGACGGGCCAGCCCCGCCGCAGGAACCACTGCTGGAAGCCCTCGCGTCCGTCCGGCGTGCTTTCCCACACCACCCCCGTGGTGGCGCCGCCATGCCAGAGGAGGAGGGGGAAGCGGCCGCGCCGGGGCTCGGGGATGTGGTACTGCACGTACATCCCCTCGACCTGGTAGGTGCCGTTGGGATCGATGCGCAGCGGCGGCTGGCCGGGCTGGGCCGGCACCTCGCGCGCCGGGCGGCCGCTGACCGTCGCCTCCCGCCCGCCCAGGTGGAAGGAGCCCATGCCCGCCAGCACCAGCGGCGGCTCCGCGGCGGCGGCCGGGAGGGCGGCCAGGGAGGCCCCGGCCAGCGGGGTGGCGAGCAGGGCGCGACGCGACAGTCCCGATGGCAAGGCTGGCTCCCTCCGGTGCGGGAGGGAGCCTAGCGCCGCTTTGGCCCGGTCGCGAAGCCGTGATGAGCGGTGCCGGGCTACTCCGCCGGCGCCGGGCTGATCGGCCCGATAGGCGGATTGGCGGCGGGGATGCGCCGGCGGCGGGAGAGCCGCTCGCCCAGCGCCTCGAAGCCCAGGTAGAGGACGGGCGTCACGAACAGCGTCAGCGCTTGGCTGACCGCCAGCCCGCCCACCACGGCGAGGCCGAGCGGCTGGCGCAGCTCCGCCGCCGCGCCCCAGCCCGCGGCGATCGGCACGGCGCCGGCGGCGGCCGCCAGGGTGGTCATCAGGATCGGGCGGAAGCGCAGCACGGCCGCGTGGCGCACGGCGGTCAGCGCGTCCTCGCCCTCCCGCTGCCGGGCCAGCGCCACGTCCACCACCATGATCGCGTTCTTCTTCACCAGGCCGATCAGCAGCAGGATGCCGATCACCGCGATCACCGACAGGTCGAGGTGGAAGATCTTCAGCGTCAGCAGCGCGCCCAGCGTGGCGGCGGGCAGGCCGGAGAGGATGGTCAGCGGGTGGACCAGGCTCTCGTAGAGGACGCCGAGGACGAGGTACATCACCAGCACCGCCGCCAGCACCAGCATCCCCTGGCCGGCCAGCGCCTGCTGGAAGATCTGCGCTGTGCCGGAGAAGGCGCCGATCACCCCGGCCGGCGCGCCCAGCTCCTGCACCGTCCGCTCGATGGAGGCGGTGGCGTCGCCCAGCGACACGCCGGGGGCGAGGTTGAAGCCGATGGTCGCGGCCGGGAGCTGCCCCTGGTGCGCCACCGTCAGCGGCCCGGTGGAGCGGGTGACGCTGGCGAGTGCGCTGAGCGGCACGAGGCGGCCGGTGTTGGAGCGCAGGTAGAGCTTGGACAGGCCGGATTCGTCGCGCTGGTCCTCCGGCAGGGCCTCGACGATCACCGGATAGGCATTGGCCTCGGCATAGATCGTGGCGATCTGGCGCGAGCCGAAGGCGGAGTAGAGCGCCTGCCGCACCTGGTCCACGGAGACGCCCAGCGCCGCGGCGCGGTTGCGGTCCACCTGCACCTGCACCACCGGCGCGTCGAGCTGGAGGTCGGTGTTCACGTCCTGGAGCAGGTGGTCCTGCCGCAGCCGGGCGGCGACGCGCTGGGCGAAGTCGTAGAGCGGCCCCGTCTCCAGCCCCTGGAGGGTGTAGATGTAGAGCGTCCGCGCCTGCCGCGCGCCGAAGGACAGGTTCTGGATCGGCTGGAGGAAGACCTGGAGGCCCGGCACGCGGGAGACCTCGCGGCGGAGCTGCTGCACCACCTCGCCGATCGGCGGCCGCTGGTCGCGCGGCTTCAGCTCCACGAACATGCGCCCCTGGTTGATCGAGAGGCTGTTCCCGACCGCGCCGACGTTGGAGGCGACGGTGACGACGTAGGGGTTGCGCTGGATGATCTGCGCCGCCTGGCCCTGGAGCTCCAGCATGGCGTCGAAGGAGGCGTCGCGCGGCCCCTCGGTCGAGACGTTGAGCAGCCCCGTATCCTCGATGGGGAAGAAGCCCTTGGGGATGGTCACCGCCAGCCAGCCGGCGAGCGCGACGGAGCCCAGGAAGCCGAGCCAGACCACGGAGCGCCAGCGCAGCGCGATGTCCAGCGCCCAGGCATAGCCCCGCTCGACCGCCTTGAAGCCGCGCTCCAGCACCGCGTCCACCCGGTTGGGCTTCGGGTGCGCCGGCAGGTAGGCGGCCATCAGCGGCGTGAGGGTGAGGGAGACGACGCAGGAGACCAGCACCGCGAGGCTGACGGTGGCGGCGAAGGCGTTGAACACGCGCCCCACCACGCCGCCCATCAGCAGGATCGGCAGGAAGACGGCGCAGAGCGAGAGGGTGATGGAGATGATGGTGAAGCCGATCTCGCGCGAGCCCTTCAGCGCCGCCTCCAGCGGCGGCACCCCCTCCTCGATGTGGCGCGCCACCACCTCCAGCATGACGATGGCGTCGTCCACGACGAGGCCGACGGCGAGCGTCAGCGCCAGCAGCGTCACGTTGTCGATGCCGTAGCCCAGCACGTACATCAGCCCGAAGGTGCCGGCGAGCGAGATGGGCACCGCCACCATCGGGATCAGCGTCGCCATCAGCCGGCGCAGGAACAGCCAGACCACCAGCACCACCAGGGCGATGGCGATCACCAGGCTCTCCTGCACGTCGTGCACGGCGGCGCGGATGGAGGTGGAGCGGTCCAGCGCGACGCCCAGATGGGTGCCCGGCGGCAGCGCGGCGCGCAGGCCGGGGAGGGCGGCGACGACGCCGTCCACCACCTCCACCGTGTTGGCGTCCGGCTGGCGCTGCACGGCGAGCGTCAGGCCGCGCACCCCGTTGCGGTAGGAGGCGACGCGGTCGTTCTGCACCCCGTCCGCCACGTCGGCGAGGTCGGTCAGCCGCACCGGCGCGCCGCCGCGCCCGGCCACCACCAGCTCGCCGAACTCCGCCGCGTCCGCCGGCTGGTCGTTGGAACGCAGGACGAGCTGCTGCCGCTCGCCCGAGAGGGTGCCGACGGGGGTGTTGGAGCTGGCGGAGGCGATGGCGCCGCTGACCTGGTCCAGCGTCAGCCCCATCGAGGCGAGGCGGTCGGGCCGCATCCGCACCCGGACGGAGTAGAGCTGCTCGCCATAGGTCACGACCTGCGCCACGCCGTTCACCCGCGACAGCGCCGGGGCGATCAGCGTCGAGGCGATGTCGTTCAGCCGGTAGAGCGGCACGTCGCCGCCCGAGAGGGTGAGCAGCAGGACGGGCGCGTCGGCCGGGTTGGACTTCCGGTAGGAGGGCGGCTGCGTCATCTCCGTCGGCAGGCGCCGCTGCGCGCGCGTCAGCGCCGCCTGCACGTCCTGCGCCGCCGCGTCGATGTTGCGGCCGAGCACGAACTGCAGGGTGATCTGCGTCGTGCCCTGGCCGCTGGTCGAGGAGATCTGGTCGATCCCGGTGATGGTGGAGAATTCCCGCTCCATCGGCAGGGCGACGGAGGTCGCCATGGTCTCCGGGCTGGCGCCGGGAAGCTGGGCGCTGACGGTGATGACGGGGAAGTCCACCCGCGGCACCGCGGCCACGGGCATGGCGAGGTAGCCCAGGATGCCGGCGATCACCGCCGCGACCGCCAGCAGCCCGGTCATCACCGGGCGGCGGATGAAGGGGGCGGAGAGGTTCATCGCGCGGCGGCCTGGGCCTGCGGGCCTTCGCCGGGCGGGCTGCCGCGGCCGGGCCGGGCGGCGGGCTCGGTGCGCAGGGCGACGCGGGCGCCGTCCTGGAGCCGCTGGGCGCCCTCCGTCACCACCAGCTCGCCATCGGCCAGCTCGCCCTGCACCACCGCCCGGCCGGCGGCGTAGCGCACCACCTGCACCGGCACGCGGCGGGCGGTGCCGGTGCGGCGGCCGGCCTCGCCCGGCGGCGCCCCGGATGCCGCCCCGCCGGGGGCCGGCGCGGCGCCCTGGCCGGCGGCCTCGGGGCGGACGGCGTAGAGGAAGCGGCCCTGCTGCCCCGTCTGCACCGCCGCCACCGGCACGGACAGCGCCTGCGGCTCGGTGCGCGGCACCAGCGTCACCTCCAGGTACTGGCCTGGCCAGAAGCGGGAATCCGGGTTGGCGATGCGGCCCTTGAGGCGGATCGTGCCCGTCGCCGTGTCCACCGCGCTGTCGATGAAGACCAGCTCCCCCTGGGCCGGCGGCAGGGCGTCATCCGGGGCATGCGCCAGCACGGCCGGGGTCTCGCCCCTTCCCTGGGCGGCGCGCAGCTCGCCCAGCCAGCGTTCCGGCACGGCGAAGGTGACGAGGATCGGGTCGGTCTGGGTGATGGTGGCCAGCACCGCTCCCTCGGAGGCGCGGACGAAGTTGCCCGCCTTGACCGGCAGGGCGCCCAGCCGGCCATCGGCCTCGGCCCGGATGGTGGCGTAGTCCACGGCCAGGCGGGTCTGCTCCACCGCCGCCTCGCCGGCCTTCACGATGGCGGCCTGGGAGAGGGCGTCCGCCTGGGCCTGCTCGGCGCGCTGGGCGGAGGCGAAGGCGTCGGAGCGCAGGCTCGCATAGCGCTGGGCATCCGACTGGGCGCGGGCGAGCAGGGCGCGGTCGCGCTGCAGGTTGGCCTGCTGCTGTTCCAGCAGCGCCTGGGCCGTGCGGCTGTCCAGAGTGAAGAGGAGCTGGCCCTTCCGGACCACCTGCCCCTCCTGGACGTGGACCTGCTGCACCTGCCCGTCCACCCGGGCGCGGACGGAGATGACGGACGGCGCCTCGGCATTGCCGTTGGTGGTCACCTCCACGGGCATCGGCCCGACCGTGGCGGGGGCGGCGCTGACCGCGACGGGCGGGGAGGCGGGGCGTTCCTGGGCGTGCGGCGCAGCGGGGAGGAGGAGGGCCAGGGCCGCGGCCGCAAGCCGGACAGCGCTGCGGCGCAGCACGGAATGACGCGGCTCGGCCCCGGACAGGAGCGGCCGAAGGGGCGCAATCGAAGGAGGCATGTTTCTCCGCTGGCCGGATCCAGGCCCTGATCGTGAGCTGATATGGCACGGATCGCGCGACGTTGACGGGGGTCGGGAGGGCCGACACTCTTTGTCACCGCAGGCGGGGGGAAAGCAGCATGACGGGGTGGAAAGGTGGGCGGTTGCCCGGCCGCGCCCGCCCCGATGGTCCGCGCCCCGGGGTGCCCGGCGACGCGGCCCGGCGCCCCGGCCGGACCGGTGGCGGCGGTTGCAGGGGGACGCGGCCGCGCGCCGCGGCGCCGCCGGGATGCGCGCCGGGCCCCGCCACGACCAGTGAACGGCAGGAACAAGGGACAAGGGACCATGGCGGGACGTCTGGCCGGCAAGCGTGCCTTCCTCACGGCGGCGGGGCAGGGGATCGGGCGCGCCACCGCGCTCGCCTTCCTCGCCGAGGGGGCGGAGGTGATCGCGACGGATCGCGACGCGGACAAGCTCGCGGGGCTGGAGGGGGCACGGACCCTCGCCCTCGACGTGCTGGACGACGCGGCGGTGAAGGACGCCATCGGCGGCGCCGGGCCGCTGGACATCCTGTTCAACGGCGCGGGCTTCGTGCACCAGAACACGGCGCTGACCTGCACCGACCAGGAATGGGACTTCGCCTTCGCGCTAAACGTGCGCGCCATGTGGAAGACCATCGCCGCCGCCCTTCCGGGCATGCAGGCCCAGGGCCGCGGGGCGATCGTGAACATCGCCTCCATCGCCTCCGCGCTGAAGGCGGCGCCGGACCGCTTCGTCTACGGCACCACCAAGGCGGCGGTGCAGGGCCTCACCCGCTCGGTCGCCATCGACAACGTGGGCAAGGGCATCCGCTGCAACTGCATCTGCCCCGGCACGGTGGACACGCCCAGCCTGGGCGAGCGCATCGCCGCCAATGCCTCGGCCGCCGGCTCGGTCGAGGCGGCCCGCGCCGCCTTCGTCGCCCGCCAGGCGATGGGCCGGCTGGGCAATGCGGAGGAGATCGCGGCGCTGGCCGTCTGGCTCGCCTCGGACGAAAGCGCCTTCGTCACCGGGCAGTCCATCGTCATCGACGGCGGTTGGACGGTATAGCCTCCGCCGGCGCCCGTCCCAGCGCGCCTCCCATCTCGCCGGCCCCCCGCCACCGGGCGGGGCAGGCCGGTGCTCAACGCCAGGGGAACACTGTCATGAAGCTGCTGCGATACGGCCCGGACGGGGCCGAGAAGCCGGGCCTGCTCGATGCGTCGGGCACGATCCGCGACCTGTCGGGGGTGATCCCCGACCTTGCCGGCGCGGCGCTGTCGCCCGAGGGGCTGGCGAAGCTCGCCGGGCTCGACACCGCCACCCTGCCGGAGGTCGCCGCCGGCACCCGGCTGGGCCCGCCCGTCGCGGGGATGAAGAACTTCGTCTGCATCGGCCTGAACTATGCCGACCATGCCGCCGAGACGGGCGCGCCGATCCCCAAGGAGCCGATCATCTTCCTCAAGTCCCTCGGCGCGCTGAGCGGCCCGGATGACGACGTCGTCATCCCGAAGGGCAGCGTGAAGACCGACTGGGAGGTCGAGCTGGCCATCATCATCGGCACCAAGGCCAAGAACGTGTCCGAGGCGCAGGCGCTGGACCACGTCGCGGGCTATGCCGTCTGCAACGACGTCTCCGAGCGCGAGTGGCAGATCGAGCGCGGCGGCACCTGGGACAAGGGCAAGGGCTGCGACACCTTCGGCCCGCTCGGCCCCTGGCTGGTGACGAAGGACGAGGTGCCCGACCCGCAGAACCTGGGCCTGTGGCTGGAGGTCGACGGCAAGCGCTACCAGGACGGCTCCACCCGCACGATGATCTTCGGGGTGCAGAAGGTCGTCTCCTACGTCTCGCAGTTCATCACCCTGCACCCGGGCGACGTGATCAGCACCGGCACCCCGCCGGGCGTCGGGCTGGGGCTGAAGCCGCCCACCTTCCTCAAGGCCGGGCAGACCATCCGCCTGGGCATCGAGGGGCTGGGCGAGCAGACCCAGCGCACGGTGGCCTCCGAGGGCTGACGCCCGGCCCCGGCGGGCGCGCCCGCCGGGGCCTGCAAGGCTGCAACCCCGCGGCCCTGGCAAGGCCGCGGCTTCCACTCATTCGGGTGGAGCCTCCCCCGTCCCGGCACCGCTAGGAAGCCTCGTGACGCGCGCCCCGACCACTGATGCGGGGGGCAGCAAGGGGCCGAGGGATCACGCCATGTCCGCCACCGTCCACGCCGAAGCCGCGCCCGGATTGGGCGACACCAGCCTGACCTATGCCGTGGGCCGTGTGATCCTCGGGGCGCTCTACGCGCTGGGGGCGCTGGGCCACATCCCGGAATGGGAGCCGACGGTGGAGGCGATGACGATGCTCGGCGTCCCCCATGCCGAGCCGATGCTGGTGATCGCCACGCTGGGCCAGGCGCTGGGGGGGCTCGGGCTGATGCTGGGCCTGTACACGCGGGTCGCCGCGCTGGGCCTCGTCGCCTTCACCGTCATCGTCACCTATGTCTTCCACGCCTACTGGGCCCTGCCCGGCGAGGCGGCGGTGCGCGAGTTCCACGCCTTCATGGCCAATGTCGGCCTGGTCGGCGGGCTGCTGATGGCGGCGGGCCAGGGCGGCGGCCGGTGGTCGATCGACGGCCGGGCGCGCGACTGACAGGGGCAACGGCCATGGAACGGGCGGTGACGCTGGTCATGGAATTCCCCTCGCGCGGTCCGGCGGCGGGGGCGGTGGACGACGTCCTGCGGAAGATGGCGGAGGAGCTGCCGCGGATTCCCGGCCTGTGCTGGAAGATCTGGACCGAGGATGCGGAGCAGGGCCTGGCCGGCGGCATCTACCGCTTCGCCGATCGCCGTTCCGCCGAGGCCTATCGCGACCGGCAGGCCGCCCGGCTGGCGGCCATCGGCGTCATGCCGGTGCGGGTGCGCCTGACCGCCGCGCACTGACCGGGTCCCCCGGCGCCCCGGTTCTCGCTGTCCCGCGCGGGGCGGCTATCCGCCTGCCCCGGCCCGCCGCACCCCATCCGCCAGCAGGGTGAAGCCCGCCACCGCCGCGACGATGGCGAGGCCGGGCCAGAGCGCCACCCAGGGCGCCGACAGCACCAGGTCCTGGGCATTGGCCAGCATGTTGCCCCAGGAGGGGACGGGCGGCTGGATGCCCAGGCCGAGGAAGGAGAGGGTGCTTTCCGCCAGGATCGCCCCCGCCGCCGAGAGCGCGGCCGCCACCGAGACGGGCGCGGCGAGGCTGGGCAGGACGTGGCGCGCCAGCACCCGCGCCTCGCTGGCGCCCAGGGCGCGGGCCGCCCGCACCCAGTCCCGCGCCAGGACGGAGAGCGCCGCCGCCCGCGCCAGCCGCGCGACGCCGACCCAGCCGAAGGCGGCCAGGATGGCGACGATGCGGATCACGTCCGATGTCGCCTCGCCGCGCGGCAGGCCGATGACGGAGGTGTCCGCCGCCGCCAGCAGCACCAGCAGCGGCAGCGCCGGCAGGGCCAGCAGCCCGTCGGCCAGGCGCATCAGCAGCGCCTCCACCCAGCCGCCCTTCCAGGCCGCCAGCACGCCGACCGCCGTGCCCAGCGCCGTGGCGACCAGGGCGGTGGCGAGCCCCACCGCCAGCGACACCCGCGCGCCCGCGAGCAGCCGCGCCAGCACGTCGCGGCCCAGCTCGTCCCGCCCCAGCGGGTGCGCGGCGGAGGCGGGGGCGAAGCGCTCCAGCAGGTCGGGCATCTCCGCCTCCAGACCGTGCGCCGTGGCCAGGGCGGGGCCGAGGACGGCCGCCAGGGTCAGCAGCCCGAGCAGCCCCAGCCCGAGCCAGAGGCGCAGCGGCCAGGCCCGGCGCGTGGCCGGGGGCGGGGCACCGGTCCGGGCCGGCGCCGCCCCGCCACCGGGGGCCGCTGCCGCCTCATCGCCTCCCGTCACCGCGCGCCCCTCACCGCAGCTTCGGGTCCAGCGCCCGCTGTGCCAGATCCGCCGCAAGCGTCGCCAGCATCGTCACCAGCGCCACCAGCAGCAGCGCCAGCAGGGCGAGGTTGTAGTCGTTGCCCATCACCGCGTCGTAGAGCAGCTTGCCCATCCCCGGCCGGGCGAAGACCGTCTCCGTCACCAGCGCGCCCGAGACCAGCGCGCCGGCATCGATCGCCGCCACCGCCAGTACGGGCACCGCCGCCTGGGGGAAGGCGTGCAGCCAGGCCACCCGCGCCTCGCCCGCGCCCCGCGCCCGGGCGGCGGTGACGAAGGGCTGGCGCAGCGCCTCGCCCATCCCCGCCGCCGTGTGCCGCGCATAGGCGGCGAGGTTGTGCAGCGCCAGCGTCGCCACCGGCAGCACCAGGAAGCGCGCCTCCTCCGGCCAGCCCGTATCGGCGGACCCGCCCGCCGGCAGCCAGCCCAGCGTCACGGCGAAGAGCAGGATCAGCAGGATGCCCAGCCAGAAGGCCGGCGCCGCCTGTCCCAGCACCGTCGCCGCATCCACCGCCCAGGCGAGTCGCGGCCGCAGCGCCGCCAGCATCCCCATCGCCACCCCCAGCCCCACGGCCAGCGCCAGCGACACCCCCAGCAGCACCAGGGTGGAGCCCAGCGCCGGCCAGAGCACCGCCGCCGCCGGGCGGGCATAGAGGCGCGAGAAGCCGAACTCGCCGTGCAGCACCCCGCCCGCCCAGGCGAGCCAGCGCAGCAGCAGCGGCTGGTCCAGCCCGTGCAGCGCCCGCAGCCGCGCCACGTCCTCGGCCGTCAGGCGCGGGTCCATGATGATGGCGAGCGAGGCCGGGTCGCCGGGCATCAGCCCGATCGCGAACCAGGCGGCCAGCGAGAGGAGGATCAGCGTCACCGCGATCTGCGGCAGGCGCCAGCCGATCAGGCCCAGCATGGCGCCGTGCCCGTGGCCCCCAGGGGGCGCCGCCCCCTGGACCCCCGCCGGGGGCACGGGCTGCCCCCGGACCCCGCCGGGAGTCCGCCATCGGTGGGCGGCGGCGCCGTGACGGCGCGGGCTTGGAGGCTGGCCAGGATAGCGGAACAGCCGCAAGTGCCCGCGCTACCGTCGCCGGGGAGCCGGGCTCCCCGGCGCGCCCCCGGCACCACGCGCATGTGCAAGGGGGTCCAGGGGCTCTGCTCCCGGCAGAGTGGGGGTATCGGGGGAGAGGCGGAGCCTTTCCCCCGGGCCACGGGCGCCATCCCTACCGGACCTTCCACTCCGTCACCCAGAGCGAGGAGAAGTTCAGGTGCCCGGTCGGCCGCACGCCGTCGAGCCATTGCGGCCAGACATGCGCGTCGGCGCGGTGCCAGAGCGGCAGGGCGGGGAGCTGCTCGGCGGTGATGGCCTGGAGCCTCGCCCAGAGGGGCCGGCGCTTCGCAGGGTCCAGCTCCTCGGGCAGCGCCTCGATCAGCGCATCCATCTCCGCGTTGCGGAAGCCGGGGTAGTTCTGGCCCGACCAGTTGCGCTCGGCGGTCGGGATCTCCGAGGAGTGCAGCGTGCTGCGCGGCACGTTCTCCGGGCTGCTGACCCAGGCGAAGAGGGCGCCGCCGGTGAAGCGGCGCTGCGACAGCGTTTCCGCGAAGAGGACGCGCGGCGGCTCGTTGCGGATGCGCGCCTCCACGCCGATGGCGCGCCACATGCCCTGGATCACCTGCTGCACCTGCTCGCGGGCGCGGTTGCCGGCGGTGGTCATGAACTCGAAGGACAGTCGCTCGCCCGCCGCGTTCCGGCGGATGCCGCCCTCGCCGGGTTTCCAGCCGGCCTCCTCCAGCAGGGCCTGGGCGCGGGCGGGGTCGAAGGGCCAGCGGCGGACCTCGGGGTCGGACATCGGGTCGTCCGGGTGGATGCCGGTGGCGGCGACCGGCTGACGGCCGCCGTAGAGGCTCTGCACGATGCGGCCGCGGTCCATGCCCAGCAGCAGCGCCTGCCGCACCCGGACATCCGCCAGGACCGGGTTGTCCAGGTTGAGGTCGATGTGCTCCCAGACCAGGCCCGGCTTGTACTCGAAGCGGAAGCGGCTGCCGGTGCGGCGTTCCAGCGCGATCGCCTGGTCCAGCGGCAGGCCCAGCTCGCCCGCGACCATGTCCACCTGCCCGGCGAGGAGCTGCGCCTCCAGCGCGGCGGTGTTCTCCACGGCACGGATGATGATTCGCTGGAAGGCGGGGGCGGGGCCCGTCCAGCCCGGGTTGCGCTCCAGCGCGATGCTGGCGCCGGGCTGCACGCCGGCGACGCGGTAGGGGCCGCTCCACAGGCCCGGGTTGGCGCTCTCCGTGTCGTAGCCGGTGCGGGAGCGGTAGCCGCGCTTGTCCGCCTCCCAGCGCGGGCGTTCGAGGCGGGCGGGCAGGGGAACGAAGTTGCCGGCGGAAGCGTAGTCGAAGGTGACCTTGTCGAAGCGCAGGGTCACGCTGCGCGGGTCGTCGGAGAGGAACTCGTAGGCGGAGCGATAGAACTCCGCGCCGCCGAAGCCCGTCTCGAAGGCGCGGCCGGCCTCCCAGGCGAAGCGCAGGTCCTCCGCGGTGACGGGCGTGCCGTCGCCCCAGCGCAGCCCCTCGCGCAGGCGCCAGGTGACGCGCAGCCCGGGCTTGCCGTCCGGCGTCGTCTCCCGCACCGCCTGCCCGTTCTCCAACGAGGGCAGGGTGTCGCAGCCCAGGCATTGCAGCGTCCAGTCGGGGCCGTAGGCGGTGAGCGGCAGGTGGGTGAAGCCCAGCGTGTAGGACTTCGCCACCATGGATTCGATGTTGGGGTGCAGCGTCGAGGGGAACTGGGTGATCCCGATGGTGAGCTGCTCGCGGGCGGGTGGCGGGGGTTGTGCCGTGACGGGCGAAGCGATTGCTGAGATAGCAACTGCCGCCATGAAGCGATGCGTGAAGCGCGTCGGCCAGCGAGCCTGAAGCAGGACTGGAAATGGCAGCATTCCCGCAAGTTCGGACACTCCGAACCGTCGCACAAGGCCCGGGGCTGTCTGGGCGCGGCTGGATATTCTACCCAAAGTGGTATTCACTGCCGGAAAGCGCACTAGCGTCTAAATTTTTTTACTAAGATTCTATCCGTCATGGCGAGCGAAGAACAGGATGGCGTTCATGCTCATGGAAGTCTTGGCTGCCGCTCTGCAGCCGCCGCTGAACCTCCTGTTTACGTGCGCCATCCTCGCCTTGGCCATGCTGGCCATCGCCGGCGTGTTCCTGTCTGTGCGCCCCCTCAACCGTCTGACAGTGATCGCACCGGGAATGCTGACCGCCCTGGGCGTCCTGGGCACGTTCTTCGGCATCCTTGTCGGCCTTCTCCGTTTCAATGTCGCGGACCTCAACGCGAGCGTTCCGCTCTTGCTGGACGGGATGAAGACGGCCTTCGTGACAAGCGTTATCGGAACGGGATCAGGTCTTCTGGTCAAACTGATCTCGATCGTGGTGGGCGAGCGTGGACCGATGACGGAGGATGGTGGTGCTGAGGCCGTCATCGCCCTTTTAGGAACCATTAGCGACGAGGCGAAACAAACCAGGCGCGATATGGTGGCGGGGCTTGATCGTGTCCGGGGCAGTTTAGTCGGTGACGGCGATTCGAGTCTCGTAACGCAGGTACAAAAGCTTCGCAACGAACTTGTGGACGAATTGCGCTCGACTCGTAAGGCCGGTCAGGACGCGGCAGCCGCAGCCGAACGCACAGGCGGCGAACTGCGCTATGAGATCGAGAGACAATTTGCGGAAAGCCGGCGGACGGCCGACGAGTCTGCCCTGGCATTGGTGAGGGAGGTGAGGGGTATTGCCGCTACATTGTCCGAGGGCGTCACTGCCGGGCTGGTGAAGGCATTGGAAGGATTGATCCGTTATTTCAACAGCAAACTGAGCGAGCAGTTCGGTGAGAACTTCAAGCAGTTGAATGCCGCCGTCGGGCGCCTTTTGGACTGGCAAGAGGCATACCGGACGCAAATGGAGGCGAACGCCGCGGCCCTGCGGGAGGGAGAGGCTGGCATTCGGGCCGCGCGGGCAGGCATCGAGGCGATCGCTGCGAGCAGCGGTCATCTCGTTCAGTTTGCTGCCTCGATGGAAGCGACTTTGACAGCGTCCGCACGGCTACGTGACGATCTGGAACGTCGTCTCGCTGCCTTTCGGGACATGGCCGAGAAGGCGCAGAACGCATTCCCGACGATTCAGGCCAAACTGTTGGAGATGACCGAAGCGTTCGCAGCAGATGTCCGCACTGCAATGGCGGAGAGCCGCCGGGCAGTGGATGAGTTCCGCGAGGCAACCCGCGCACACGGCGTCGCCCTGGTTGAGCACGCTGACGGGTTTGTCCTGGCCGTTGGGGGTGCCGCGTCGAGGACCACGACCGCACTGGAAAGGTCCGCGCAGTCCGTCGAGTCCGTCGCGGTCTCGGTAAAGACCGGGGCCGAGGCCGCTCAGACTACGCAGGAGAAAAGTTTGGAAGCTCTCCGACAAGGCTTCGAACGTCTTCGCGAGGACGCGTCTACCTCTGGTGAGCATGTCCGCAAGGCAATCGACGACCTGGGTGTCAGCTTGCAGGAGCGGTTGCGGGTAGCGAATGAAGCAAGCTTGGCGCAGCTCACGAGCACGGTAAATGCTGTGGCCAAACAGCTTCAGACCACGACCGAACGAGAATTCAGCAAAATTGCAGATGGCCTGGGACAGCAGATCCGTTGGGTAGATACGGAGATCAACAAGAAATTCCAGGATGTCGTCGAAGATTTCGGAAAATCACTGGTGTCCATCACCAGTCATTTTGCCAGTGACTACAGACCCTTGGCTGACCGCCTTCGGGAGATACTCCTCATTGTGGAACGCAGTCAGAATTTCCGTGGCGAGCGACCGTCCTTTGAGCATGAGGGGCGCCGATGACACCCGCACTAATGCGGCGAAAGGTCACGCCAGAAGAGGGTGAGCAGTGGCTCTCCGTGGCGGACCTGATGTCAGGTCTGATGATCATTTTCCTGTTCCTGGCCGTGAGTTATCTTCGACCGCTCGTGGACCGCAATGCAGACCTAGAGGAGGCGCGCGAGCGCGTTCGGCAGATCGTCGTGGCATTTACAGAGGACGAAGGACGCCTTGCCGATGAATTGGAACAGAGCATCGGCTCCGATCTTCCTCGATGGGGAGGCGAACTGGATCGCGCGCGCCTTGCGGTGCGGTTTCGCGCGCCTGACCTACTCTTCGAGCAGGGGCAGGCGAGGTTGCGCCCCGAATTCCGCCGAGTGCTGGAAGAGTTTCTGCCTCGGTATCTGGCGGTGTTGTCGCGTAACAGCACCAGTATAGAAGAGGTGCGCATTGAGGGACATACCTCCTCGGAATGGAACGGTGCGACGAGCCCGACCGACGCCTTCTTCCGCAACATGGCGTTGTCGCAGGACCGTACTCGTTCAGTACTGGAAGTTGTGCTGACGGCGAGGGCTCTTGAGAGTTATCGTGACTGGGCAAGGTCCACAGTGACTGCGAACGGACTTGCCTCGGCTCGCCCGATTGCGCGGCTGAATGCCGAGGAGGATACCGAACGGTCCCGCCGGGTCGAATTTCGAGTGGTGACACGTGCCAGGGAGAAAGTTCTGCGCGTGCTGGACGCTGTCCGATGAACGACGTCATGTCATGGCTGGCAGAACTGGATCGTTTGCGCGTCCGGATGGGAGCTCCGCAAGCGTCCTGGGACTGGAAAGTGCGCGACCGGTTGCCGGTCGAGCCTCCTCGCCCGATCTTCGAGAAAGAAGTCAGCCTTGAAGATCTCAAAGTTGGGGAAGCCGGAACTCTTACTGCTGAGGGTGTGCGGGTCTTCCTGTACATCATGGAACCCAGTCGTGCCTTCGAATCCCTCGCTTCTGCGGGTGGTCCGGACAATCTCCTGCCGCGCTTCCATGTTGCTTGGTGTCGCAAGCTGGATGAAATGAAGCGCAGCGGACGATTTGAACGGTACGTTGCTACGGATGAGGCTGAAAAGTCGTTCAAAATGGTCGTGAGGACGGAAAGTGGTGATTTGGAGTCTGGAAGAGCCGATTTGCATGTCTGTAGGCTTTGCCTGAGTTTCCTTAATTGGCGGGACTATCGTCGGTGCGATGCCGAGGCGCGGAATGAGCGAGTTAGGAACTTTTCGCGCCGCGAATTTCTGGAAACTCATTCGACCCACTTCGAACATGTTCCGTCACGAACCGATGAGACCGCTCGTCATTTCGGTTACACTGCGGATTGGAACAGGGTTTCGAAGGAGTACCGGAAATTCCAGAACTGGCGGTGTGAGAGATGTGGCGTGGACTGCACGGAGAATCAGGGGCTCCTCGATACGCATCACCGCGACGGCGTGGTCAGTAACAATGCATGGAGCAACCTGCGTGCCCTATGCAAATCGTGCCACGTCGAAGAACACCCACGCTGGTACCGCATTTCTGATGCGCAAAGGAAGGCCATAGAGACCCTCCGCAAAAGCAGATCACGCGGCTGAAGTCTGGTCCATCATTCGACTTCCGGCCTCACCCCGCCGTCTTCGCCTTCATCAGCGCCTTCGCTTCCTCGGCGCTGCCGACCCCGCCATGGCTCTTGGACCACATCACCGGGTCCTCCAGGAACTTGCGCACCTCGCGCAGCGCGCTCTCCTCGAAATAGGGCTGCTCGCGGCACGCCTCCAGCACGTCCCACCAGGTGCAGAGGTGGTGCAGGGTGAGGTTCATCTCCTTCATCGTCTGGAAGGCGCCGGGGAACACGCCGTAAAAGAAGATGACGAAGGTATGGTCGCAGATCGCGCCCGCGTCGCGCAGCGCCTGGGCGAAGGCGATCTTGGAGCCGCCGTCGGTGGTCAGGTCCTCCACCAGGAGGGTGCGCTTGCCCTCGGGCACGTCGCCCTCGATCTGGGCGTTGCGGCCGAAGCCCTTGGGCTTCTTCCGGACATAGGCCATCGGCGCCATCATCCGGTCGGCGATCCAGGCGGCGTAGGGGATGCCGGCGGTTTCGCCGCCCGCCACGGCCTCGATGGTCTCGTAGCCGATGTGGCGGCCGATCTTCTCCACCGCCAGCTCGCAGATCTTCGCCCGCGCCCGGGGGAAGTAGATGATCCGGCGGACGTCGATGTAGACGGGGGACTTCCAGCCGGAGGTGAAGGTGTAGGGCTCCTCCGGCCGGAAGTTGACCGCCTTGATCTCCAGCAGGATCCGCGCGGTGGTGAGGGCCGCGTCGCGGTCCCAGTCGGAAACTCGTGGTTCGGGGGCGTGTCGGGCAGTCATGCGGGTCGAGGCTCCTTCGGGTGTCAGGGTTACGGCAGAACGGCGTCGGGCGGAACCGCCCGCGTGGAGAAGCCGGGCGGAACCGCCCGCGTGGGGCATCGCGTGAGCGGCGATCGCGTCTGGGTCCTGGCCGATCCCCGCGCCGGCACCGCCGCCCAGCCGCTGGGGCTTGCGGAGCGGCTGGGCGTGCCCTTCCGGACCGTGCCGCTGGAATGGGGGCCGCTCGCCCGGCTGCCCTGGCCCGTGCCGACGCTCGCGGGGCTGACGCGCGAGGCCCGGGCCCGCGTCGCGGGCCAGCCGGCGCCCGCGCTGGTGCTCTCGGCCGGGCGGCGCTCCGCCCCGGTGGCGAGATGGCTGCGGGCGCGGGGCGCCCGGACGGTGCACATGATGCGACCGGGCTTCGGGGCGCGCGACTTCGACCTGCTGCTGGTCGGCCGCCACGACGCGCCCGCCCCGGCGCCGAACCTGCTGCCCGTGCTGGGCGCGCTGCACCGCCTCTCGCCGGAGCGGCTGGTGGCGGCGCGGGCGGAATGGGGGGCGCTGGCGGCGCTGCCCCGGCCGCGCGTGGCGCTGCTGCTGGGCGGGCCGGTGCGGGGGGAGGGGATGGACCCTGGCCTCGCCGCCGGGCTGGTGCCGCAACTGCTGGCCCGCTTCCCCGGCGCGGGGGTGATGGCCACCGCCAGCCGCCGCACCGGGGCCGAGGCCACCGCCGCCCTGGCCGCCGCGCTGGCGCCGCTGCCGCACCGGCTGTTCCGCTGGGGCGATGCGGGGCCGAACCCCTATGCCGGCTTCCTGGCCTGGGCGGATGCGGTGGTGGTCACGGGGGACAGCGTCTCCATGCTCTCGGAGGCCGGGGCGACCGGGGCGCCGGTTCTGGTCGCGACCCGCGAGGAGGGGCGCCACCGCCGGCTGGCCGAGAGCCTGGTCGCGGCGGGCGTCGCCGGGATGCTGGACGGGGGCGCCACCCCCGCCCCGCACGCGCCGCTGGACGAGACGGGCCGGGTCGCGGCGCTGCTGCGCGAGCGGGGCTGGGTGCCGGACTGATCCGCCTGGGCCGGCCCATCCGAGTTGGCCCGCCGGGACCGGTTCATCCGGGTCGATCCAGCCGGGTCGATCCAGCCGGGCCGATCCCTTCCGGGGGCCGCGCCGCCTGTCATACTCGCGCCGGGACGGCCGCACGGCCGCATCCCAGGAGGAGACACCCATGCGCCTTCCCGCCCGTCGCATCCGCCTCTGCGCCGGCCTGGCCGCCGCCTTCGCCGCCGGGCTGCTCGCCCCGCATCTGCTGCCCCCGGCCGGGGCGCAGCCGGCCGGCGCCGCGCCCACGCCGCGCATCGTCAACCTGCTCAGCATGACGGACGAGGAGATCGGGCCGCTGGTCAACAACACCGACCTGCGCTCCCGCCTGCTGGTGGCGACGCCCGAGGGCACGGTGGCGGTGCAGAGCGGCAACGTGTTCAAGCACTTCCACAAGGATGCGGACGAGATCCAGCTCATCCTCGACGGCGCCGGCAGCTTCTGGCTGGACGACCGGGAGGTGCAGATCAAGCCGGGCGACCTGATCGTCATCCCGCGCGGCACGCACCATGCCGGCTCGCGCGCCACCACCGGGCGCTTCCGGACGCTGGCCATCAAGCTGCCGCCGCAGCGGCCGGACGACACCCACCCGGTGCCATGAACCGAGGGCCCTGGCCCGCGGCGGCCGCGCCTTTGGCAAATCCCCCGGCGGGTGCATAACCGGCCCCGACCGCTGCCAACCCGCCGGAGGGACCGATGCCGCTCGACCACACCGCGAAAGGGGTCTACCCGATCGCCCCCACGCCGTTCCACGCGGATGGGCGCATCGATTTCGACTCCATCGACCGCATGACGGATTTCTACCGCGAGGTCGGCAGCACGGGCATGACCGTGCTGGGCGTGATGGGCGAGGCGCCGAAGCTGGACGGGGCGGAGGCGCTGGAGATCGCGCGGCGCTTCATCCGCCGCGCCGGCGACCTGCCGGTGATCGTGGGCGTCTCCGCCCCCGGCTTCGCGGCGATGCGGGCGCTGGCCACGGCCTCGATGGAGGCCGGCGCCGCGGGGGTGATGATCGCCCCGCCGAACACGCTGCGCACCGACGACCAGATCGCGGGCTACTACCGCCAGGCGGTCGAGGCGATCGGCGAGGACATCCCCTGGGTGATCCAGGACTACCCGCTGAACTTCTCCGTCGTCATGACGCCCGGCGTCATCAAGCGCATCGTCACCGAGAACCCCTCGTGCGTCATGCTCAAGCACGAGGACTGGCCGGGGCTGGAGAAGATCTCCACCCTGCGCGGCTGGCAGGCGGACGGGTCGCTGCGCCCGATCTCCATCCTCTGCGGCAATGGCGGGCTGTTCCTCGACTTCGAGGTGGAGCGGGGCGCGGACGGCGCCATGACCGGCTATGCCTTCCCCGACATGCTGGTGGAGGTCGTCCGCCTCCAGGCCGAGGGGAAGCGCGACGCGGCGCACGACCTGTTCGACGCCCACCTGCCGCTGCTGCGCTACGAGCAGCAGCCGGGCGTGGGGCTCGCCATCCGCAAGTACGTGATGGCCAAGCGCGGCATCATCGCCTCCGACGCCCAGCGCAAGCCGGCGGCGGGGATGTCCGCCAAGGCGAAGACGGAGGTGGAGTACCTGCTCCGCCGCCTCGCCCGTTTCGACCGCCGGGCGGAGAAGCTCGCGGCCTGAACAGCCCCCGGGGAGGGCGCCGCGCCTTCCCCGCCGCGGCGGGTGCCTTCCGGAATCGTTCATGGCAGGGTGGTGCCGGAATCAGAACGGGAGGAACCCCATGCACCGTCGCACCCTGCTGGCCGGCGGCGCGCTCATGCCGGCGGCCGCCCTGCTGCCTCGCCGCGCGGGGGCGCAGGAGGCCTGGCCGGCACGCAACCTGACGATCATCGTCCCCTTCGCCCCGGGTTCCTCCTCCGACATCGTGGCCCGCGCCATGGCGGTGCCGATGCAGCAGGCACTGGGCAAGGCGGTGGTGGCGGAGAACCGGCCCGGCGCGACGGGCGAGCTCGGCACGCGCTTCGTCGCTCGCAGCGCCCCGGACGGCTACACCCTGATCCACGCGCCGATCAGCGTCTGGGCGATCAACGCCGCGCTGCGGCCGAACCTGGGCTACGACCCGGTGACGCAACTGACCCCCATCACCCAGACGGTCCGCACGCCCAACGTGCTGGTGGCCCACCCGCAGCAGGTGCCGGCGAACGACCTGGCCGGGCTGGTGGAATGGCTGAAGCAGAACGCCGGCAAGGTGTCCTATTCCACCAGCGGCATCGGCTCCTCCGACCATCTCACCATGGAGATGTTCAAGCAGCGCACCGGCACCGACATCGCCCATGTCCCCTATGCCGGCGGCGCCCCCGCGACCACCGACCTGATCGCCGGCAACGTGCAGCTCTCCTTCCAGAACCTCGGCTCCATCGCGCCGCAGATCCGCGACGGGCGGGTGAAGCCCATCCTCATCACCTCGGAGGAGCGCAGCCCCCTGCTGCCGCAGGTGCCGACCGCCGGCGAGGCGGGGCTGCGCGACTTCGTGGTCTATTCCTGGCAGGGCTTCGGCGGGCCGGCGGGCCTTCCCGCCCCGGTGCTGGAGCGGTTGAGCCGCGAGGCGGTGGCGGCCATGCGCACGCCGGAGACGATGCGCCGCATGGCAGAGATCGGCTTCGAGGTGGTGGCCAGCACCCCGGCCGAGTTCGCCGCCTTCCAGAAGCAGGAGATCGCGCGCTGGAAGGAGGTCGTGCAGTCCGGGAGGATCGCCGCCGAGTGACGCGCGGCGCCGGGGCCGGCAGGGTGCCCCGCGGGCCTCCCCCCCCCGCGCGGGGGCCTGGCGCCGCGCTGCCGGGGCGGCGGATGAGGGCACCAGCTACTTGGTGCTGCCGGGCGCCAGGGTTTCGCCGGAGCGCACGTCGTTCAGCATCGGCCCGGGCCGCTTTGTCGAGGCCGCACGGGTCGAACGGCCAGCAATTTCCGCGAGGCCCGGGAGGCCGTCTCCAGATTCCAGGACAAGCCCCTGACCAATGACACGACCGGGTTGGAGGCTGTCGTGCCTCGCAGCACCCTCGACAAGATGCCCATACCGACGTTGGGATGACCTGACCGATTGTGCTGTGGTGTTCGGGCGAGGGACCGGAAGGGGACGCCGGCCTGCGGCATCGACGCCGTGCGTCGATCCCCGTCCCAGACCCTCCCCTGCCGGGGCCACAAGCGGGCCCCGGTCCCCGCTGGGAGTCTGGTGCTTCCGGTAGGCTTCAGCCTCCGGGCTGAAGCCAAGGAGCGCGCGGACAGGCGGGACTCCAGAATAGCTTTGAAGGCGTCAGCGAATGCTGCGGCCGGTCCCGCCGAGGAGCCATGCTCCTCGGCGCCTCGACCCCGTGTCAGGCTGTCCCGCGGCAGCGCTGATCGGGTCCAGGGCCCGCAGGGTTCTGGCGGAGTGGGGGTACGGGGGCGAGGCAGCGCCTTGCCCCCGGGCCACGGGCGCACCCCGCGCCGGCATGGACCAGGCCATCCCGCCGTCCGTATCAGTCGCAAGGCGGTGGGGAAATCGGGAAGCCCCGCGGCCCACTCTCTGGCCGTGGCCAATGCCGACCAGTTGTTCGAGCGGGCGATCCTCGGCTGGGGCAAGCCGGACCGTGAAGGCGCCCCCAACATCGACGCCCTGTACCGCTTCCTTGCGCTGGTGGTGACGCCGGATCGCCGTGCCATGCGGGCGAAACTGACGGTCCAGGAGATCGTGGACGGCACCACGCCGAACGGGCTCCATATGGTGGAGGCGGTGGAGTTCAACGACGCCAAACCTGCTGACCCATGGGTCCGGGAAGCGGCTCGGGACGATGCCTTGGGCATCGGGAAAGAAAGTCCCCTGCGGGGGGAGTGGGCGGCCGAGATTGCCGGGTCCGAAGACCAGGCCCTAAAACCAGCCCTCTATGGTTTCCGGCTCACGGAGCCCGTGAACCGCGCCGCAGGGGTCATACCCAATCTAGCGGGTGATGGGCGGCATCTCAATGCTGGCGATGACGACATCCGCCATAGCGTCGAGCCGCACACCGTTGATGCGATCCGAGCGGTCATCGAAGCGGCCTGCTGGCCAGGGCATGCCCCCGGAAGGGAGACCTGGGCACGTCTCGAACTGAATCATACTGGCCGCGCGTCACACCATCGAGAACCACGACGACGAGAAGACCGAACGGTCGCGTGGTCAGATCGCCGTGACGGATGCTGACCTGAAATCCTGCCAGCCGTGGTTCAGCAGCCGGACCGCATCTTTTTCCGGGACGAAAGACCGGTTCGGCAAAGATCGGGTGGGGTTCGTGAAGCGCATGCCAGATGGCTCGGTCCTCTCCCTGGAGGAAATCCCCGCGAAGCGGAGGGAGCTGGCGACCGTTTCGGTGAGGAAGTATCCCGCCACGATGAATGTGGACAGCGTGGTGTCCACCCTCGATCCCAACGCCCAGGGCGATGGCGTGAATGGTCTTGTTATAGTGACGCCACCTGCTGCCAACAAGGCTGGCGCGGAAAGCGACGGCGCCCAGGTCATGCCCGCCGAAGCAGGTGGTTTCCTGCGGCCAGGGTGCCTGGAGACCAAGCAGAGACTGGGACCGGCAAGGAAGGCAACGCCGCCACGGACCAGGATGTAACGGGAGAACCGGAAGATCGCAATTCCGTCCCGCCTCGTGATGGCGAACGCTTCGGCAGCACCCGCGAGGCGCTGCTCGACGGTCCCCTCGGCCGCCCGGCGGGCATCCTGCTGGAGGGCGGCCGGATCGTGCTTCACCCGCCGGGCGACCTGGCGCGGCTCTACCGCCGCGCGCGGCTGGGCGATGGCGTGCTGGGCGGCCTGTATCGCCAGGCAGCGGCCCGGCTGGGGGCTGCGCGCGGCCGGCGACCCCAACAGCCCGATCACCCCGCAGGAATTCGGCGCCTGTCGGATCGAGAACCACGCGCGCCGCGCGCTGGGCAAGGCCAGGGAATCGGGCGAGGACTCCGGCCGCCTGGCCCAGGTGGGCAAGTTCGTGGCCGATATCGAGCAGGCCCAGCGCGCCGGCTATGTGCCGCTAGCCGCCAGGGCGACGACGCGGTCACGGTGCGCCGGCCGGTCGCCAATCTGCGCTTCCTGGGCGTAGGAAGGGGCAGGGCGCCGACCCGGCCCCGCTTCCGACTCGCCAGCCACGGACGGCCCGCATGACCGACGAACTGCTCTATCGCGTCGAGGGCGACCTCGCCTTCGTCACCTTCAACCGGCCGCAGGCGCGCAACGCGCTGACCTTCGCCATGTATGACCGGCTGGCCGAGATCTGTTCCGAGATCGGGGCCGAGGTCAGGCGCTCCGGCAGCATCCGCGCCATGATCCTGACCGGCGCGGGGGAGAAGGCCTTCGCCGCCGGGACGGACATCTCGCAGTTCCGCGCCTTCAAGACGGAGGCCGACCCCATCGCCTATGAGCAGCGGATCGACCGCGTGCTGGGCGCGCTGGAGGCCTGTCCGGTGCCGACCGTCGCCGCGCTGAACGGTGCCACCACCGGCGGCGGGGCGGGGATCGCGCTGTGCTGCGACCTGCGCGTCGCCGAGCCCGGGACGCGCATCGGCTTCCCCGTGGCGCGCACGCTGGGGAACACGCTGTCCGTTTCCAACATCACGCGGCTGGTGTCGCTGATCGGCCCGGCGCGGACCAAGGAGATGATCTTCACCGCCCGCCTGCTGGGCGCGGAGGAGGCGAAGTCGGTCGGGCTGGTGTCGGAGGTGGTGGCCGATGCCGCGGGCCTGATGCCGCGGGCGCTGGAGCTTGCCCGCCTCGTCGCCTCGCACGCGCCGCTGACGCTGCGCGCGACGAAGGAGGCGGTGCGGCGGGTGAAGGAGCGGATGGCGCCCGAGGAGACGCGCGACATCCTGCTCTCCTGCTACATGAGCGAGGATTTCCGCGAGGGGATGGACGCCTTCCTGGGCAAGCGCCCGCCCGTGTGGAAGGGGCGCTAGCCCCGCCCGCCGACAGGACCGCCCCATGCCCCGCGACCCCGTTCCCGGCGCCTCGCCCGCCTCCCTGCTGCAACCCGTCTCCGCCGGCGTGCTGGCCGGCGTCGTCGGCTTCGCCTCCTCCTTCACCATCGTCCTCGCCGGCCTCGCGGCGGTGGGGGCCAGCCCGGCGCAGGCGGCGTCGGGGCTGCTGGCGCTGTGCGTCGTCAAAGGGCTGCTCGGCATCGGGCTGGGCTGGTGGACGCGGATGCCGATCTCCATCGCCTGGTCCACGCCCGGCGCGGCGCTGCTGGTCGCGACCGGCGTGCCGGCCGGGGGCTTTCCCGCCGCCGTGGGGGCCTTCCTGCTGGCCTCGGCGCTGGTGGTGGCGGCGGGGCTGTGGCGCCCCTTCGGCCGGGCGGTGGCGGCCATCCCGATGAGCCTCGCCGCCGCCATGCTGGCGGGGGTGCTGCTGGAGCTGTGCTTCGCCCCCGTGCGGGCGGTGGGGGCCATGCCGGCGCTGGCCCTGCCGGTGGTGCTGGTCTGGGCGCTGGCCGGACGCTTCGCGCCGCGCTTCGCCGTGCCGCTGGCGGTGCTGGTCACGGCCGTCCTCGTCGTGCTGGCGACGCCGATCCCGGCAGGGGCGCTGCACGATGTGTGGCCGCAGCCGGTGTTCGTGCCGCCCGTCTTCACCGCCGGGGCGGCGATCGGCATCGCCCTGCCGCTGTTCCTGGTGACGATGGCCTCGCAGAACCTGCCCGGCCTCGCCGTGCTGCGGGCCAATGGCTACAGCCCGGCCATCGCGCCGATCTTCGTTTCGACCGGGGTGGCGAGCGGGATCATCGGGCTGTTCGGCGGGCATCTGGTGAACCTGGCCGCCATCACGGCCGCGCTGTGCGCGGGACCGGAGGCGCATCCGGACCCGGCAAGGCGCTGGGTGGCGAGTGCCTCGGCGGGGGCGGCCTATGTCGTGCTGGGGCTGTTCGCGAGCTTCGCGGCGGCCTTCATCGCGGCGTCGCCGCCGCTGCTGATCCAGGCGGTGGCGGGGCTGGCGCTGCTGTCCAGCCTGGGCGGCGCGCTGGCCGCCGCGTTGGCCGACACGCGCGACCGGCTGCCGGCGGTGGTGTGCTTCGCGGTGTCGGCCTCGGGGGTGGCGTTCGGAGGGATCGGGGCGGCGTTCTGGGGGTTGGTGGCCGGCGGGGTGCTGATGGGGTTGGAGCGGGTGGGGCGGGGGTAGCGGGAGGGCTGGAGTGGGTCGAACCCGGCCCACACCCCCGCCGCTAGCCCCGCTCCAACCGCCGCCCCGCAACGGCCGCGCCCGACGGTCGCCTTCATCACCCCCGCTGACACGAGCCCAGCGCGCCCCGGCGTGACCGACTGCCGCGGCGGCGGCGCGATGGTTCAGCGACGGGCTGGATTTGATATCCCGATGGGATATACAATGACGGCATGCCAACCCGCACCACCCTGTTCCTGTCCAACCGGTCCCAGGCCGTGCGCCTGCCGAAGGGCGTCGCCTTCGAAGCCGGCGTGCGCGAGGTGGTCATCCTGCGCGACGGGGTCCGCCGCGTGATCGCCCCGGCCGACGCGGCGTGGGACGACTTCTTCGCCGCCCCCGGTGTCGATCTCGGGGAACGGCAACAGCCGCCGATGCAGGACCGCGAGGCCCTGTGACGCCGCGCTACCTGCTCGACACCAACCTGTGCATCCGCGTGCTGCGCGACCGGCCGGCGGGCCTGCGGGAGCGCTTCAATGCCGAGGCCGAGGCGCTCTGCACCTCCGAGGTGGTGCGCTACGAGCTGCTGTACGGCGCGGAGCGCTCGGCCCGGCCGGCGGAGGTGCGGCGGGAGGTGGAGCGCTTTGCCGCCCGGCTGGCCGTGCTGCCGTTCGACGACGCGGCCGCCGCCCACACGGCGCAGATCCGCGCGGAGCTGGAGCGCCAGGGCGCGGTGATCGGCCCCTATGACCTCATGATCGCCGGGCAGGCGCGCAGCCGTGGGCTGGTGGTCGTGACCGGCAACCTGGGCGAGTTCGGCCGGGTGGCGGGGCTGCGTTGCGAGGATTGGCTGGCGGGATCGTGACGGCTCGGGCCGGGTAGGGGGAGGGGCGGATCACACCCCCCGGCTGCCCCACCAACCCCCGCAGCACCCCGGCCTGCACGCGAACCTACTGCCGACGCCCACAGGCACGCCTCCACCCCGACCCCTGCCAGCACCCCGCCCATCCTGGGTGCGGCCAACGTCCCCAGCATCAGCCCCGACGCCGCCAGTGCTCGCGCCACCATCTCGGTGCCGCAGAGCCCCAGCGTCACTCCCACCGCCACGGCGCCCAGCTCCAACCGCCCGCGCTCCGCCCGCACCGGCAGCAGGGCCGCCCCGGCGGCAGCGGCGCAACGCCGGGGGACGCCCGGCCGACGACAGCGCCGGGCCAGCCCTCTACCGTTCCCATCAGGACAGGACGGCCCGGCATGGGGCGGGAGGGTGTCTTGGCGCCACCGGAAGCGATGCAGGCCCCCGGGCCGGCTCATGGGGGAGGGGCGGCCGCCTGATGCCGCGCCGCCACGCCGTCGGATCCCGGAGGCGGGCGCCCCGATTGGCCCCCCGATTGGCCCCCCCGCCGCACCGGGGCCGGCGACCCTTCGCAGCCCGCGGCCGCCTTCCTATCTCCTGTTGCCGAGGGGCCGGTGGCCAGCCCATGCCCCGGACCATGGCTTTCCCCTGCCGGAGGACCGTCGTGACCATTGCCAGGGACCGCCAGCACGAGGCCGGGGCGTGAACCGGGAGGCCTATCCGGGGACGGCGGATCAGGTCGTCAGCTTCAGCCAACTGCGCGACGACCGGCTCTGGGCGGTGGTGGCCGCGGTCGGCCGGCGCTCGCGGATCGCGAACATCTACCCCAGCCGCGCGGCGGCCGACGCGGATCGCGACTGGCGGGAGCAGCAGGTCCGCGCCTATGCCGGCTTCCTGCGCAGCGCCCGCATGCCCGTGCCGAACTACAGCGTGTCCCCCATCCGCCGCTCCGACCTGCCGCGCGGCTGGCGGCCCCTGCCGGCCCTGGGCTTCCTGCGGGGACAGTTCGTCTGACCGGCCGCTAGGCGCCGCCGCCGGGCGGCAGGTGTCACGACGCCTTCACGCGGCTGTCATCAGACCGCAGGCAAATCCGCGTAGCACCGCCGCCATGCTCACGATCGATCATGTGACCCGAAGCTACGGCGGCCGGCGGGCCGTGGACGGGCTGTCGCTGCGCATCGAACAGGGGTCCTTCGTCGGCGTGATCGGCCGTTCCGGCGCCGGCAAGTCCACGCTGCTGCGGATGCTCAACCGGCTGGTCGATCCCAGCGAGGGGCGCATCGCGTGGAACGGCACGGAGGTCACGTCGCTGCGCGGCCGGGCGCTGCGCGACTGGCGCGCGCGCTGCGCCATGGTGTTCCAGCAGTTCAACCTCTGCGGCCGGCTCGACGTGCTGACCAACGTGCTGGTGGGGCGGCTGAACCGGGTGCCGGCGCACCGCGCCCTGCTGCAGCTGTGGTCGGAGGCGGACATCGCCATGGCGCTCGCCGCGCTGGAGCGGTTCGACATGGCCGGGCTGGCCGCCCAGCGGGCCGACAGCCTCTCCGGCGGGCAGCAGCAGCGCGTGGCGATCGCCCGCGCCCTGGTGCAGGAGCCGGAGATCATCCTGGCGGACGAGCCGATCGCCTCGCTCGACCCGCGCAACACCAAGCTGGTGATGGATGCGCTGGCCCGGATCAATCGCGAGGACGGGATCACCGTCCTGTGCAACCTGCATTCGCTCGACATCGCGCGCAGCTACTGCGACCGGCTGATCGGCCTCGCCGACGGGCGGCTGGTCTTCGACGGGCCGCCCGCCGCGCTGGACGATGCCACGGTGCGCGCCCTCTACGGCTTCGAGACGGCCGAGGTGGCGGAGCCCATCCCCGTGCCTGCCCATGTCGCGGCGATGGTCTCCTCCGCCCTGACCGCCGCCGCGCGGCCCTGAATTCCGGCGGGCCGCGCCGCGGCCGCCCCTCCCCCGAGAGAGTGAACGACCCATGATGCTGCAACGCCGCCTGCTGCTCGGCGCCACCGCCGGCGCCCTGGCCATGCCCGCCCTGGCCGTGCCGACCCCGGCGCGGGCGCAAGCCGGCTGGGCCAGCCGCTACCCCGAGCTGGTCTTCGCCATCATCCCCTCCGAGAACGCCTCCGGCGTGATCGAGCGCTGGACGCCCTTCACCGACTACCTGTCGAGGAAGCTCGGCACCAAGGTCACGCTGCGCATCGCCAACGACTACGCCGCGGTGATCGAGGGCCAGCGCGCCGGCAACATCCACATCGCCTCCTACGGCCCGCCTTCCTTCGCCCGGGCGCTGATGACCGGCGCGCGGATCGAGGCCTTCGCCATCGAGACGAACCTCGACGGCACCAAGGGCTACTACTCCGTCTTCTACGTGAAGAAGGACTCGCCCTATCAGAAGGTCGAGGACCTGAAGGGCAGGAACCTGGGCCTGGTCGACCCGAACTCCACCTCCGGCAACAACGTGCCGCGCTTCGCCCTGAACAAGATGGGGATCACGCCGGAGGAGTTCTTCGGCCGGGTCGTCTACACCGGCAGCCACGAGAACGCGGTCATCGCGCTGCAGCAGGGCACGGTCGACATGGCCGCCAACTGGTGGAACGACGAGCAGGAGTCGAACCTGCTGCGCATGGCGCGCAAGAACATGGTGAAGGCGGACGACTTCCGCATCATCTTCAAGTCCGACCAGATCGTGAACTCGCCGATGGCCTACCTGACCTCGCTGCCGGAGGATCTGCGCAACGCGATCCGCACCGCCACGCTGGCCATGCCGAAGGAGGACCCGGCCGGCTTCACGAAGATCTACGAGGGCAAGCAGGGCCCCTGGGTCGCGGTCGACAACGCCGCGTACCAGCCGATCATCGAGCTGAACCGCTTCGTCGACAACCTGCGCCGCCGCGCCTGACCACCGCGCCCCGGCCTGCCGCCCCGGCGCCGCCGGCCGGGGCGGCAGGCAGAATCCCTGAACGAGCATGACGGCCACCCCGAACACCCTGCCCGGCGCGCGGCTCGACGAGCTCCTGGGCGGCTATCGCGCCGCCCAGCGCGGCCCGCGCCGGCGCGCCCTGCTGACCGCGCTGGTCATCGCGGCGCTCGCCCTGCTCAGCGCCCGCGTGGCGGAGGTGGACCTGTTCCGCCTGGGCGAGCACATCGGCCAGTTCTTCGGCTATTTCGACCGCCTCACCCAGTCCGAGACCTCGCCCGGCCTGCGCGTCTGGGAGGCACCGGGCGAGTGGCTCTGGGGCTGGCGCAAGTGGCTCGTCCTGCTGGGCGACACGTTGCTGATCGCCTATCTCGGCACGGTCGCCGGGGCGGTCGGCGGCGGGCTGCTGAGCTTCGCCGCGGCGCGCAACCTGGTGGCCGACCCCTGGCTGCGCGGGGCGGTGCGCCGCTTCCTGGAATTCTGCCGCACCGTCCCTGACATCGTCTTCGCGCTGATCTTCGTGATGGCCTTCGGGCTGGGCCCGGTGTCGGGGGTGCTGGCCATCGCCATCCACTCCATGGGCGCCTTGGGCAAGCTGTTCTCCGAGGTGGTGGAGAACATCGACGGTCGGACGGTCGAGGGCGCCCGGGCCGCCGGGGCCTCCTGGCCCGCCATCGTCCGCTTCGCCGCCCTGCCACAGGTGCTGCCGAACTTCGCCAGCTACGCGATGCTGCGCTTCGAGATCAACGTGCGGCAGGCTTCGGTGCTGGGCTTCGTCGGCGCCGGCGGCATCGGCCAGGACCTGATCGAGGCGATCCGCAAATTCTACTACAACGACGTGGCGGCGCTGCTGCTGCTGATCATCCTGACCGTGTCGCTGATCGACCTGCTGACCGAATGGATGCGGCACCGGCTGATCGGCACGCTGGAGGGCGCGCGATGAGCCTCGCCACGCCCCGGCGGATGCCACGCCCGCTGCACGACGCCGCGCTGGCCGACCTGGCCGGGCTGCGCGCGCGGCATCCCGCGCCCTTCCGCCTGCTCTCGCCGGCGCGGCTGCGTGGCATGGCGCTGCTGGCCGCGGCCATCGGCCTCTTCGCCTTCGGCCTGTGGCGGCTGGACTTCTCGCCGGCGCGGATCGTGGGCGGGCTGGACCAGCTGCTGCGCTTCCTGGGGCTGATGATCCCGCCCGAGCCGGGGAGCTGGTCGCGCTTCCTGCTGATCCTGCGCCTGATGGCCGAGACGCTGGCCATCGCCTTCCTCGGCACGCTGGGCGCGGCCCTGGTCGCCTTCCCGCTGGGCTTCCTCGCGGCGCGCAACACCTCCCTGGGGCGGGTGGTGCATTTCCTCTCCCGGCGGGGGCTGGACTGCATCCGCGGGGTCGACGCACTGATCTGGGCGCTGATCTGGGTCAGCGTGGTCGGGCTCGGCCCCTTCGCCGGCGTGCTGGCGATCATGACCAGCGACATCGGCACCTTCGGCAAGCTGTTCTCCGAGGCGATCGAGGCGGCGGACCGCCGGCCGGTCGAGGGCGTCGCCTCCGCCGGCGGCGGCCGGCTGCACGGCATCCGCTTCGGCGTGCTGCCCGCCGTCCTGCCGGTGATGGCGGGGCACGTGCTCTATCTGTTCGAATCCAACACCCGCTCCTCGACCATCATCGGCATCGTCGGGGCGGGCGGGATCGGACTGATGTTGTCGGAGATGATCCGCACCCTGGAATGGGGCGTGGTCGCCTTCATCGTGCTGCTGATCCTGCTGGTGGTGGCGCTGATCGACACCGTCTCCAGCCGCCTGCGCGCCGCCCTGGCGGGGGGCGTCGGCCGGCGGGAGGGCTAGCCGGGGCCCGTGCCGCGAGGGCCGCGACCGCCGCCGCCAGACCTGCCATGATCCCCGGCAAGGGAGCAGGGGGGAACGCCATGCTGACAGCCGACCTGGCCGGCCGCAGGGTTCTGGTGACCGGCGGGGCCTCGGGCATCGGCCTCGCGACGGTCGAGCTTCTCGCGAGCTGCGGCGCGCGGGTCGCGCTGAACCACCTGGCAGCCGATCCGCGGGGCGAGGCCGAATGCGCCCGCCTGCGCCGGCAGGGGCTCGACGTCATCGCCGCCCCGGGCGACGTCGCGGACCCGGCCGGCTCCGCAGCCCTGGTGCAGGGGGCGCTGGACCGCCTCGGCGGCCTCGACATCCTCGTGAACAATGCCGGTATGCCGGGGGCGCCCCGGCCGATCGCCTTCGCCGACCTGGACGCGATGACCGAGGAGTTCTGGCAGTCGTTGCTCTCGACCAACCTGCTCGGCCCCTTCCGCTGCGCGCGCGCGGCGGCGCCGGCGCTGCGGGCCAGCCGGGGAGCGATCGTGAACACCGCGTCCGTCGCGGGCCTCGGGCTGCGCGGCAGCAGCATCGCCTATTCGGCGAGCAAGGCCGGGCTGATCAACCTGACCCGCAGCCTGGCCCGCGCCCTGGCGCCGGAGGTGCGAGTGAACGCCGTCGCGCCCGGCCTGATCGAGACGCCGTGGACAGCCTCCTGGCCGGAAGACCGTAAGGCCGGGACCGTGGATCGCACGCTGCTCCATCGCCTCGGCCGCGCCGGGGAGATCGCACAGGGCATCCTCTTCCTGGCGGTGGGCGCAACCTACATGACCGGCGAGACCATCGTCCTGGATGGCGGCGCCGCCTGATCCGCGTGGCGTCATGCGTTGACGTCTGCCGGTGCGGGGTGCGCCCGTGGCCCGGGGGCAAGGCTCCGCCTCGCCCCCGATACCCCCACTCCGCCAGGACCCTGCGGGCCCTGGACCCATTTGGCGCTGCCGCGGGACAGCCTGATACGGGGTCGAGGCGCCGAGGAGCCATGCTCCTCGGCGGGACCGGCCGCAGCACTCGCTGACGCCTTCAAAGCTATTCTGGAGTTCCGCCTGTCCGCGCCCCGTCAGGGTTCAGCCCACGGCAGACGGCAGCCACGAAGCGCCAAACTCCCAGCGGGGTCCGGGGCCCGCTTGTGGCCCCGGCAGGGGAGGGTCTGGGAGGGGACGGCGTCCTCTCCCGGTCCGACGCCGGGCCGCCGGGCGCGACATCCCGCGGTCCGCCTGGTACGGGCGCGTCGGCCCGAGGCGTCCATCGCGCTGGTGGCCCGGCTTCGGACCCTGGTGGAGGGGGCTCAGGCCGCCCGGCCCACGGCTGCTTCTGCTGCGATGCGGTGCAACTCCTGCACCAGCCGCGCGACGCCGTCTTCGACGCGGCCATCGTTCAGCACCGTGACGAGGTCGAGCCCCGGCGGCAGCGGCACCTGCCGCGCGAGGCGCCTGGCCACGGATGCCGCATCCTCCCGCCCGCGCGCCAGGAGGCGGGCGGCCAGGGCCTCGGTGGGGGCGGTGACCTCGATCACGCGCAGCGGGTAGCGGGCGTCGGCCTCCGGCAGGATGTGGCGGGACAGGTTGGCCAGCACCACCCGGCCCTCGGTCAGGGCGCCCTCCAGCGGAGCGCGCGGGATGCCGTAGAGCAGCCCGTGCGCCTCCCACCACAGGGCGAAGCCGCCGGCCTCGCGCTCGCGGGCGAAGTCCTCCACGGAGACGGGGCGATGATCCTCGCCCGCGGGGTCGGGGCCGCGGGTGATGGCGCGGCGGATCGCCACGAAGCGCGGATCGTCGCGCAGCGCCGCGCGGGCCGCCGTCAGCAGCGTGTCCTTGCCGGCGCCGGAGGGACCGACCACCGCCACCAGGGCGCCACGCAGGGTCATGCCGCCTTCGCCAGCGGCAGCACCTCGAACAGCCGGTCGGCGACGCGGTCGCGTACCTCCGCATCGTGGAAGATGCCGATCAGCGCGGCGCCGCGCGCCTTGGCCTCGTCGATCAGCCCGATGACCACGGCGCGGTTGGCGGCGTCCAGGCTGGCGGTGGGCTCGTCCAGCAGCAGCAGCGGGAAGGGCGCGATGAAGCCGCGCGCCAGGTTCACGCGCTGCTGCTCGCCGCCCGAGAAGGTGGCGGGCGGCAGCGCGTGCAGGTGTTCCGGCAGGTTCAGCCGGCGCAGCAGGGCGGCGGCGCGCGCCCGCGCCTCCTCCCGCGCCACGCCGCGGGCCAGCAGCGGCTCCGCCGCCACGTCGAGCGCGGAGACGCGCGGGATCACCCGCAGGAACTGGCTGACATAGCCGATGGTGTCGCGGCGCAGCGCCACCACGGCGCGCGGCGGGGCGGCGGCGAGGTCCACCACCGCGCCATCCGGCCGGCGCACCAGGATGGAACCGGCATCGGCCCCGTAATTGCCTTGCAGCAGCCGCATCAGCGTGGACTTGCCCGCCCCGGAGGGGCCGGACAGCGCCACGCATTCCCCGGGCGAGACGGTCAGCCCGACATCGCGCAGCACGGGGATGGTCGCCCCGCGCAGATGCAGGGTGAAGCCCTTGGCCAGCCCTTCGGCCTTGAGGATCCAGTCGTTGTCGGAAGGACTCATGCCGCCAGCACCGAGGAGACGAGGAGTTGCGTGTAGGGGTGGCGCGGATCGTCCAGCACCCGGTCGGTGAGGCCCTCCTCCACCACCTGGCCGTGGCGCATCACCACGATGCGGTGCGCCAGCAGCCGCGCCACGGCGATGTCGTGCGTGACCAGCAGCACGGCGAGGCCCAGCTCGCCCACCAGCGCACGGATCAGGTCGAGGAGGCGCGCCTGGACGGAGACGTCGAGCCCGCCGGTCGGTTCGTCCATGAAGACCAGGCGCGGCCGCGTCACCAGGGCGCGGGCGATCTGGAGGCGCTGGCGCATGCCGCCGGAGAACAGCCGCGGCGCGTCGTCCAGCCGGGCGCGGTCGATCTCCACCCGCTCCAGCCACTGCGCCGCCTCCTCGCGGATGCGGCCGTAATGGCGGGCGCCCTGGCCCATCAGCCGCTCGCCGACATTGCCGCCGGCCGAGACGCCCATGCGCAGCCCCTCGCGCGGGTCCTGGCGCACGAAGCCCCATTCGGTGCGGGCCAGCCGCCGCAGCGCCGGCTCGCCGATGCCGTGCACGTCGAGCGTCCCGCCGGCCGGGTCGCGGTAGAGCACCGTGCCGGAATCCGGCCGGCCCTCGCCCGAGAGCACGCGCAGCAGGCTGGACTTGCCGGAGCCGGATTCGCCCACGATGGCCAGGACCTCGCCGGGCCAGAGGTCGAGCGCCGCGCCGTCCAGCGCCCGCACCGCGCCGTAGCGCAGGTGCAGGTCGCGGGCGGAAAGGATGGGGTCTTCGCTCATTCCGCTGCCTCCGGAAGCGCCTGCTGCCGCTGGCCGCAGTAATCCGTGTCGGAGCAGACGAAGATCCGCCCGCCCTTGTCGTCCGTCACCACCTCGTCGAGGTAGCTGGTCCGCGAGCCGCACAGCTCGCAGGTCCCGTCGGCGCGCAGCGGCACGAAGGGATGGTCGTCGAAATCCAGGCTGGCCACCGCCGTGTAGGGCGGCACGGCGTAGAGCCTCCGCTCGCGCCCCGCGCCGAACAGCATCAGCGCGGGCGAGCGGTGCAGCTTGGGATTGTCGAAGCCGGGGATGGGCGAGGGCGACATCAGGTAGCGCCCGTTCACCATCACCGGATGGTCGTAGGAGGAGCCGACCCGCCCGTGCCGCGTGATGTCCTCGTAGAGCTTCACCTGCATCAGCCCGTACTCCGCCAGGGCGTGCAGGCGGCGCGTCTCCGCGCGGCGCGGCTCCAGCCGGTAGAGCGGCTCGGGCTGCGGCACCTGGTAGACCATCACCTGCCCCTCGCGCAGCGGCGTCTCGGGGATGCGGTGGCGGGTCTGGATCACCGTGGCCTCCTCCGTGCGCTCGGTGGTGCGCAACCCCGGCGCGACGCGGGCGAAGAAGCGGCGGATGGAGACGGCGTTGGTCGTGTCGTCCGCGCCCTGGTCGATCACCTTCAGCGTGTCGTCCGGGCCGATGACGCTCGCCGTCACCTGGATGCCGCCGGTGCCCCAGCCATAGGGCAGCGGCATCTCGCGCGAGCCGAAGGGCACCTGGAAGCCCGGCACCGCCACGGCCTTGAGCAGCGCGCGGCGGATCATCCGCTTCGTGCCCTCGTCCAGATAGGCGAAGTTGTAGCCGGAGGTCGGCGTGTCGTTCATCGCGGCGTCGCTCATTCCGCGGCCTCCCGGAAGGATTCGTCGGGCGTCGCTTCCGCCGCCGCGCGCATGGCGCGCACGCTCTCCAGCTCGCTCTGGAAATCGACGTAGTGTGGCAGCTTCAGGTGTTCGAGGAAGCCGGTCGCCTCGACATTGTCGGAATGCGACAGGACGAACTCCTCGTCCTGCGCCGGGCCCAGCACCTCCTCGCCCAGCTCGCCCGCGCGCAGGGCGCGGTCCACGATTGCCATGGCCATGGCCCGCCGCTCGGTGCGGCCGAAGACCAGGCCGTAGCCGCGGGTGAATTGCGGCTTCTCGCTGCGCGAGCCGGCGAACTGGTTCACCATCTGGCATTCCGTCACGACCAGATCGCCCAGCTCCACCGCGAAGCCCAGCTCCGGCGGGGTGAACTCCACCGTCACCGCGCCCTGCCGCACCTCGCCGACGAAGGGGTGGTTGCCGCCATAGCCGCGCTGGGTGGAATAGGCGAGGCCGAGCAGGAAGCCCTCGTCGCCGCGCGCCAGGTTCTGCAGCCGCAGCGCCCGCCCGGCGGGGAAGGCGAGCGGCACGCGCGTCAGGTCGCCCGGCTCCGCGTCGGAGGACGCCTCCGCCTGCATCAGCCCCTCGGCCGCCAGCAGTGCGTTGACCCGGGCGCACGGCGCGTCCTCGCCCGGCTCGGCCTGCGGGGCCGGCGACGGGGCGTTGCCCTCTCCGGCCAGGGCCGGGTCCAGCAGGCGGTGGGTGTAGTCGAAGGTCGGCCCCAGCACCTGCCCGCCCGGCAGGTCCTTGTAGGTGGCCGACACCCGCCGCTGCACCCGCATCGCCGCCGTGTCGAGCGGCGCGCTGGCACCGAAGCGCGGCAGGGTGGTGCGATAGGCGCGCAGCAGGAAGACCGCCTCGATCAGGTCGCCGCGCGCCTGCTTGATCGCCAGCGCGGCGAGGTCCCGGTCGTGGCAGGAGCCCTCGGCCATCACCCGGTCCACCGCCAGGGTGAGCTGGCCTGCGATCTGCTCCGTGCCCAGCTCCGGCACGGCGGGATCGCCGCGGCGCTCCTCGGCCAGCCAGGCATGGGCGTTGTCGATGGCGCGCTCGCCACCCTTCACCGCGACGTACATCGCCTCAGCCCTCCGCGATCGCGACGCTGCGCGGCAGCGCCGCCACCCGGTCCCCGGCGCAGAGGACGACGTCCACGCCGCAGGGGAAGCGCCGCCGGTTCGCCGCCCATGCCGCCGGGAACCCGTCCGGCGCGCCTGTCACGCGCAGCCGGTGCGCCGCCTCGATCCCCGGCCCGGTCAGGCGCCAGCCGGCACCTTCCTCCAGCGCCGCGACCTGGAGGACCAGCGTGGCGGAGCGGTGCGGCTCCTCGTCGCTACCGGGTTCCAACGTGCCCAGCGCCGGCGGCGTGCCGGTCGCCAGGACGAAGGCGGCCCCCGAGGCGCCATCCACCAGCGGGCAGCCGGCATGGAAGCGCAGCCATTCCGCCGCCGCCGCGCCGGCATCGGACCAGACGGGCGTCTCGGCATCGGCCAGCGTCAGCAGCACCGCGGCGGCGGCGGGGGAGAGCGGCGCCGGACCGCTCGGCGCCAGCGGCAGGCGGAAGACGCGGCCCGGCCGGGCCATCGCCTCCAGCACCGCGCGGAAGGTCGCCTGGGGCCCCGCGACGGGGTCGGCGAAGCCGGGAAGCAGGTCGCTCATCGCATGTTCGCCATCGTGAAGAACTGCACCCGCGTGGCCGCCGCCTTGCGCGCCTGGACCTGCCGCGCGGCCTCCTGTGCCTCGGCCAACGGTGCGATCACCCCGTCCAGCAGCGCGCCGCGCCGCGCCGGGTCCTGCAAGGCCGCGTCCAGCACGGCGGACAGCTCCGCCGCCCGCGCATCCCGCCCGGCGCGGTAGGCATGGCCCACCGCCCCGTCCGCCAGCCGCACGGCACAGCGCGTCACCGTCATCTCGCCCAGGTTGAACGGCGCCCCGTCCCCCCCGGCCCGGCCGCGCACCATCACCAGCCCCGTCTCCGGGCCGCGCAGCCGCGTGTGCGCCGGCAGCGGCGTGGCCTCCAGCCGGGCCTCGATCTCCCCGGCGCCGGCCCGGGCCAGCACCCCCATCCAGCGGCGTCTCGCCTCGGTCATGGCTGCGGTCCCCGTTGCCGTTGCGCTCGTTCCCCGGGGGAGGCGCCGCCTCCCCCCATTCCCCCTCCGCCGGGGGCGGGCCGGCCCCCGGACCCCGGCAGGAGTCTGGCTCCGCGCGGCCAGGGGTTTGGCCTTCGGGCCGAACCCGGAGAGCGCGTGGTCAGGCGGAGCGCAGAGAAAGCGGAAGAATCCGGCAGCGAGCGCGGTGGCCGAACCCGCCGGAGGTCCACGACCTCCGGCGACGTGACCCCGTGTCCGGCTGTCCCGCGGCAGCACCCACCGGGTCCAGGGCCCGCAGGGTCCTGGCAGATAGGGGGGATGGGGGGAAAGACGGCGTCTTTCCCCCGGGGGGTCGCGCCACGCATCACGCCACCAGCCCGTCCAGCCGCAGCGTGCCATCCGAATAGACGGGCACCCCGGCCCGGAGCGTCGCGCGGATGCGGGGCGGGGCGTCGCCGCGGTCCTCGACCAGGGCGAGGTCGGCGCGCTGCCCTTCCGCGACGGCGCCACGGTCTTCCAGCCCCACGGCGCGGGCCGGGTTGCGGGTGACGAGCGCGATCGCCTCCGGCAGGGGCATCACGCCGGTGCGGGCATAGGCGAAGACCGCCGGCAGCATGGCGCCCTGGTGGTAGTCGGCGGCCAGCGCGTCGAGCAGGCCTGCCTCGGCCAGGGTCAGGGCGGAGATGTTGCCGGTCATGGAGCCGCCGCGCAGGGCGTTGGGCGCGCCCATCAGCGTGGCGAGGCCGAGGTGGCGCGCCTCGGCGGCGGCGGCGACGGTGACGGGGAACTCGCTGATCGTCGCGCCCAGCGCCTGCATCACGCGCACCTTCTCGGGCGTGTCGTCGTCGTGCGAGGCGATGGGGATGCCGCGCTCGCGGGCCAGGCCGGTGACGCCCTGCGCCACCTCCCAGGCGAGCGGCGTGGCCTCGCGCGCGGCCATGCGGGCGCGCGCCTCCGCCTCCACCGCCGCCGCGTCGTGGCCATGGGCGCGGACGTAGTAGCTCACGTAGTGCTCGAGCTGCCGGTACTGGCCCTGGCCCGGCGTGTGGTCGGTCAGCGAGACCAGGTGCACCAGCTCCCGCCCCACCAGCTCCCGCAGCACGGGCTCGGCGCGCGCGTTGGTCACCTCGAAGCGGGCGTGCACGCGCAGGTCCACCAGCAGCCCGTCGCGCGCGGCCATCACCGCCTCGACGATGCCGCGCGCCTTCTCCTCGGAACGCAGGTGGCCGCGGTCGCGGGTCTCGGCGAAGGAGACGCCGGCATAGGCGGTGGTGACGCCGGAGGCGGCGAGGCGGCGGTCCAGCTCGGCCACCGCGACGGGCAGCGGGAAGGGGGCGCCGGGGCGCGGCTCCACCTCCTTCTCGATCATGTCGCCATGCAGGTCGACGAGGCCCGGGATCAGCGTCAGCCCGCGCCCGTCGATCGCGGGACCGGGGGCCTCGCCCTCGGCGATGGCGGCGACGGTGCCGCCCTCGATCCGCACCGCGCCGCGCGCGACGACCTGATCCGGCAGGACCAGCCGCAGGTTACCCAGCCACATCGGCGGCATCTCCGTCACGGCCGAGCAGGGCCGAATTGTCGATCGAAAGCTGCACCCGCGCCCCGGCCCAGACCGTCTCCGACCAGGCGATGGGCACGCCGGACAGGTCCGCATCCACCTTGCAGACCACCAGCACCGGGTCGGTCGCGGCCTGGTCGAGGTGGCGCGCCTCCCCGGCGCTGGGCAGGCGGGTGGTGATGGTGGAGGTGAGGCGCAGGTAGTCGGCCACGCCATAGGCGGCGAGCACCCTGCTGATGCCGTCCCCGTCCCGGAACGCCTCCAGCAGCCCGGGGAAGCGGCGGGCGGGGTAGCAGGCGGTGGAGAGGTTGACCGGCGCGCCGTCGGCGAGGCCGAGGCGGCGCAGGCAGTGCACCGGCTCCCCTTCCGGCAGCCGCAGCGCCAGGGCCACGCCCGGCGGGGCGGGGATGTCGATCCCGGACAGGAGGGTGCCGGAGGGCTCGCGCCCCTGTTCCAGCAGGTTCTGCGAGAAGCGGGTCCGCTCCGACAGCCGGTAGTCCAGCACCCCGGCAGGGCGGACATAGCTGCCGCTGCCGTGCCGGATGCTGACCAGCCCCTGCGTCTCCAGCGCCTCCAAGGCGCGGCGGACGCTGTGCCGGCCGACGCCGAAGCGGGACATCAGGGCCGTCTCGGTCGGCAGCCGCGCCCCGGGGGCGAGGCGGCCATCGCGGATCTCCGCCAGCAGCGCGGACCGGATCCGGTGCCAGAGGGCCTTGTCGGGAGGATCGGAGGTCATGGTGTGGCCACAGGATAGGACCGGCGATGATTCATTCGGATGACTTTCGGCTGACAATCCCGTGACATTCCGGCCCGGCCCCCACCGCCCCGGTGGGAACGAATCCTCCTCCCGCGCGCTGTGAGGGCCAGAGCCGGGCCGATCCGATCGGCGGGCGGCGGTGGGCCAGGAGCAGGGAGGCCGTCGGCAGCGGCATGGACAACCGCACGGAGACACGAAACCTGCGCCCGCCGCCGCCGGAGGAGGCCCCGCCGCCACCGGCCGGCCGCAGCGCCTCGCCCCGCCGGCGCCGGGCCGGCTGGGTGGTGGCGGGGCTGGTCGTCGCGCTGGTCGCCGGCCTGCTGCTCGACCGTCTTTTCATGGTCCGCCCCGGGGCGACGGAGCGGGTCGTGATCTCTCGCGGCGGCGAGGTCATGGCGGTCTACGGCCCCGGCCAGGACCGCTGGGTCAATCCCTGGTCGCTCCGCCGCACGGTCTTCGACACCGCCCTGGTGATGGCCGACCGCTCATCCGACAGCCGCGGCATGACGGCGGTGAGCGCCGAGGGCTACACCGCCACGGTCTTCGGCGCCGCCTTCTGGCGCGAGGGCACCGAGGAGGACATCCGCTGGCGCTATGCCCATACCCGCAGCCCGCTGACCATGATGCCGCAGCTCATGGCGGGCGCGGTGCAGGCGGTGCTGGGCCAGTTCGGGCTGGAGCGCGCCATCCGCGACAATGCCGCCTTCCAGGAGGCGCTGACCGCCGACCTCCGCGCCCGGGCCCGGGCGCTGCTGCATGTGGAGGTGGTGTCCTTCGTGGTGACGGGGATCGATCCCGGCGACGCGTTCCGGCGCGTGGTGGCGGAACGCGAGCTGGGCAAGGCCCGCGCCGCCTCGGTCGCGCTGTCGCCCGCCCTGGGCGGCGGCCCCGCCGCGCTGGAGGTGGAGCGGATCCGCCAGTGGGACGGGCGCGGCGTGATCCCGCCGGAGCTGCGCGCGCCGGTGCCGGAAGAGCCCCGGGAAGGGACGGCGGGGCGCTGACCCCCCCCGGCGAGGGGCGCGTCAGCCCTGCCGGGGCCAGGGCAGGCGGAAGGCGACCAGGGGCTCCTCCGCCGCCGGGCGGGGGACGCGCACGACCTGCAGGGCGCTTTCCATGGCGGCGACGGTCGCCTCCATCCGCTTCGCATCCTCGGGCGAGAGGCGCAGGCCGAGGGCGCGCAGCCGGGCCTCGAAGGGGGTCTCGCTCATGCCGCCGTTCCTTCCAGGGCGATGGCGGGCCGGCGCCCGCGCGTGCCCAGCGCCTGTTCCATCGCCGCGCCGACCTTCAGCACCAGCGCGTCCTCGAAGGGGCGGCCGCCGATATGCAGGCCGATGGGCAGGCCGGCCGGGTCGAAGCCGTTGCAGACGGACAGGGCGGGCCAGCCCAGCAGGTTGTGCGGCCGGTTGAAGAAGGCGGAGCCGTTGCCGCTGCCGAAGATGTCCTCGCCGATCGGCGAGGCCACCTGGCGGGAGGTGGGGAAGACCAGGATGTCCACCTCGCGCATCACCGCCGCCGCTTCCGTCACCAGCCGGGTGCGGTGGCGCTGGGCGTTGACGTAGTCGGGCGCGGGGACGAAGGCGCCGGCCATCAGCCGCTCCCGGCCATAGGCGCCGTAGAGCTCCGGCGTGGCGCGCAGCCATTCCGCGTGGATGGCGTGAGATTCCGAGCGCGAGATCAGCAGCCCGACCGAGGCCCAGGTGCCGAAGGGCGCCAGCGTCACGTCGCGGAGGCTGGCGCCCAGGTCGCGCAGGGCGCGGAGCGAATCCTCCATGGCCGCGAGGACCGCCGGCTCGCAGGCCACATCCTCCTCGTAGAAGTGGCGCACCACGCCGACGCGCAGCCCGGCGAGGCCCTTCTCCGCCCCCTCGGCGCAGGCGGCGGCGTAGTCGGGGATCGCCACCTCCGCGCTGCCGGGATCGCGCGGGTCGTAGCCCGCAAGCGCCTGGAGCAGCAGGGCGCAGTCCTCGGCCGTCCAGGCCATCGGCCCGGCATGGTCGAGCGAGAAGGCCAGCGGCAGCACGCCGCGCCGGCTGACCAGCCCGTAGGTCGGCTTGTGCCCGGCGATGCCGCACCAGGCGGCGGGGCCGCGGATCGAGCCGCCCGTGTCCGAGCCCAGCGCCGCCGGCAGCATCCCCGCCGCGACCGCGACCGCCGAGCCGGTGGAGGAGCCGGTCGGGTCGCGCTCCGTGTCCCAGGGGTTGCGCGAGGGCGGCCAGGGCAGGTCGAAGGAGGTGCCGCCGACGGCGAACTCCCAGGTGTTCAGCTTGGCCGGGATCACCGCCCCTGCCGCGCGGAGGCGGCGCACCGTCTCCGCATCCTCCAGCGGCACGTGATCGCGGAACAGCGCGGAGCCGCCGGTGGTGGGCACGCCCTCCGTCTCGTAGATGTCCTTGAGCCCGACGGGGATGCCGTGCAGCGGGCCGCGCCAGCGCCCGGCGGCGATCTCCGCCTCCGCCGCACGGGCCTCGGCCATCGCCGCCTCGCGCATCGGGGCGATGACCGTGCAGAGCCGCCCGTCCAGCGCGTCGATGCGGGCGAAGCAGTGCTCCGCCAGCTCCACCGGGGAGAGGCGGCGCATCCGGATCAGGCGAGACAGCTCCGCGACGGTGGCGAAGTGCAGGGGGGCGCTCATCGCTTGTCCACCGTGGCGAGATCCTGGAACCAGCTCTGCGCCGAGACGAAACCGGTCACGTTGCGCGCCATGGCCCGCGGGTTGAGGTCGTGCACGATGTAGAGCCAGGGCGCCGCGTCGACCAGCCGCTCATGCGCGCGGGTCAGCGCGGCGTTCGCCGTCGCCGGGTCGGTCGCCGTCTCGACCTGGGCGAAGGCCGCCTCGAAGCCGGGATCGTCGAAGCCGCCCGCATTCTGCCCGCGCGGCGCGATGGCGGAGGCGAGGAACCAGCGCGCCATCACCGAGGGGTCGGAGGAGACGAGCGAGATGTTCAGCGCATCCGCCCCCAGCCAGGCGGGGCTGTCCACCGCCGAGCGCAGGCCGGTGAGCAGGGTGTTCCACTCCACCGTGCGGAACTCCACCTGCACGCCGCAATGCTCGCGCAGCGATTCCTGCAGCGCCTCGTTCATCGGCAGCGGCAGCATCTGGCCGGAGCCGGAGGTGGAGATGCCCACCGTCAGCTTCAGTGGCCGCTGCGGGCCGTACCCCGCCTCGGCCAGCAGCGCCTTCCCCTTCGCGGGGTCCAGGCGGTACTGGTTCTGCGGATTGCCGAAGAGCGGGTTGGAGCGGTTGTAGAAGCCCACCGCCGGCTCCGCCGTGCCGTTCAGCAGCCCGACCAGACCGTCGCGGTCCACGCAGTAGTTCAGCGCCTGCCGCACGCGCAGGTCGGCGGCGGGGCTGCTCGCTCTGCCGATGGCGAAGATCCAGGGCCAGACATGCGGGTAGGAGTTGGTGACGACGCTGAACCCGGCCTGCTTCAGCGAGGGGATGCCGTCGGGCGGCGGTACCTCGATCCAGTCCACCTGCCCGGAGCGCAGGCCGGCGAGGCGGGTGTTCGCCTCCGGGATCGGCAGCAGCAGCACGCGGTCCAGCTTCGCCCGGCGCGGCACGTCCCAGTAGCCGTCGAAGCGCGACAGCTCCACGCTCTGGCGCGGGGTGAAGCGGGTGATGCGGAAGGGGCCGGTGCCGGCCGCGCCGGTCTGCGCCACCTTCGCCCAGTCGCGCCCCGCATCCTCCCACGATTTCGGCGAGGCGAAGAGGATCACCGTGCTGATGTAGGGGAAGTAGGAGATCGGCCGCGGCGTGGTGAACTCCACCGTGCGGTCGTCCACCTTGCGGTAGCCCGCGACCATGCCGGAAAGCCGCCCGCGGGTGATGGCCGCCCCCTGCGGCTCGGCCTGCGGCGCGCCGTCCTTGAGGAAGCGGTCCAGGTTCCAGATCACCGCATCGGCGTTGAAGGGCGTGCCGTCGTGGAAGGTGACGCCCTGGCGCAGGGTGAAGCGCCAGATCTTCGGGTCGGCCGGGTCCTGCGCCCAGCTCTCGGCCAGTCCAGGCTTCAGCGGCGCCGGCACGTCGGCGCGCGAGAGGTCCCACAGCACCAGGCTCTCGAAGACCGGGTAGCCGAGGAAGCGCATCCCTTCGTAGCCGTTGTTCGGCATGCCTGTGATGGTGGGCACGTCCGCCGCCGTCATGGCGATGCGCAGGACGCCGGGCTGGCCCTGCGCCACGGCCTCGCGCGGCGCCGCGAGGCTCGCGGCAAGCGTGACGCCGATGCCCAGCAGGGCGGCCGTGATCCTCGATGTCCTCACGCTGTGCGGCTCCCTGTCCCGATGAAGGCGCGGCGTCGTGGCGGCGCGGCCCCCGGGGCTTTGCAAGCCGCATGCCTCCCGCCGCTCCCCCCCCATCCGGGGCGGCGCGCTTGCCCGTGGCGGGCGCGCGGGGTGTGATCCGGCATCCCTGGCGGCGAGGACATGCAGCGCGTCGGCATCCGCACCTGGAATCCGCTGCGCAACTGCGGCGATGCCGTCGCCGCCTGGCTGCTGCGCGACGTGCTCGGCCTCGCCGCGGTCGCGGTGCCGCCGGGGCAGGAGCACGTGCTGCCGATCGGCAGCATCCTGTGGCTGGCGACGGCCGCCTCGCATGCCTGGGGGGTGGGGCTGCACCGGCCGGATGCGGCAATGCCGCCGCTGGCCCCCGGCCGGATCGCCGCCCTGCGGGGGCGGCGGACCGTCGCGGCGCTGCGCGCCGGCGGGCTGCGCGTGCCGGAGGTGCCGCTGGGGGATCCGGGCGTCCTGGTCGCCCGGCTGCCGCAGGTCCGGGCCTGGCAGGAGGAGGTGCGGCGCGACGGCTTCCGCCATCGCGCCGCGCTGGTGCCGCACTGGTCCATGACCGGCCACCCCGCCTTCCGCGGTTTCCCCGGCCTGGGCGACGACGTGACCCTGGTGGACATGCGCACCGATGGGCTGGAGCCGCTGCGCCGGATCATCGGCGCCGAGGTGGTGCTGTCGCAGAGCCTGCACGGGCTGGTCTTCGCCGAGGCGCTGGGGCGGCCGAGCCTGTGGCTGGGCGATCCGGCGGACGTCGCGGGCCGCTTCAAGTTCGAGGACTGGTACGGCGAGGTGGACAACCCCCCCCGCGCCCCCTGGCCGCTGGACCGGCTGGGGCGCGACGACCTGGCCCGGGCGGAGCCGCGCGCACCGCGCGTGGACGCCGCGGCGCTGGTCGCCGCCTTCCCGCGCGCGGCCCGGCTGCCGCCCCGGCCGGGGGCGGTGGGGTTCGAGGCCGCCCGGCGGGCCTCGCCCGTGACCACCGTGGTGGAGGGGTTGCTGGGGCCGGAGCCCCGGCCGCTCGCCGCCCTGCCGCCCGGCGCGGCCGGCCGCCTGTCGCACGGGCTGGGCCGGGCGCTGGACGCCCTCTACGCCGGCTGGGACGAGCGGCCCTTCACCCTGCTGCACCGCCCCGGCTGGCGGCCGCCGCCCGGGCTGGCGGTGCAGCTGCGCGCTTATCTGGAGCAGCGTCCGGTGGAGCTCGTCTCCGTGCTCGACCCGGCCCACCGGGCACGCCTGCCCGGCCCGCCGATGCCCGCGGGCGAGTGGGCGGGGTGGGCGGTGGCGCCGGGCCTGGCGGTGCTGGGCGACGCGCTGATGCTGCGGCCCGGTGGCGATGGCCGCCTGGATGCGCGGATCGACGCCATCTTCGTCCCGCCCGTCGCCGGCCCGATCGGGGGCCCGCCTCCGGCACCGGGTTGAACGGCGTCTTCGCCGCCGCGCGCAGGGTGCCGAAGCCGGCCTCGCGCAGCACCGCCAGGGCCGGCGCCGGCCCCCGGCCGGGCGAGGCGGACCGCGCGGCTGCGGGCGTCATGCGTCCCGGCGCGTGACGGGCGCCGGCCTCCGGCGCGGGCCGCCTGGCCCGGGCGAGGGGAGGTGGCCCGCCTTGCGTCCCGGTCCCGGCCCGGCCCGGCCCCTTCCGTGGGGCTAGCGCCGCCGGCCGCGCGAGGTCCAGCTCGGGTGGCTCGCCTCCTGCGCCACGGCCTGCGCCGCCTCGTCCACCAGGCGCAGGCGCGGCAGGTCGTCCAGCCGGGCCAGCGTGCCCTCGCCGCCCAGGGTGAAGCCCGGCACGGCCAGCGCCGCCGCCGCCGCCGCGCGGTCGTCGCGCCGCAGGGCGGTGAAGGCGGCGTAGAAGGCGCCCATCGCCACCTCCGGCGGGACGGAGGGCGCGACCCCCAGCGCCTCGCGCATCTGCGCCCGCGCCATGCGCAGCCGGGGCTGCAGCAGCGGGTCGACATCCACCTGCCACAGCGGCTCGACTTCGGCGGCGCGGGCGAGCTGCTCCACCCGGAAGGCGGCCAGCGCCGCGGCGGTGGGCTGGCCGGCGAGCTGGCCGGTGCGGCCGAAATCCCACGGCGCCGACAGCGCCCCCGCCCGGACCGGATCCCCCAGGCCGAACAGGTAGGGCTGCGACGGGTCGGTGGAGCAGCCGGCGCCGGCCAGGGTGGCAAGGCCCAGCGCGGCGGCAAGGAGCGGGCGGAATCGTGTCATGCCGGCATTCTGGGCAAGCCGGCCGGCAGCGCACAACGCGCCCGGGCCGATTGTCACACTCGGGTGGCCGCCTCCGGGCGGGCATGCGCCGCGCGGCGGCCGCAACCCAGGGCTCGGCGCTCCGGCCTTGCCGCGCGCGCCCGTGCCTGTCACACAGCCGCGCCCTCGGAGCCAGGAGGAGGGGAAGGCCATGCCCGCCGACGGTCCGAACCCGGCCCTGCTGCCCGCCGGGCTGAACGACCTGCTGCCCCCCGACGCGGCCCGCGAGGCGGCGCTGGTCGAGGCGATGCTCGCCGTCTTCGCCGCCCATGGCTACGAGCGGGTGAAGCCGCCGCTGCTGGAGTTCGAGACGGGGCTGCTCGCCGGCTCCGGCGCCGCCGTGGCGGAGCAGACCTTCCGCCTGATGGACCCGGTCAGCCAGCGCATGATGGGCCTGCGCGCGGACACGACGCCGCAGGTCGCGCGCATCGCCGCCACCCGGCTGCGCCACCTCGCCCGGCCGCTGCGGCTCTCCTACTCCGGCCAGGTGCTGCGCGTGCGCGGCACCCAGCTCGCGCCCGAGCGGCAGTTGCCGCAGGCGGGGATCGAGCTGATCGGCCACGACAGCCCCGCCGCCGACGCGGAGGTCGCGCTGGTCGGCATCGAGGCGCTGGCGCGGATCGGCGTCACCGGGGTCGGGCTGGACATCACCCTGCCCGCCATGTCGCCCGCCCTGCTGGACGCGGCCGGGCTGACCGGCGAGGACCGCGACGCCCTGGCCTTCGCGCTGGACCGCAAGGACGCCGCCGCCGTCACCCGCCTCGCCATCGCCGCCGGCCCGCCCGCCCACTTCCTGCCCGAGCTGCTGGCCGCCACCGGCCCGGCCGACGCCGCCCTGGCCGCGCTGGAGCGCTGTGCCTTGCCGCCCGCCGCGCGGGCCATCGCGGACAACGCGGCGGCGGTGATCGCCGCCATCCGCCGCCGCGCGCCGGGGCTGCGCATCACCCTGGACCCGGTGGAGTTCCGCGGCCTCGGCTACCACACCGGCGTCGCCTACACCGTCTACGGGCCGGGGCGAACCGGCGAGCTGGCGAAGGGCGGGCGCTACCGCTCGGGCGAGGAGCCGGCGACGGGCCTGACCCTCTATCCTGACGCCGTGCTGCGCGCGGCGCCCCGCGCGCCGGAGCCGCTGCGGGTCTTCGTGCCGCTCGACGCGGAGGCGGATGACGCGGCCGCCCTGCGCGCGGCCGGCCACGTCACCATCGCCGCGCTCTCGGCGGCGGACGATCCCCGCGCCCTGCGTTGCACCCATTTCCTGCGCGGCGGGGACGCCGTGCCGATCGCCGCGCCGACGGGGCGCGAGGCGGTCCTGTCGGTCGCCGGAAAGGACTGAACCATGGCCAATGTCGCCGTCATCGGCGCCCAGTGGGGCGACGAGGGCAAGGGGAAGGTGGTGGACTGGCTCGCCAGCCGGGCCGACATCGTCGTGCGCTTCCAGGGCGGCCACAATGCCGGCCACACGCTGGTGGTGGGCAACCAGACCTACAAGCTGAGCCTGCTGCCCTCCGGCGTGGTGCGCGGCAAGCTGGGCATCATCGGCAACGGCGTGGTGCTGGACCCGAAGGCGCTGCTCTCCGAGATCGCGAAGGTCGGCGCGCAGGGGCTGGAGGTCGGCCCGCACAACCTGCGCATCGCCGAGAACGTGCCGCTGATCCTGCCGGTGCACCCGGCCATCGACAAGGCGCGCGAGGCGGCGCGGGGCGACAACAAGATCGGCACCACCGGGCGCGGCATCGGCCCGGCCTACGAGGACAAGGTGGCGCGGCGCGCCATCCGCCTGTGCGACCTGGCCGAGCCGGAGACGCTGGCGCACAAGCTCGACGAGCTGCTGCTGCACCACAACACGCTGCTGCGCGGGCTGGGGGCGGAGGAGTTCACCAAGGAGGCGCTGCTGGCCGAGCTGCTCGACCTCGCGCCCAAGCTGCTGCCCTATGCCGAGGCCGCCTGGGAGCGGCTTGACGAGGCGCGGCACGAGAACAAGCGCGTGCTGTTCGAGGGCGCCCAGGCGGTGATGCTGGACGTGGACCACGGCACCTACCCCTACGTCACCTCCTCCAACACCGTCGCCGGCAACGCGGCCGCCGGGGCGGGCATCGGGCCGCATGCCATCGGCACGGTGCTGGGCATCGCCAAGGCCTACACCACCCGCGTCGGCTCCGGCCCCTTCCCGACGGAGCTGCACGACGCGATCGGCCGGCAGCTCGGCGAGCGCGGCCACGAGTTCGGCACCGTCACCGGCCGCCCGCGCCGCTGCGGCTGGTTCGACGCCGTGCTGGTGCGCCAGGCGGTCAAGGTCGGCGGCGTGGCCGGGCTGGTGCTGACCAAGCTCGATGTGCTGGACGGGCTCGCGGAGCTGAAGGTCTGCACCGGCTACCGCCTGGGCGGCGAGGTGCTGCGGCGCCTGCCGGCCTCGCCCGCCGCCCAGGCGGCGGTGGAGCCGGTCTACGAGACGATGGAAGGCTGGAAGGAAAGCACCCGCGGCGCCCGTTCCTGGGCGGAGCTGCCGGCGACGGCGGTGAAGTACGTCCGCCGCATCGAGGAGCTGGTCGAGGCGCCGGTGACCATGCTCTCCACCAGCCCCGAGCGTGACGACATCATCCTGATGAGCGATCCCTTCGCGGGGTAAAGCCTCCCTCGTGGCATCGCGCCCGTTCCCCGGGGGAGGCCCCGCCTCTCCCGATACCCCCTCCGCCGGGGGCGAGCCGGCCCCCGGACCCCGGCGGGAGGCTGGTCCCGCCCGGTGACGGTTCGGCCCGCGCGCTGATAGCGACGGTGAGATGGGGTTGACCCGTCGTGCTGTGGTGTTCGGGCGGGGGACCGGGAGGGGACGCCGGCCTGCAGCATCGACGCCGTGCGTCGATCCCCGTCCCAGACCCTCCTTTGCCGGGGCCGCAAGCGGGCCCCGGCCCCCGCTGGGAGTCTGGTGCTGCGCGGCAGCCGTCAGTCTCCGGGCTGAACCCAGGGAGAGCGCGGACAGGCGGGACTCTGAAAAAGCTTCAGAAGGTGTCAGCGAGGGTGGAGGCCGTACCCGCCGAGGAGCCAAGCTCCTCGGCGCCGTGACCCCGTGTCCGGCTGTCCCGCGGCAGCGCCGATCGGGTCCAGGGCCCGCAGGGTCCTGGCGGAGTGGGGGTATCGGGGGCGAGGCAGAGCCTTGCCCCCGGGGTCACAGGGCGATCTGTCCGTTCCCCAGCACCGCCTTGTACCGTTCCACCTCCTCCGCGACGAAGGCGGCGAATTCCGTGCCCCGCCGCGTGGCGGGGATGGAGCCGCCGTCGGCGATGACCTTCTGCATGGCTGGCGCCGTCATGGCCTTGTCCGTGGCCGCGACCAGCTTCGCCACGATCTCCGGCGGCAGGTTCGGCGGGCCGAAGACGCCGACCCAGCTTGCCGCGTCGATGCCGTCCACGCCGAGTTCCTTCAGCGTGGGCAGGTCGGGCAGGCGGGCGATGCGGGCCTGGGTGCCGGCCGCGATCGGGCGCAGCTTGCCGTCGGCGATCAGCGGCCCGACCGCGGCGATGCCCTCGATGGTCATGTCCACGCGCCCGGCGAGCAGGTCGGCCATGGCCGGGGCGCTGCCGCGATAGGGGACGTGGGTGAACTCCACCCCCGTCTTCTGCGCCAGGGCGGCGCAGGCGATGTGGTGGACGGAGCCGATGCCGGCCGAGGAGAAGCTGATGGCCCCCGGCTTCGCCCGGGCCGCCGCGAGCAGCGAGGCGAGGTCGTGGTGGGGCGAGGCGGCCGGTACCACCAGCAGGTGCGGGTGCACCGCGACCTGGGCGATCGGCGTGAAGTCGCGGGTGCAGTCATAGGGCAGGTTGGAGAAGAGCGCCGCCGCCACCGCGTTCGAGGTGGAATGGCCGAAGAGGAGCATGGAGCCGTCCGGCCTGGCCTTGGCCACGGCATCGGCGGCGATGGTGCCGGAGGCGCCGGAGCGGTTCTCCAGCACGAAGGTCTGGCCCAGGCCGGCGGTGTACTGTTCGGCGGTGGCGCGGGCCATGATGTCGCTGAAGCCGCCCGGCGCGAAGCCGACCAGGAAGCGCACCGGCCGGTCCGGCCAGGGGGGACTGCCGGCCGTCTGCGCCCGCAGCGGCCGCGCGGCGAGGCCCGCCAGCAGGGCGGTGCCGAGGAATCGTCGTGTCGTCATGTGGTTCTCCCGATCGGCGGGCAGGATGGCGCGCGGCGGGGGCGGACGGCAGCCCGGCCCGGCCGGAAAAGCGGCCCCGGCCGCCATCCGCCTGCCCGGCCGCTGGGCGGATGCCCACGCCCGGCGCAGCCGGCGCGCCGGCTCCGCACGCCGGGCCGGCGTCAGGGGGCGAAGAGGAAGTCCGACGCGCCCAGGTCGGTGCGGCCCAGCACCTGGATCGTGCCGCTGCCGATGGTGATCAGGCTGTTGCCGCCGCTGACGGCGATCGCCAGGTCGGCGAAGCTGCCGACCCCCAGGCCCTCCAGCCGGATGACGTCGCCCTCCGCCCGGTTCAGGTCGGTGACCACGTCCTGGCCGAAGTCGATGCCACGGCCGGCGAGCTCGTCCTCGAAGGCGAAGGTGTCGGCGCCGCGCCCGCCGGTCAGCCGGTTGTCCGCCGCGTTGCCCTTCAGCGTGTCGTCCCGGGCGGTGCCGACCGCGTTCTCCACCACCGCCGTGGTCACGTAGCGCAGCGCGCTTTCCACCGCCTGCACGATGTTGGCGCTGTCGCTGTCCAGCGTCACCACGCTGCCGAAGCCCAGGGAGGCCACGAGCCCCTGGTAGTAGGTCTGCATGCCCTCGACCACGGCGAAGACGGGCACGATGTCGGCGGCGAGCAGCGCGTCGCGGAGCTGCGCCCGGCCGGGGTAGTCTTCGCCGGTGGAGGCCGGCGTGCCGTCCAGCACGGCGTCGCCGTCGTTGGCCGGCACGCCGGCGAAATCCCCCGCCTCGTGCGCCGTGTCGTCGGTGAAGAGGATGGCGACGCGGGTGGAGCCGGCGCGGTAGCCGATCTCCGCCTGCCGCACGGAGACCTGGAGCAGCGCCTCCATCTGGGATTCGGGGGCGTCGTTGCCGCCCAGCACCGCCAGCCCGTCATAGGCACGCTGCAGCGCCGCATCGTCGTTCGTCAGCGCCAGGTCGGTGCGGTAGGCGTAGTCGCCGGAGCCGGGGTCGCCGAACGGGGCGATCGGCTTGTCCACGAAGGAGGCCAGGGCGAAGCGGCTGTCCGGCTGCACCGCGGTGATGGCATCCGCCAGCTTCGGCACCAGGCCGCGCACCGTGACGACGTCGTCGGAGAAGGAGCCCGAGAGATCCTGCAGGAACACGACGTCGAGCGGCGTCAGCACCGTGTCGCCGCCGGAGAGGACGATGCTGCGCCCGCCCACGCTGCCGCCGCTGTCGAGGTCCAGAATCAGCGGCCCGGCGGCGGCGGAGGCGTCCAGCGTGTCCGTGCCGTCGGAATCCTCGATGTAGATGCCGGGACCGGCGCCGGCCCCGGCCGTGCCCTGGACGAGGTAGAGGTCGTCCCCGGCGCCGCCATCCAGCCGGTCATGCCCGTCATCGGCGGAGAGGCGGTCGTTGCCCGCCCCGCCCGAGAGGCTGTCATCCCCAGCGCCGCCCGACAGCGTGTCGTCGCCCAGGTCGCCGGCCAGCGTGTCGTTGCCCTGTCCGCCTTCCAGCCGGTCGCCGCCGCCGCCGCCGGCGAGCACGTCGTTCCCACCCAGCCCGTACAGGCCGTTCACCCCGCCATCGCCGGAGAGGCGGTCGGCGAAGGCGGAGCCGTGCAGGCTCTCGATCGCCCGGTAGGTGTCGCCCGCCGCCCAGCCCGTGTTGGCGGCCGGGTCGGCCAGGCTGGCCACCACGCCGGCGGGCGCATCGACATACTGCGCCACGTCGGTGCCGCTGCCGCCTTCCAGCCGATCGGCCCCGGCGCCGCCGTTGAGGAAGTTGGTGCCGGCGCCGCCCACCAGCGTGTCGTTGCCGTCCTGCCCCTGCAGGTGGTCGTTGCCGTCCCCGCCCTCCAGCCGGTCCGCGCCCGCCCCGCCATACAGCGTGTCCGCGCCGGCCAGCCCGACCAGCGTGTCCGATCCGCTGCTGCCGGTAAGGCGGTCGGCGAAGGCGGTGCCCGTCACCCGCTCGATGGACGTGTAGCGGTCGCCCGCCGCCCAGCCGGTGTTGGCGGCGGGGTCGGCCAGGTTGACCACCACGCCGGTGGGCGCGCCGGCATAGGCCACGGTATCCGTACCATCGCCGCCGACGAGGGAATCGGCGCCGTTGCCGCCGACGAGGGTGTCGTTCCCCTCGCCGCCCAGGAGGGTGTCGTCGCCATCCCCGCCGAAAAGGCTGTCCTGGCCGGCCTCGCCGGAGAGGCTGTCCCGCCCCGTGCCGCCCAGCAGCGTGTCCTGCCCGTCGCCGCCGGCGAGGACGTCATCGCCGCCGCCGCCGTCGAGCCGGTCGTTCCCCGACCCACCGGCCGCCGTATCCCGGCTGCCATGGCCGGTGAAGCGGTCGTTGCCCGCGCCCAGGTCGGTGAAGCTGCTCTGCGTGTCGCCCGAGCTGCTGTAGGACGTGCCGCCCGGCGCGCCGCCCAGGTAGGTGACATCCCCCTCCGCCCGCTTCGCGGCCAGGTCGAGGCCGGTCAGCACCACCGTGTCGTCGCCCGCGCCGGTGCTGATGCGGAAGCCGGTGGACCAGTCGGCCCCGTTGGTCAGCATCCGGAGGGTGACGGTGTCGTCGCCCGCGCCGGTGACGACGTTGCCGCGCTTCGCGCCGAGGATCTCCACCACCGAGCCCTCGCCCGCGGTTCCGCCCAGCACCACGTCGGCATGGACGAAGCCGTCCAGCCGCAGGCTTTCGGCCGTGTCGCTGACCGCCTGGGCGTTCTTCACGGCATTCCAGACGGTGGTGGCATCGAAGGCGTGGGCGAAGCCCGCGGCGCTGCCCAGGTGGCGCACCAGCCCGCCGAACAGCGTGGACGGAAAGGGCGGCAGGGCGGGCGGCTGCAGGACGGAGCTGCCGCGCGGCAGGCCGGTCAGCGGGTCCGGCAGGGTGCTGATGTCGGTCCCCGCGAGGTACCACTGCCCGGCCCAGCTATCGTTGCCGAAGAGGATCTGCAGCGTCATGGCCCTGTTCCCAGGTTCAGGGCCTGCGGAACATCCGCTGCCGGCCAGCCTCTGCCGCAGTGCAGCACAGATGAGCGAAGCGTGTCGTCAGGTAAATGTTACAATATAGTTATCCGCCCTCGTCCCTCCCGGCGCACCCGTTCCGGCCTTCCTCACGGGCTTGTAGCCATGCGAAGCGGAATGCACGACGCTAGGGTCCTGATGCCATTGCACGGAGAACGAATCATGGTCGCCCTCTTGCCGCGCCGGATCACGCTTTTCGCCCTGCTGGCGGTGGTCTGCGGCATCCATCCCGCGGCGGCGCAGGGCGGCGGGCAGAACGATCCGAGCTTCAACCTGGTGAACCGCACCAGCGACACGATCATGGAGGCCTATGTCTCCTCCGCCCAGGTGTCGACCTGGGGCCAGGACCTGCTGGGCAACAACGTGCTGAACGCCGGCGGCTCCTTCCCCGTCCGCCTGCCGCGCGGGCAGTGCGTGAACGACATCCGCGTCGTCTATGACGGTGGCCGGGCGGAGGAGCGCCGCAACATCAACACCTGCACGCTGCGCGAGGTGGTGTTCGGCCAGGCGGCCGCCGGGGGTGGCAGCAGCGGCAAGGGCGGTGCCCAGGCCTCGCGGACCGGCAACCCGTCCTTCAACCTGGTCAACAACACCCGCTCCCCGATCCTGGTGGTGCGCGCCTCCCTGTCCAGCGACAGCAGCTGGGGCGAAGACCGGCTGGGCAACTCCACCATCGCGCCGGGCCAGACCTTCGCCATCCGCCTGCCGGCCGGCGAGTGCGACTACGACATCCGCGTGGAGTACGAGGGCGGCCGGGCCGAAGAGCGGCGCAACGTGGACCTGTGCAACGTCAGCACCGTGACCTTCCCCTGATGGAGACTCCCCTGGGGCAAGGCGTCCCCAGGGGCCGTTCCGCCACAGCCATGGTGCCGCGACATCATACCGGCGGCGGGATGAGCTGACCTGTCGTGCTGTGGTGTTCGGGCGTGGGACCGGGAGGGGACGCCGGCCTGACGCCGTGCGTCGATCCCCGTCCCGGACCCTCCCCTGCCGGGGCCACAAGCGGGCCCCGGCCCCCGCTGCGAGTTTGGTGCTGGCTGCTGCCGTCAGCCTCCGGGCTGAACCCTGACGGAACGTGGACAGGCGGGACTCCGAAAAAGGTTCAGAGCGCGTCAGCGCGAGCGGAGGCCGGTCCCGCCGAGGAGCATGGCTCCTCGGCGCCTCGACCCCGTGTCAGGCTGTCCCGCGGCAGCGCTGATCGGGTCCAGGGCCCGCAGGGTCCTGGCGGAGTGGGGGGTACGGGGGCGAGGCAGAGCCTTGCCCCCGGGCCACGGTTACCACGCCCCCAGGGACTCCGGGCATCACGCTGCGCGTCTCAGGAGGGATCCCTCATCTGCGGGGCTTCGCGGCCCAGCATCAGGGCGGTGGCGATTCCGAAGCCGGCAAGCTGGGCTGCCACGACGAGGAAGGCCAGGTCGTAGCTGCCGGTCCAGCTCACCAGCAGGGAGAAGGCCAGCGGTCCGCAGATCGATCCGACGAAGCCGAAGAGGGTCGCGGCGGAGGTCACGTCGCTCACCAGGGGCAAAGGCGCCACGCGTGCCAGCTCCGCCATGTGCACGCCGTTCCAGCCGATGGCGGTGGCGCCCGCCAGGGCCGCGCAGGCGTGGAGCGCCCAGGATGCCTGGTCGGCGGCGAAGACCAGCAGCACGACCGCCACGGCGGAGGCCATCGCCTGCCATGCCAGGTGCCGCAGCACATGCCCTGTCCGGTCGGCCAGCCAGCCCAGGGCGATGCGCCCCAGCATGCTGGCCCCCTGCATCGTGGCCAGGATCCCGCCGGCTTCGGTCAGGGAGGCATCGTGGCGCGTGACGGCGTAGGTGGCCGTGAAGGCCACCAGGCAGGATTGCACCACCGAGAAGGAGGCACCCAGGGCGGTCAGCAGCGGCAGCGAGGGATGCGAGCGCAGCACGCCGACGGCGCGCATCGCCGTGGCGGGAGAGAAGAGCGCGCGGGGCCAGCGCGGCTGGTCCGCCCCCCGGTCGCGGTCCAGCCGCCGGCGGAACGGCTGCACGGCCAGCATCGTGAGCAGGACGAGGCCGATGACGGCACCGATGGCGGCGGGCACGCCCTGCGCCACCACCAGCGGCGCCATCACCAGCCCCGCCAGGGCGCCGCCCAGCGGGACACCCGCCTGCTTGATCGAGAAGATCAGCGTGCGATGCCGCGGCGGTGCCGAGCGGACCAGGATCTGGCTGCCGGCGGGCGTGTTGTGGCCGGCCCCGAAGCCGATGGCCAGCGCCCCCAGCAGCCCGAGCGGGCCCAGGGGCTGCGACAGCACGAAAAGCCCGAGCGCCATGCAGGCCAGGCCGATCTGCAGCGTGCGCACCGGCCCGTGATGGCCGAGCATCGGGCCCCCGCAAGCCAGGCACCAGCAGATGCCGGCCGACGTCATGGCAGAGACGACGCCGATGCCTTCCGGGGGCTGCCCGGCGCGCGCCATGAGCGGCGGGCCTATCAGGGGAATGGCGAGGGAGGCGAAGGAACTGACGATCTGGACGATCAGCGTCGCGGCCAGGGCGCTGGCCCACAAAGGCACTCTCAACGCGCGTTTCCACCCCTCTATTGCCCCGAGTGTGGACCCTGCCCCAGCGGCCGGAAAGTGCGCCGGAGGCGAACGCCGCGGCGCCCTCGCGGCAGCGCCCATCATCCGGGGCGGGTGGGGCGTGCGGAAGCCGGACCGGGGCCCCGTCCGCAGCCTTGCCCGCCCCGGGGTGCTGGCCGGATACCCCCGACCGGGGGCATGATCCGCCGGTGATGCCCGGTCCGGCCGGCCCGGGCCCCGCGGCGTCCAGCCTCCGCAGAACCGTCCAGACGTGCCTTGGGAGCCCCAAACCATGCCAAAGACTGCCTCGAAGCTCCGCTCCCGCGCCTGGTTCGACAATCCGGACAACCCCGACATGACCGCGCTCTACCTGGAGCGCTACATGAACTTCGGGCTGAGCCAGGCGGAGCTGCAGAGCGACCGGCCGATCATCGGCATCGCCCAGACCGGTTCCGACCTCTCGCCCTGCAACCGCCACCACCTGGAGCTGGCCAAGCGCGTGCGCGAGGGCATCCGCGAGGCGGGCGGCATCGCCGTGGAGTTCCCCGTCCACCCCATCCAGGAGACGGGCAAGCGCCCCACCGCAGGGCTGGACCGCAACCTCGCCTATCTGGGGCTGGTGGAGCTGCTCTACGGCTACCCGATCGACGGCGTGGTGCTGACCATCGGCTGCGACAAGACCACCCCCGCCTGCCTGATGGCGGCGGCGACGGTGAACATCCCGGCCATCGCCCTCTCGGTCGGGCCGATGCTGAACGGCAACTTCCGCGGCGAGCGCACGGGGTCCGGCACCATCGTCTGGAAGGCGCGGGAGATGATGGCGCGGGGCGAGATCGACTACGCCGGCTTCGTGAAGCTCGTTGCCTCCTCCGCGCCTTCGACCGGCTACTGCAACACCATGGGCACGGCCAGCACGATGAACTCGCTGGCCGAGGCGCTGGGCATGCAGCTCCCGGGCTCGGCCGCCATCCCCGCGCCCTATCGCGACCGGCAGGAGGTCTCCTTCCTCACCGGCCAGCGCATCGTGGAGATGGTGCGCGAGGACCTGAAGCCCTCCGACATCCTCACCCGCGACGCCTTCCTCAACGCCATCCGGGTGAACTCCGCCATCGGCGGCTCGACCAACGCGCCGATCCACCTCAACGCGCTGGCGCGGCACATGGGCGTGGAGCTGAACATCGACGACTGGCAGAAGTACGGGGAGCAGATCCCGCTGCTGGTGAACCTCCAGCCCGCCGGCGAGTACCTCGGCGAGGACTACTACCGCGCCGGCGGCGTCCCGGCGGTGGTGAACCAGCTCATGCAGCAGGGGCTGATCGCCGAGGATGCGATGACGGTGAACGGCCGCACCATCGGCGAGAACTGCCGCAACGCCGCCATCGAGGACGAGGCGGTGATCCGTCCCTACGACCGGCCGCTGAAGGAGCATGCGGGCTTCCGGGTGCTGCGCGGCAACCTGTTCAACTCCGCGATCATGAAGCTGAGCGTCATCTCCAAGGAGTTCCGCGACCGCTACCTCAGCGACGCGAACGACCCTGACGCCTTCGAGGGCAAGGCCGTCGTCTTCGACGGGCCGGAGGACTACCACCACCGCATCGACGATCCCGCGCTGGGGATCGACGCGCGCAGCGTGCTCTTCATGCGCGGCGCCGGCCCCGTGGGCTATCCGGGCGCGGCCGAGGTGGTGAACATGCGCGCGCCCGACTACCTGATCCGCGAGGGCGTGACCTCCCTGCCCTGCATCGGCGACGGGCGGCAGTCCGGCACCTCCGGCTCCCCCTCCATCCTCAACGCCTCGCCCGAGGCGGCGGCAGGCGGCGGGCTCGCCCTGCTGAAGACGGGCGACCGCGTGCGCATCGACCTGCGCCGCGGCACCGCCGACATCCTGATCCCGGAGGAGGAACTGGAACAGCGCCGGATCGACCTCGCCGCCGCCGGCGGCTACCACTACCCCGCGCACCAGACCCCCTGGCAGGAGATCCAGCGCAGCATGGTGGGCCAGATGGAGTCCGGCGCAGTGCTGGAGCCCGCCGTGCAGTACCAGCGTATCGCCCAGACCAAGGGCGTGCCGCGCGACAATCACTGATCCGTGCCGGCGTAGGGGGCGCCCGTGGCCCGGGGGCAAGGCGCTGCCTCGCCCCCGATACCCCCACTCCGCCAGGAGCAGAGCCCCTGGACCCATTTGGCGCTGCCGCGGGACAGCCTGCGACGGGGTCGAGGCGCCGAGGAGCCATGCTCCTCCGCGGGTACGGCCTCCACACTCGCTGAACGCCTACGAAGTTCTTCTGGAGTCCCGCCTGTCCGCGCGCCGTCAGGGCTGAGCCCGGAGGCCGACGCCCACCGCACAGAACCAACTCCCAGCGGGGACCGGGGCCCGCTCGTGGCCCCGGCAGGGGAGGGTCTGGGACGGGGATCGACGCACGGCGTCGATGCCGCAGGCCGGCGTCCCCTCCCGGTCCCACGCCCCAACACGACAGCACCACGGGGTCGGGTCATCCCGCCGTCGGTATGAGGCGAACGGAACGGCGCCCGGCTGCGCCTATGGAATGACCTTGCCCGGGTTCAGCAGCGCCTGCGGGTCCAGCGCCGCCTTGATCGTCCGCATCAGCGCGATCTCCGCCTCGCTGCGCACGTGGCCGAGCCAGGGCTTCTTGGTCAGGCCGATGCCGTGTTCGGCCGAGACCGTGCCGCCGAAGCGGCGGACCGTTTCGTAGACCACCTCCTGGATGGCCAGCTTCGGCTGCGGCGAGGCGCCGGGCAGGCAGGCGACGATGTGCATGTTGCCGTCGCCGATATGCCCGTAGAACAACGCGACGGCGCCGGGCAGCCGCGCTTCCAGCCCTGCCTTGCAGGCGGTGACATAGTCGTCCATCGCGGCCACCGGCAGGCCGATGTCGAAGGCCTCGTGCGGGCCCAGCACCTGCGGGAACTCGGCGCAGGCGTCGCGCACGCCCCAGAAGGCCTGCACGTCGGCCAGCGACCGCGAGACGGCGGCATCGGCCAGGATGCCCTCCTCCGCCTGCCGCTCCAGCCAGGCCTGGAAGCGCGGCGCGTCCACCGCCTCCTCCATGCCCTGCGCCTCCACCAGCACGTAGGAGGCGTGCCCGCCCGCGACGGGGCCGCGCACGCCCGGCACCCGCGTCGTCACCACCTGCCAGTAGTCGGGCCACATCACCTCGAAGGCGGAGAGCAGCGGCCCCAGCCCCCGCCGTGCGGCGCCGAGCAGGCGGAGGGTGTCGCCGTAGCTGGGCAGGGCGCAGAGGGCGGCCATGGTGCAGCCGGGTCGGGGGAACAGCCGCAGCACGGCACGGGTGATGATGCCGAGCGTCCCCTCGCTGCCGAGGAAGAGCTGCTTCAGGTCGTAGCCCGCGTTGTTCTTCAGCATCTTGTTGAGGTTGCGGACGATCGTGCCGTCCGGCAGCACCACCTCCAGCCCCAGCACCATCTCCCGCGCCATGCCGTAGCGGATGACGCGGTTGCCCCCGGCATTGGTCGAAAGATTGCCGCCGATGGCGCAGGAGCCGCGCGCGCCGAGGTCGAGCGGCATGAAGAATCCTGCCTCCTCCGCCGCCTTCTGCACCGTCTGCAGCGGCGTGCCGGCGCGCACCGTCATGGTCGCGACCGCCGGGTCGATCTCCTCCACGCCGGTCATACGCTCCAGCGAGAGGGCGATGCCGCCCGCCACGGGCAGCGCGCCGCCGCAGAGTCCGGTCAGCCCGCCTTGCGGCACCACCGGCACGCCGAAGCGCGCGCAGAGCCGCAGCGTGGCGGCGACCTCCTCCGCCGTGGTCGGGCGCACCACGGCAAGCGGCCGGACCGGGTCCAGGGTGCTCCAGTCCTTCCCGTTGCGGGCGGGGACCTCCGCCCCGGCCAGGACGGTGCGCGGACCCAGCTCGGCCAGCAGGGCGGCGAGCAGGGCGTCCGCGTCGGCGGATGGGGGCGCCGAGGGGGCATCCGGGGAGGCGCCCGCTGGCGCCTCGATGGGGAGCCCGGTGGGGGCCAGGATGTCGGGGCTCATGGGGTCGCTCCCGCCGCGCCAGGGGTCGGGCCCGGATATCCGGATTGCCGTCCGGGCCCGGATGGCAGCCTATCACGCCGCCCGGGGAGCAAGACAGCCGCGGCCGGCGGCCAGGCCCCTACCTCGATGGCACAGGGCCCGGGCCGCCACATGGCGGCCCCCGGCCTGCGCCGTCTGGAGGGGAGGCATCGCGGCCGGTCCGGAACCGGCGCCGCAGCCGTCATCCCGTCCCACCCTGGCCGTCGGCCGCCCCGTCGGCGAAAGCGGCGCCCCGGTCGGGCAAGGCTGCCCGCAACCAGACCACGGCCGCCACCGCTCCGGCATCGGGCGTGCCCAGGGCACGGTCGCCCAGGTAGCTTGCCCGCCCCAGGCGCGGCCGCATCCCGGCCGTGCCGGCCGCCCCCGCCTCCGCCGCGGCGACCGCTTCTGACCAGGCGGCCATGGGCGCCTGCCCCGCCGCCACGGCTTCGGCGAAGGCCTCGGCGGCGGGGTGCAGGGCGTCGAGCATGGTGCGGTCGCCGGGCCGGGCGCCGCCCAGCTCGGCGATCGCCGCCACGCCGCGTCGCAGCGCCCCGGCCCAGTCCGCCGCCGATGGCGTGGCCGGCAGCCCGCGCGCCGCACGCAGCAGGGCGGTCGCGTAGAAGGGTCCCGAGCTGCCCCCCAGGGCCCGCCGCAGCGTGCGGCCCAGCGCCGCCAGGGCGGTCGGTGCATCCGCCCAGACCGTGTCGGGCATGGCGCGGATCGCGGCGGCGGCACGCGCCATGCTGATGCCCAGGTCGCCGTCGCCGGCGTGGCTGTCCAGCTCCGTCAGCTCCGCCTCGGCGGCTTCCAGCGCCGCCGCCGCGGCCAGGACCGCTGCCTGGATCGCCGGGGCGCCGGCCCCGTGCGGCAGGCCGGGTTCCGGTCCCTGCGGTGGCGCCGCGTCCCCGCCCGGCACCGGCAGCACGGCGCGCTGGGCCGGGACCATGCCGCCGCCGGGCCAGGCCGGCGCCTGCGCCGGGGCATCCAGCAGGCGCAGGCGCGCCGCATCCACCGGCAGCACCGAGAGCGAGCAGCCGGGCATCTCCAGAGCGGTGAGGAAGTTCCCCGTCCAGGCGCGCTCCACGACCAGCCCCCGCTCGCGCAGCCGCGCCAGCGCCCGGCGGGCGATCACGGCCAGCTCCATCGGCGGGGTGCCGCCCAGCCCGTTGACCAGCAGCGCCACCCGCGCCCCTTCACCCAGGCCGCGATCGTCCAGGATGACGTCCAGCATGCCATCCACCAGCGAATCCGCCGGGCGCAGCGGGCCGCGCTCCACCCCTGCTTCGCCATGGATGCCCAGGCCCAGCTCCACCTCGCCCTCCGCCAGGTCGAAGCCCGGGCGGCCGGCGGCGGGGACGGTGCAGGCACCCAGCGCCACGCCCATGGAGCCGATCGCGGCCGCGCCCTCCCGCGCGATCCGGGCGACCTCGGCCAGAAGCAGGCCGGACGCCGCCGCGGCACCGGCCAGCTTGTGGACCAGCACCGTGCCGGCGATGCCGCGGCGCCGCGCAGGCTCGACCGTGTCGCGCAGCGCCACGTCGTCGGCCACCACGGCGATCTCCACGGGGATCCCCTCGGCGCGGGCCAGCTCGGCCGCCAGGCCGAAGTTCAGGCGGTCGCCGGTGTAGTTCTTGACGACCAGCAGCGCCCCGGCGGGGCCGGCGGCGGCCCGGATTCCGGCCAGCACCGCGTCCACGCTGGGCGAGGTGAACACGTCCCCCACCACCGCCGCCGACAGCAGCCCGGTCCCGACATAGCCGGCATGGGCCGGTTCGTGCCCGGCCCCGCCGCCGGAGATCACCGCCACCGGGCGCGCCGCCGGCTCCGGCAGGTCGGCGCGCAGCACGACATCCTCGCCCTCCAGCAACGCCAGGCCAGGATGGAGGTCGGCAACGCCTTCCAGCATCTCGCGCACCACGCGGCGCGGGTCGTTGAGCAGCTTCCTCACGCGTATCCTCCTGTGACCGTCCGGGGAGTCGTGCCCGCCCTGGCGGCTCGTCACCAGCCCGCCGCGAGCGGCAGCCGATCCGGTGCCATGATCCTGCGGAGGTCCACGCCGGCCCAATAGCCCCCATCAGCAGGGTGGCTTCGTGCGGCATGTCTGATCCGCGCGGCGTAATGCGGTGACGTCTGCCGGTTGGCGCCCGCGGCCCGGGGGCAAGGCTCTGCCTCGCCCCCGATACCCCCACTCCGCCAGGACCCTGCGGGCCCTGGACCCGATCGGCGCTGCCGCGGGACAGCCGGATACGGGGTCGAGGCGCCGAGGAGCCATGCTCCTCGGCGGGTATGGCCTCCGCTCGCGCTGACGCCTTCAAAGTTATTCTGGAGTCCCGCCTGTCCGCGCTCCGTCAGGGCTGAGCCCGGAGGCTGACGGCAGCCACGAAGCGCCAGACTCCCAGCGGGGACCGGGGCCCGCTTGTGGCCCCGGCAGGGGAGGGTCTGGGAGGGGACAGCGTCCCCTCCCGGTCCACCACCGGATCTCTCCCGCCTCCCCGGCCCCGTTACCGGCGCTTCCCGGCCTGGATCGCCTCCCGGATCGCCTCCCGGGGCGACCCCGGTGGCACCCGCGGCGCGCCTTTCGTCAGGCGGTGCGGTCCACGCCGCCGGAAAGGGCGGCCTGCGCCGCGGCCAGCCGTGCGACCGGCACGCGGTAGGGCGAGCAGGACACGTAGTCGAGTCCGACCTTCTCGCAGAACTGGATCGAGGCCGGGTCGCCGCCATGCTCGCCGCAGATGCCGAGCTTGAGCGTGCCCTTGACCTTGCGTCCCTTCTCCGCGGCGATCTCGACCAGCGCGCCCACGCCGTCCACGTCGATGGAGACGAAGGGATCCTTGGGCAGGATGTCCTTCTCGACATAGGTCGGCAGGAACTTGCCGGCATCGTCGCGCGACAGGCCGAAGGTCGTCTGGGTCAGGTCGTTGGTGCCGAAGGAGAAGAAGTCCGCGCATTCGGCGATCTGGTCCGCCGTCAGCGCCGCGCGGGGCAGCTCGATCATGGTGCCGACCGAGTACTCCAGCGTGCGGCCCTTCGCCGCGAAGACCTCCCGCGCCACCTTGTCGACCTGGGCGCGGGTGATCTCCAGCTCCTTCTTCATGCCCACCAGCGGGATCATGATCTCGGGCACCGGCGCCTCGCCGCCGCCCTCGGCGATCTCGATCGCCGCCTCGAAGATGGCGCGCGCCTGCATCTCGTAGATCTCGGGATAGGTCACGCCCAGGCGGCAGCCGCGGTGGCCGAGCATGGGGTTCGCCTCCGACAGCTCCGCCGCCCGGCGCTTCATGGTGGCGAGGTCGGTGCCCAGGCTCTCCGCCACCTCCGCCAGCTCCTCGTCCTTGTGCGGCAGGAACTCGTGCAGCGGCGGGTCGAGCAGGCGGATCGTCACCGGCAGCCCGGCCATGATGCGGAACAGCTCGACGAAGTCGGAGCGCTGGAAGGGCAGCAGCTTGGCCAGCGCGTCGCGGCGGCCGCCCTCCGTCTCGGACATGATCATCTGGCGGACCGAGCCGATGCGCTCCGCGTCGAAGAACATGTGCTCCGTGCGGCACAGGCCGATGCCCTCGGCGCCGAACTTGCGCGCGGTGTCGGCATCCAGCGGCGTCTCCGCGTTCGCGCGCACCTTCAGGCGGCGCACCTCGTCGGCCCAGCCCATCAGCGTGGCGAAGTCGCCCGAGAGCTGCGGCTCGATCATCGGCACGGCGCCCAGGAAGATCTCGCCCGTGGCGCCGTCCAGCGTGATGGTCTCGCCCGCCTGCACCGTCACGCCGCCGGCGGCCAGCGCCTGCGCCGCATAGTCCACCACCACCCCGCCGGCGCCGGCGACGCAGGGGCGGCCCATGCCGCGTGCGACCACAGCCGCGTGGCTGGTCATGCCGCCGCGCGTGGTCAGGATGCCCTTGGCCGCGTGCATCCCCGCGATGTCCTCGGGGCTCGTCTCGATGCGCACCAGGATGACGGCCTCGCCCTTCTGGGCGCGGGCCTCCGCCTCCTCGGCCGAGAAGACCACGGCGCCGCAGGCGGCACCGGGCGAGGCGGGCAGGCCCTTGGACAGCACCTTGCGCTGTGCCTTGGGGTCGAGGGTGGGATGCAGGAGCTGGTCGAGCGAGGAGGGAGCGACGCGCTTCACCGCCTCCGTGCGGTCGATCAGCCCCGCCTCGGCCATGTCCACCGCGATCTTCAGGCTGGCGGCCGCGGTGCGCTTCCCGTTGCGGGTCTGCAGCATGTAGAGCTTGTTGCTCTGCACCGTGAACTCGATGTCCTGCATGTCGCTGTAGTGCTGCTCCAGCGTCTCGCGGACCTTGCACAGCTCGGCATAGGCCTCCGGCATCGCCTCCTCCATGGAGGTCTCGCCGGGCTTGGCGCGGGCCTTGGACATGGGCTGCGGCGTGCGGATGCCCGCCACCACGTCCTCGCCCTGCGCGTTGATCAGGTACTCGCCGTAGAAGACGTTCTCGCCGGTCGACGGGTCGCGGGTGAAGCAGACGCCGGTGGCGCAGTCATTGCCCATGTTGCCGAAGACCATGGCCTGGACGTTGACCGCCGTGCCCCAGTCCGCCGGGATGTCGTGCAGGCGGCGGTAGGTGTTGGCGCGCGGGTTCATCCAGCTGCCGAACACGGCGCCGATCGCGCCCCAGAGCTGCGCCTCGGGGTCCTGCGGGAAGGGCTTGCCGATCGCGTCGGCCACCGTCTCCTTGTAGCCCTCGACCACGCGCTGCCAGTCGGCGGCCGTCAGCTCCGTGTCCTCGATGACGCCGGAATCGAGCTTGGCCTGCTCGATGATCTCCTCGAAGCGGTGGTGGTCCACGTCGAGCACGACGGAGCCGTACATCTGGATGAAGCGGCGGTAGCTGTCCCAGGCGAAGCGCTCGTCGCCCGAGCGGCGGGCGAGGCCCAGCACCGTCTCGTCGTTCAGGCCGAGGTTCAGCACCGTGTCCATCATGCCCGGCATGGAGACGCGCGCGCCGGAGCGGACGGAGACGAGGAGCGGGTTGGCGGCGTCGCCGAACTTCGCGCCCACCGCCTGCTCGACACGCGCCAGCCCCTCGGCCACCTGGTCCTTCAGCTCAGCCGGGTACTGCTTGTCATGGGCGTAGTAGTAGGTGCAGACCTCCGTGGTGACGGTGAAGCCCGGCGGCACCGGCAGGCCGATCGAGGCCATCTCCGCCAGGTTCGCCCCCTTGCCGCCGAGGAGGTTGCGCATCTCGGCCTTGCCGTCGTTCCGGCCGGCGCCGAAGCCGTACACCCACTTGGTGGTCGTCGTGCTCATGCGGGGCTCCTCAGCCTTCGATCTTCGAGAAATCGGCGACGCGGTCCATCGCGCCGCGCAGGGTCTTGAGCAGGCCCAGGCGGTTGCGACGCAGCGCCGGGTCCGGGTCGTTCACGGTGACGCCGTCGAAGAAGGCGTCCACGGGCGGCTTCAGCGCCGCCAGGGCCGCCATCGCCGCGGCGAAGTCCTCGTGCCTCAGCGCGGAGGACGCGGCGGGGCCGGCCTGGGCCAGGGCCTCCGCCAGGGCGCGCTCCGCCGGGGCGACGAGAAGGTGGGCCTCCGCGCCCTCGGGATGCGGGCCGTCCTTCTTCTCCTCGATGCGCAGGATGCTCGCAGCCCGGCGATAGGCGGCGAGCAGGTCGGCGCCCTCCGGCGTGGCGAGGAAGCCGCGCAGCGCCTCGGCGCGGGCGAGGAGGCGGTTGAGGTCGTCGTCGCCGCTGCCCAGCACCGCGGCCAGCACGTCGTGCCGCGCCCCCTCGGCGCGGAGCTGCACGCGCAGGCGTTCGGCGAGGAAGTCCACCAGCCCGTCGGCGAAGGAGGCGACCATCGGCGGGTGCGCCGAGCCGGCCGGCGGCCGGAAGCCCGCCTGCTGCCGCTCCGTCGCGACGGCCATGCCGAAGCGTGGGTCGGCGGTGGTGCCGGTGGCGGCGGGGTAGCCGAAGAAGGCCTCCGCGAAGGCATCGGCGAGCGAGAGACGCAGCCCGTTCTCCCGGACGATGCGGATCACCCCCAGCGCCGCGCGGCGCAGCGCATAGGGATCGCCGGAGCCGGTCGGCCGCTCGTCCACCGCGAAGAAGCCGGCGAGCTGGTCCAGTTTGTCCGCCAGCGCCACGGCCACCGCCACGGGCTCCGACGGCACGGCATCGCCGGGGCCGAGCGGGCGGTAGTGCGCGCCGACCGCCTCCGCCACCTCGGGCGCCTCGCCACCGGCCAGCGCGTAGTAGCGGCCCATGATGCCCTGCAGCTCCGGGAACTCGCCCACCATGCCAGTGGCGAGGTCGGCCTTGGCCAGGCGTGCCGCGCGCGCCGCCTGCTCCGCATCGGCGCCGACCTTGGGCGCCAGCCAGCGGGCCAGCCGCTCCAGCCGCGCCACGCGCTCGCCCTGGGTGCCGAGCTTGGCGTGGAAGACGACGCTATCCAGCTTCGGCAGGAACGCCTCCAGCCGGGTCTTGCGGTCCAGGTCCCAGAAGAAGCGCGCATCCGACAGCCGGGCGCGCAGCACGCGCTCGTTGCCGGCGACGATCGCCTGGCCGCCATCCGTCGCCTCGATGTTGGCGACGAGGGCGAAGCGGTTCGCCGCCCGCCCATCCGGGTGGCGCAGGGCGAAGTAGCGCTGGTTCACCCGCATGGTGGTGCGCATCACCTCGGGCGGCAGGTCCATGAAGGCGTCGTCGATGCGGCCGAGCAGCGGCACCGGCCATTCCACCAGCCCGGCCACCTCGGCCAGCAGCCCGCGGTCCGGCACCACCTCCAGCCCCTCGGCGGCGGCCAGGCGGGCGACGCCCTCCTCGATCAGCCGCTCGCGCTCGCCCGCCTCGGGGATCACGCCGCGCTCGCGCAGCCCCGCCTGCCATTCGGCCAGCGAGCGCGCCGGGAAGGCGCCGGGATGCAGCAGCCGGTGGCCCTCGGTCAGCTCGGCCGAGGCCAGCCCGTGGCCGTCATCCTCGCCGAGCCGCAGGTCGAAGGGCACCACGGCGCCGCCGAAGACGCAGAGGATGCGCTTGAGCGGCCGCACCCAGGTGAAGGCGGAGCTCCCTCCCCAGCGCATCGACTTCGGCCAGGGGAAGCGGCGCAGCAGCGGCGGGATGGCCTCCGCCAGCACCTCCGACGTGGCGCGGCCGTCGCGGCGGATCACGGCGTAGAGGTAGGTGCCGCCCTTGCCCTCGCGCGCCTCCAGCTGCTCGCGCGTCAGGCCGGTCGAGCGCAGGAAGCCCTCCAGCGCCGGGCCGGTGGCGTCGGCGCGCGGGCCGCGGCGCTCCTCCGACACGGCGGCGGTGGCCTCCGGCAGGGTCGCGGCGAGGGCGATGCGGCGCGGGCCGTGGAAGGTGCGCAGGTCCTGCGGCACGAGGCCCGCGGGCTTCAGCGCCTCGGCCAGGAGGCGGCCGAGATCCTCCGCCGCCCGGGCCTGCATGCGGGCGGGGATCTCCTCGGAGAAGAGTTCGAGCAGGAGTTCGGGCATCAGAGGGCGGGCTTCACATCCGTTCGGGCGAAATCCTCGCCCTTGTAGAGCAGGGGCTCGCCGCGTTCCTGGGCGAGGGCATAGGCGAAACAGTCACCGACGTTGAGGGCGGCCGGATGGCGGCCCTTGCCGAAGGTGCGCCAGGCGTCCCGGGCGCGCCGGGCCGTCTCGGCGGTGACCGGCACCACCTCCACCGCCACCTCGGCCAGCAGGCTGTCCAGCCCCTGGCCGGCCGCCGGCCCGCCGCGCGACTCGACCACCATCGCCGTCTCGAACAGCGTCACGGCGGACAAGGCGGGGCGGGCGGCCTCGGCCAGGCGGGTGCTGAACCGCGCGCCCTCCGCCTCCCGGCGCAGGATGGCCACCAGGGCGGAGGTATCGAGGATCATGCCGGCAGCCCGGTGTCCGGGTCGTAGAGGAGCCGGCCGTGATCGAACTCCGCCTCCGAGCCGGCCAGGAGCGGCGCCGTGCGGGCGGTGATGGCCAGGATGGCATCGAGCTTGCGCTGTCGTTCTGCCACGGCTTCCCGCGCCGTGCGCTCCCGCGCCAGCCGGTCGCGCACCGCCTCGCGGAGCGCACCGGTCACGCTGGTGCCCAGCAGCTCCGCCAGGGCCCGGGCCTCGGCGATCAGGGCCTCGTCCTTGACGTTCATCTGGCCCAAGGGGCGGCTCCGGTAGAAGCGTCAGGATGGAGGGTAGAAGGCAGGGGAGGCCTTGTCACGCGCTCTGGTTGTGCGGCGCAGCAATATCCTCGCCCGCCACCCAGCCCTCGCAGCAGCGCTTCGCCAGCGTCCGCACCCGGCCGATATAGGCGGCGCGCTCCGTGACGGAGATGGCGCCGCGCGCATCGAGCAGGTTGAACAGGTGGCTGGCCGCGATGCACTGGTCATAGGCCGGCAGCGGCAGGTCCCGGTCGGCGAGCTGATTGCACTCGGCCTCCGCATCCGCGAAGTGCTGGAACAGGCGCGGGACGTCCGCGAATTCGAAGTTGTAGGCGCTGAACTCCCGCTCCGCCCGCAGGAAGACGTCGCCATAGCTCGTGCCGGCGCCGTTGAAGTCCAGGTCGTAGACGTTCTCGACATCCTGCACGTACATCGCCAGCCGTTCGAGGCCGTAGGTCATCTCGAAGCTGGGGTGCACCACGGGGATGCCGCCGACCTGCTGGAAGTAGGTGAACTGCCCCACCTCCATCCCGTCGCACCAGACCTCCCAGCCCAGCCCCCAGGCGCCGAGCGTCGGGCTCTCCCAGTCGTCCTCGACGAAGCGGAAGTCGTGCTTCAGCGGGTCGAGCCCGATCTCGCGGTAGCTGGCCAGCAGCAGGTCCTGGGCCGTCGCCGGGCTGGGCTTCATGATGACCTGGTACTGGTAGTAGTGCTGCAGCCGGTTCGGGTTCTCGCCGTACCGTCCGTCCGAGGGCCGGCGGGAGGGCTGGACATAGGCGGCCGCCCAGGGCTTCGGCCCCAGGGCGCGCAGCGTCGTCGCCGGGTGGAAGGTGCCCGCCCCCACGGACATGTCGTAGGGCTGCAGGATCACGCAGCCCTGCCGGCTCCAGTAGGAGTGCAGGCGGAGGATGATCTCCTGGAAGGAGGGCGGCTTGGCGTCCATGACGCGGCGCACCATAACGGCGCCCCCGGGGGGCCGGCAAGGAAGGCCCGGAAAACAGGCAGAGAGGGGATGCCGATGCACCCGACCGAGACACTGGTCCGCCGCTACTACGACGCCTTCAACGCCGGCGACTGGGCGGCCATGCTGGCCTGCCTGACGGATGACGTCGCCCATGACGTGAACCAGGGCGGGCGGCAGGTGGGGCGCGAGGCCTTCGCCGCCTTCCTGGCGCATATGGAGCGCTGCTACCGCGAGCGGCTGCGCGACATCGTCGTGATGGTGGACGCCACCGGCACCCGCGCCGCGGCGGAGTTCGTGGTGGAGGGCGAGTACCTCGCGACCGACGAGGGCCTGCCCCCCGCCACCGGACAGCGCTACACCCTGCCGGCCGGCGCCTTCCTCGCGATCCGCGACGGACGCATCGCCCGGCTGAGCATGGCCTACAACCTCCAGGACTGGCTGCGGCAGGTCGGGGCCTGATACGGGCGGCGCGATGCGCTGACGTCTGCCGGACGGGTGCCCGTTCCCCGGGGGCAAGGCTCCGCCTCGCCCCCGATACCCCCACTCCGCCAGGACCCTGCGGGCCCTGGACCCGAGGGGCGCTGCCGCGGGACAGCCTGATACGGGGTCGAGGCGCCGAGGAGCCATGCTCCTCGGCGGGCACGGCCGCAGCATTCGCTGACCCCTTCTGAGTTTTTTCGGAGTCCCGCCTGTCCGAGCTCCGTCAGGGTTCAGCCCGCAGGCTGACGGCAGCCGCGCAGCACCAGACTCCCAGCGGGGACCGGGGCCCGCTTGTGGCCCCGGCAGGGGAGGGTCTGGGAGGGGACAGCGTCCCCTCCCGGTCCGCCGCGGGGTCACACGGCAGCAAGACGGGTCAGCTCATCCCGCCGGGATCACGTCCGGACCAGGGCGCGGAAACGCGAATGACGCGGGCGATGGTCTCGCCCGCGTCATCCGAAGTCCGTCGTGCGAGGCGGCCCCGCCGGAAGCGGGGCCGCGCCGGCAGGTCAGGCGCTGGCCTTCATGATCTCGTCCGCGACGTTGCGCGGCACCGGATCGTAGTGGTGGAACTGCATGGAGAAGGAGGCGCGCCCCTTCGTCATGCCACGCAGGTTGGAGATGTAGCCGAACATCTCCTTCAGCGGCACGTGCGCCCGGACGATGACCGAGGTGCCGGCCATGTCCTGGGACTGGATCACGCCACGGCGGCGGTTCAGGTCGCCCACCACGTCGCCGACATGGTCCTGAGGCGTGGTGACCTCCACGTCCATGATCGGCTCCAGGATCACCGGGCCGGCCTTCTTCATGCCCTCGCGGAAGCAGGCCTTGCCGGCGATCTCGAAGGCGAGCGCGGACGAGTCGACGTCGTGGTACTTGCCGTCCAGCAGGGTGAACTTGAAGTCCACCGTCGGGAAGCCGGCGAGCACGCCCGTGTCGGCCTGGACCTTGATGCCCTTGTCGACGGCCGGGATGTACTCCTTCGGGATCGCGCCGCCGACGACGGCGTTGACGAACTCGATCCCCTTGTTCCGCTCCAGCGGCTCGAACTGGATCTTCACCTCGGCGAACTGGCCCGAGCCGCCCGACTGCTTCTTGTGGGTGTAGGTCTCGGTGTGCGCCTTGCTGATCGTCTCGCGGTAGGCGACCTGCGGGGCGCCGATATTGGCGTCCACGCCGTACTCGCGGCGGAGGCGGTCGATAATGATCTCCAGATGCAGCTCGCCCATCCCGGAGAGGATGGTCTGGCCCGTCTCCTGGTCCGTCTTCAGGCGCAGCGAGGGGTCCTCGCCCGCCAGCTTCTGCAGGCCGAGCGTCATCTTCTCGACGCCCTCCTTGGTCTTCGGCTCGACGGAGATGTCGATGACCGGCACCGGGAAGGCCATGCGCTCCAGCACCACCGGGTCCTCGGCGGAGGCCAGGGTGTCACCCGTGCCGGTGTCCTTCAGCCCGACGAAGGCGGCGATGTCGCCGGCGAAGACCTCCTTGATCTCCTCGCGCTTGTCGGCGTGCATCTGGAACATGCGGCCGACGCGCTCCTTGCCCTCCTTGGTCGTGTTCAGCACCGTGTCGCCGGAGCGGAGCACGCCGCGGTAGACGCGGACGAAGGTCAGGTTGCCGTACTTGTCGTTGATGATCTTGAAGGCGAGGCCGGCGAAGGGCGCGTTCTCGTCCGCCGGGATCACGCGGCGCTCGGCGTCCTCGTCCTGGCCCTCCTCGGGGGCGACCTTGATGCCCTCGATGTCGACCGGGCTCGGCAGGTAGTCCACCACGCCGTCGAGCAGGGGCTGCACGCCCTTGTTCTTGAAGGCGGAACCGCAGAAGACCGGGCGGAACTCGCCGGAGATCGTGCCCTTCTTGATGCAGGCCTTCAGGGTCGCGACGTCCACGTCGCCCTTCTCGAAGTACTGCTCCATGGCCGCGTCGTCGACGCCGAGCACGGTGTCGAGCAGGATCTGGCGGTACTCGTCCGCCTTCTCCTTCAGGTCGTCGGGGATCGGGGCCTCGTGGTACTGGGCGCCCAGCTCGTCGCCCTCCCAGATCAGCGCCTTCATCTCGACGAGGTCGACCACGCCCTTCAGGCTGTCCTCGATGCCGATCGGCAGCTGCAGGGCGACCCAGTTGATGCCCAGCTTCTCGGTCAGCGTCGCGGCGGCGCGGTAGAAGTCGGCGCCCGTGCGGTCCAGCTTGTTGATGAAGATGATGCGCGGGACGTTGTAGCGGTCGGCGAGGCGCCAGTTGGTCTCGGACTGCGGCTGCACGCCGGCCACGCCCTCGATGATGAACACCGCGCCGTCGAGCACGCGCAGCGAGCGGTTCACCTCGATGTTGAAGTCGATGTGGCCGGGCGTGTCGATGACGTTGATGCGGTAGTCCTTCCACACGGCGGTCACGGCCGCGGAGGTGATGGTGATCCCCCGCTCGCGCTCCTGCTCCATGTAGTCGGTGGTGGTGTTGCCGTCGTGGACCTCGCCGATCTTATGCGACTTGCCCGTATAGTAGAGGATGCGCTCGGTCGTGGTCGTCTTGCCGGCGTCGATATGCGCCGTGATGCCGATGTTACGGATCCGCTCGAGTGGGGTGCGCGCCACGTGGGCCTCCATGGGTCGCGGCGCGAGCCGCGTACAAGCGTTGCGGCGGGACCCGGGGCCGGCTGCCGCCGCCTCGCCCGCCGAAGTGTCTGACCTGGGATTTCACCAGGATGGGGTTCCGGCCGGGGGCTGCGGCCGCCCGGTTTGACGCGCCCCATGTGCGCCGTCACGCGCCGGATTGCAAGCGGGCGCTGCGCCGCCCCGCCATGCCCGCCCGCCATGCCGCCGGGCCGGGCCATCGCCTCCGGGGCACTTCCCCGGGGCGCCTGCGGGGGCATCTTCCCGGCGGCCGCGTCACACTTGATTGCATCCCCCCGGCCCGCGGCGTGCTAGGCCAAGTGGTGCAACCTTGGGGGCGCCCGCAGCATGGAGCCACTGGCCCTCATCGCCGGCATCCGCTTCGGCCTCGGCCCGCGCCCGGACCAGGCGCCGCCCGACGACCCGCGGGCCTGGCTGCTGCGCCAGCTGGAGGGGCCCGATGCCCCGCCGCCCGTCCCGGAGGGCTGGCCCGCGCCGCCCGACGCGCTGGAAGGCCTGGCCCTGTGGCGGGAGGAGCAGCAGAATCCGCCCGCCCCCGGCATCCCCTACCGGCGCGGCCGCCTCTTCGTCGCCGAGCAGGCGGCCTGGCTCGGCCGCTGCATCGTCACGGACACCCCCTTCCGGGAGCGGCTGCTTGCCTTCTGGACGAACCACTTCACGGTCAGCCGGCGCGAGGGGCTGGTCACCGTGCTGGCCGCCCCCTTCCTGCGCGAGGCGATCCGGCCGCACGTCCTGGGGCGCTTCGCCGACATGGTGGTGGCGGCCGAGCGGCACCCGGCCATGCTCTACTACCTGAACCAGAACAGCTCGATCGGGCCGGACAGCCCCTGGGGCCGGCGCAGCGGGCGCGGGCTGAACGAGAATCTGGCCCGCGAGATCCTCGAGCTGCACACCCTCTCCCCCGCCGGCGGCTACACCCAGCAGGACGTGACCGAGTTCGCGAAGCTGCTGACCGGGCTGAGCGTGGAAGGCAGCCGCGACCCGCTGGGCCCGCTCTTCCGGCCGGCGAATCACCAGCCCGGGGCCAAGACCATCCTGGGCCGGCGCTTCGAGCCGGGCGAGGCCTCGATCGACGTCGCCCTCCGCTGGCTGGCGGGCCACCCGGCGACGCACCGCCACCTGGCCCTCAAGCTGGCGCGGCATTTCGTGGCCGATGAACCGCCGCCCGAGGCGGTCGCGGTGCTGGAGGGGGTGCTGCGCGACACGGATGGCGACCTCGCCGCCGCCGCCCGCGCCCTGGTGGGGCTGGAGGCGGCCTGGAGCCCGCCGCTGTCCAAGCTGCGGGCGCCGCAGGATCTCGCGGTCGCCGCCTTCCGCGCGCTCGGCGCCACGGCCGCGGATGGCGACCGGGCGCGCGGCATGTGCGACGCCCTGGGCCAGCCGGTCTGGGTGGCGCCGCAGCCGAACGGCTGGCCGGACCGCGCCGCCGACTGGGCCAGCCCCGAGGGCGTGCTGCAGCGGCTGGACCAGATGCACGGGCTGAGCGGACGCTACGCCCGGGTCGGGGCGCGCGATTCGCTGGAGCTGGCGCTCGGCCCCCTGGCCCGGCCGGAGACGCGGACGGCGGTGCTGCGCGCCGGCTCCAACCGCGACGGCCTCACCCTCCTCCTCGGCAGCCCGGAGTTCCAGCGGCGATGAGCGAGCTTGCTTCCCATCTCCCCGCCATCGGCCGCACCGCCCTGGGGCGCCGGGGGCTGCTGCTCGGCCTCTCCGCCCTGGCGGCGGCCGGTCCCGCCCGGCTGGCGCTGGGCGCCGGGCCGGCCGGCGAGGCACGCCTGGTCGTGGTGCTGCTGCGCGGCGCCATGGACGGGCTGGCCGTGGTGCAGCCCTATGCCGAACCCGACTTCGCGGAGCTGCGCGGCCCGCTGGCCCTGCCCGAGCCCGGCCAGGAGGGCGGGGTGCTCGATCTGGGCGGCCGCTTCGGCCTGCATCCCGGCCTCCCCAACCTGCACCGCATCTATGGCGAGGGTGGCCTGCTGGTCGTCCACGCCGTCGCCGGCCCCTATCGCACCCGCAGCCATTTCGACGCCCAGGACCTGCTGGAGAGCGGGGCGGACCGGACCCTCTCCTCCGGCTGGCTGAACCGCGCCATCTCCGGCCTGCCGCAGGAGGGGCAGCGGGCCCGGACCGGGCTGGCGGTGGGCACGGACCTGCCCCTGCTGCTGCGCGGCCCCGCCCCGGTCGGGATGTATGCCGCCCCGCGCTCCGCCCGGCCGGAGGCGGACCTCTATGCCCGGCTGCTGGAGCTGAGCCAGGCCGATCCCGTGCTGGGCCCGGCGGTGGCGGAGGGGCTGCGCGCCCGCGGCTATGCGGGCGAGGTGCTGGGCCGCACCGCCCGGCGCAACGGCTTCGTGCCGCTCGCCGCCGCGGCCGGGCAGATCCTGGCCGCCCCGGACGGGCCGCGGGTGGCGGCGCTGGAGCTGGGCGGCTGGGACACCCATGCCGGGCAGCAGAACCGGCTGCGCGGCGTGCTGCGCGAGCTGGACGAGGGGCTGGCCTGGATGCAGGCCAATCTCGGCGAGGCCTGGACGCGGACGGCGGTGCTGGTGATGACGGAGTTCGGCCGCACCGTGCGCGTGAACGGCAACCTGGGCACCGACCACGGCACGGGCGGCGTCGCCTTCCTGGCCGGCGGGGCGGTGGCCGGCGGGCGGGTCGCGGGGGACTGGCCGGGGCTGAAGCCGGGGAGCCTGTTCGAGAACCGGGATCTGCAGCCGACCACGGATCTGCGCGCCTTGGTCAAGGGGCTGTTGCGCGACCACCTGCGCTTGCCGGCGGCGGCGATCGCCCGGGCCTTCCCGGACAGCGATTCGACGGAGGCGATGGGCGGGCTGCTGGCCTGAGCGCCGGAACAGCGCCGGGGGCCGGAGCCGGGCGCGCGGGACGGAGGCGGAACGCGGCGCGATCGCGGGCCGCCCGGCGGTGCCGGGCCCGTCCGACGGGGACCGGCCCTGGTTCAGTCGTCGCGGTGGACCCGCTCCATGCGCTCGTGGCGCTCCTGCGCCTCGATCGACAGGGTGGCGATCGGGCGGGCCTCGAGGCGGCGCAGGCCGATCGGCTCGCCCGTCTCCTCGCAGTAGCCGTAGGTGCCGTTCTCCACCCGCTCCAGCGCCTGGTCGATCTTGGAGATCAGCTTGCGGGCCCGGTCCCGGGTGCGCAGCTCCAGGGCGCGGTCGGTTTCCACGCTGGCGCGGTCGGTCAGGTCGGCCTCGATGATCCCGCCCTGGCCCATGGAGGACAGGGTCACGCCCGCCTCGCGCAAAAGATCCTGGCGCCAGCGTAACAGCTTCTGGCGAAAGTACTGCAACTGCTGTGGATTCATGAAGGGTTCGGTTTCAGAGGGGCGATAGTCCGGCGGCAGCGTCATCAGCATCGCGCGAATCCCTTCTGATTTCGCGGCACCGGCGGCATTCCCGGTCCACGAAACCGTGAGCCTCATACAGTCCGCATGGCTGCCCCGCCAAGAGGGCAGGTGAGAAGTTCCTGTTACGGCAAGTTTTCCCTGGCCGATGTTGCGGCGGCGGCACGGGCGATCTCGACCCTCGCGCGCAGGACGACCGCCTCCATCACCTCCCGCAGGACAGGATCGGCCGGCAGCTCGCCCTCCGCGAGTGCCGCCAGCCGCTGGAGACGCGCCGGATCGCGCCTCCCGCCCAGCAGCGCCTGCTGCATCTCCTGAAGCTCCTGCAGCAGCAGCCTGCCCCGCCGCGCCGCCCGCTCGTCCCGCTCCCCCGGATCCGGCGGCCGTTCCTGGATGGCCAGCAGGCCGAGCGGGGCGGCGGCCGAGAGAGGCCCGGCCCCCGCCGCGCCGCCCGCCGCCCCCTCCGGCCCCGGCAGGACGAAGCCGCCCGGCGACCGGCTGCGCCGGGACGGCGCTGCCCCTCCATGGCCGCGTATCTCGCCCACTCCCTGCATGGCCTTCTGCCTCCTTTGCCGCGGCCCGGCGGGTTTCGCCGCCCACCCGGCACTTCCTGCCGCCCTCCCCCGCCGGTTCCGCTGGCATGCCGGTTGCGCTCACCCGGCGCCGACGAGGTGACGCCATGCTGACGCGATCCGGTTTCCGAAGGGCGAAGACCGCCCTGCTGCTCCTCGCCGTCCTGCTGCCTGTCCTGCTCCCGCCGGGGCCGGCCGCGGCGCAGGTGCGGATCAAGGACATCGCCGACGTGGAGGGGGTGCGGGACAACCAGCTCGTCGGCTACGGCCTCGTCGTCGGGCTGCCCGGCACGGGGGACCGGCTGCGCTCGGCGGTCTTCACCCGGCAGTCGCTGGTCGGCATGCTCGAACGCCTGGGCGTCAACACCCGCGACAACGAGCGGCAGCTCGACACGCGCAACGTCGCGGCGGTGATGGTCACGGCGAACCTGCCCGCCTTCGCCCGCCCAGGCTCGCGCATCGACATCGCCGTCTCCGCCCTGGGCGACGCCACCAACCTGACCGGCGGCACCCTGCTCGTCACGCCGCTGCTGGGCGCCGACGGCGAGGTCTATGCCGTGGCCCAGGGCGCGGTGGCGACGGGCGCCATCGGGGCCAAGGGGGCCGCCGCCTCCGTCCAGCGCGGCGTGCCGACCGCCGGGCGAATCGCCTCCGGCGCGGTGGTGGAGCGGGAGGTGCCCTTCGAGCTGGCCGGGCGCGACCGGCTGCGCCTGTCCCTGCGCAACCCGGACCTGACCACCGCTCGGCGGATCGCCGCCGCGGTCAACCAGCGCCTGGGGCCGATCGCCACCGCGACCGATCCGCGCACCGTGGTGCTGCTGTCCGGCGGGCGCGACATCCCCGGCCTGCTCTCCGATATCGAGCAGCTCCGCGTCACCCCGGACCAGTCGGCTCGCGTGGTGATCGAGGAGGCGTCGGGCACCATCGTCATGGGCGCGGACGTCCGCATCTCCACCGTGGCCATCGCCCAGGGCAACCTGACCATCCGCGTGACCGAGACGCCGCAGGTCAGCCAGCCCGGCCCGCTGTCCAACGGCGAGACGGTGGTGACGCCGCGCACCAGCATCGAGGTGGACGACCAGCGGGAGCGCCGCATGGGCATCCTGCCGCGCTCCGTCACCCTCCAGGACCTGGTGCGCGGGCTGAACGCGCTGGGCGTGGGGCCGCGCGACATGATCACCATCCTGCAATCCATCAAGGCGGCCGGCGCCCTCCAGGCCGAGCTGGAGGTGCGCTGATGACCACCGCCCGCATCCTTCCCCCCGTCTCCACCGCCGCGGCGACGCCCGCGATGCGCCAGGCGGCGGAACGCTTCGAGGCCCAGGCGCTGGGCGCCCTGCTGCAACCCGCCTTCGCCACGTTGCACGCCGATCGCGGCGCCTTCGGCGGCGGCCATGCGGAGGCCACGTGGCGGCCGATGCTGGTGGACGCCTATGCCCAGGGCTGGGCGAGGCAGGGCGGCATCGGCCTCGCCGACGCCGTGCTGCGCGAGATGCTGCGCACGCAATCCGCGGCCCCCGGCGCACACGCTTCCTCAACCACGACAGGTGGAGACTCGCCAGGATGATGCAGCCCCTGATCACCGCCGGACAAAGCCTCGCCGAGGCCCTGACCCAGGAGAACGAGGCCCTCGCCCGCCTCGACTTCGCCGGCGCCGGCCGGCTGGCCGATGCGAAGCTGCGCGCCTCCGACGCCTTCGCCGCCGCTTTCGCCGCGGCACGCGGCACGGGCGCCCGGGTGGAAGGGGACCAACGCGAGGCGACGCGGGAACTGTCCACCCGGCTCTCCGCACTGTCGGAGGAGAACCGCCGGCTGCTGCAACGCGCCATCGCCCTGCAGTCGCGGGTGATCGAAACCATTGCCGGCGCCGCCCTGCCCCGGGCGCAGCCGGACACCTATGGCGAGGCAGGGCTGCGCCCCGTGCCGCGACAGACCCCCCCGCTGACCTTCGCCGCGCGAGTCTGATCCGCGCGGCGCGATGCGCTGCCGCCTGCCGGACTGGCGCCCGTGGCCCGGGGGCAAGGCTCTGCCTCGCCCCCGATACCCCCACTCCGCCAGGACCCTGCGGGCCCTGGACCCGATCGGCGCTGCCGCGGGACAGCCGGACACGGGGTCGAGGCGCCGAGGAGCTATGCTCCTCGGCGGGACCGGCCTCAGCCCTCGCTGACGCCTTCAAAGCTATTCCGGAGTCCCGCCTGTCCGCGCGCCGTCAGGGATCAGCCCGCAGGCTGACGGCAGCAGCCAGCACTAGACTCCCAGCGGGGTACGGGGCCCGCTTGTGGCCCCAGCAGGGGAGGGTCTGGGAGGGGACGGCGTCCCCTCCCAGTCCACTGCCGGAACACCACAGCACGCCTTCATCGTTCATCTCGTGGGTGGCCCGGCGACGGGCACGGCCACTCTCCCTGCATGGGCCGAGGCGTGCCATGCCGACAGCACCCCCACGGTTCCCGCGCCGAGCGTGCCGGGCGCCAGGTTCTCCACCGTCTTGCCGCGGGCCAGCGCGACCAGGGCGCGCACCGGGCCCTCGCAGTCGTAGCTCCAGGCGCCGGCGGGGGGCGACAGGTCGCGTGGCGCGCCGTCCAGCCGGTGCAGCGCCGCCCGGTCCTGGTCCAGCGACAGCTCCAGCGATCCGGCCTCTCCCGTCACGAGGAGCCGCAGCAGGGCGCGCTGTCCCTCCGGCCAGGCGGCGGCACCGGACAGGGTTGCCACCGCCCCGCCGGCGCAGCGCAGGGTCGCGGCACAGGCCAGGTCCACCGGCTCGCCCAGCATGGCCCCCGCCACCGCCTTCGGCTCCAGCCCGGTCAGCCAGAGCAGCAGCGCCACCGCATGCGACATCTGCCCCCAGGCGAAGCCGCCGCCGGCAGCGGGGTCCTGCCAGGTGCCGCGATCGGGGCGGAAGAAGGCCTCGCCCCAGCGCCGGAGCCCGACGGCACCGGCGAAGACCGGGCGGGTGGCGGAGACGAAGGAGCAGGCCGCATGCTCGATCCGCCCCACCGCGCCGCCCTGCAACAGCGCGCGGATCTCCGCCAGCCCGGGCCGCCAGTGGTAGCCGTTCGCCACCAGCAGGTGCCGCCCCAGCCGCTCCGCCCGCGCCACCAGGTCCCAGGCCCCGGCCGGGTCCAGCGTCATCGGCTTCTCCACCAGCACATGCGCCCCGGCTTCCAGCGCGGCGGCGGCATGGGCGTGGTGCAACGGGTGCGGCGAGGCGACGATCACCGCCTCCGGCCGGCGGGCCAGCACGGCCGCGACATCCTCCGAGGCGAAGGCGAAGCCGAACTCCCGCCGCACCCGCTCCAGCTCCGCCGCGCCCAGGCGGCAGACGCCGTCCAGCACCACGCCGGGGATCGAGGCGAGGGTGGGGATGTGGCTCGCCGCCGCGTACCAGCCGGCGCCGATCACCGCCACGCGGGTCATGCGCCCGGTCTCCCGCGATCGGGCCGCCAGCCCTCCAGGAGCCGCGCCATGGTGCCGCCCAGCACGGCCTCCATCGCCGCCGGCGGCAGGGCGGGGCCGTGCCGCCGGACGATCTCCAGCGCCTGCCGGTGGGTCATGTACCGGGTGCAGACGGGCCAGTCGGAGCCCCAGAGCAGGCGGTCCGGCCCGAAGGCCGCCGCCAGCGCGCGCGCCACCGCCTGGGCGCCGGGGAGCGGGAAGTCCCAGCCCTCCGCCACCGCATAGCCGAAGCCGCTGAGCTTGAGGAACAGGTTCGGCCGCCCCGTCGCCACGCGGGCGACGCGGGCCAGCGCCGCCTCGTCGCCGGCCGGCACCCGCCACAGGTGATGCACCAGGATCGGCAGGCGCGGCACCCGGGCGGCGGCCTCGGCCACCGCCTCCGCCTGGGCGGGGCCGGTGGCGAGGCTCAGCACCAGCCCTGTCCGCTCCAGCAGGGCGAGGCAGGCCAGCCCCTCCTCCGAGAGCAGCCAGCCGGCCGGCGCGTCCTCGTCCAGGTAGTGGGTCACGCCGCGCAGCCCGGGGAAGCGGTCCAGCAGCGCCGCCAGCCGGCCGGGCGCGCCGGGCGCGTGGTGGGTCTCGTGCCAGCGGCAGTCGAAATCGGCGAAGGGGACCAGCCGCCCGTCCGAGCGCGCCGCCTCCGCCGCGACATCCGCGGCATTGTCCGGATTGCCATCGATCCCCGCGCAGATCACCACGGCGCGGCCCACCCCGTTCCGCTCCATCTCCCACAGCAGGTTCGCCGCGCTGCCGCGGCCGGGATCGGGCACGGCGGGCCGGTAGGGCCAGCGCGTCCAGGCATGGCAATGCGCGTCGAGGATCACGCCGCCTCCTCCAGCCAGCGCCGGGCGGGATCGGGCGGCGGCACCGCATCGAGGAGCGCGCGGGTGTAGGGGTGGCGGGGGGTGCCGATCACCTGCTCCACCTCGCCCTCCTCCACCACCTCGCCCTGGCGCATCACCATCACCCGGTCGGCGAGCTGCCAGGCGGTGGTCAGGTCGTGGGTGACGTAGACGAGCGAGACCCCGTCCTCCTGCCGCAGCCGGTACAGGCTCTCCAGGATGGTCGCGCGCAGCGAGGCATCGACCATCGAGACGGGCTCGTCCGCCACGATCACGCGCGGCCGCAGCATGATCGCCCGCGCCACCATCAGCCGCTGCCGCTGCCCGCCCGAGAGCTGGTGCGGGAAGCGGCCCAGCGTCTCCGCCGGGCGCAGGCCGACGCGCTCCAGCGCTGCCTCCGCCAGGGCGCGGGCGGCGGCCTCGCTTCCGGCCAGCCCGAAGGCGCGGGCCGGAAGCAGCAGCATCCGGTCCACGCGATAGGCGGGGTTGTAGGCGCCGAAGGGGTCCTGGAACACCGCCTGCACCGAGCGCCGGTAGTCGCGGAAGCCGGCGGCGTCGAGCGTGGCGAGGTCGCGCCCGCGCCACGTCACCCGCCCGGCATCCGGCCGGCGCAACCCGAGCAGCAGACGCGTCAGCGTCGTCTTGCCGCTGCCGCTCTCCCCCACCACGGCCAGGATCTCCGGCCGGTCGGCGGGCAGGCGCAGGGAGACGCCGCGCAGCGCCTCCTTGCGCGGGCCGCGGAACAGCCCGCCGCCGAAGCCCACCCGCGCCTCCCGCACCTCAAGCGGCAAGGGGAACGGCCTCCCGCGCGAAATGGCAGCGGGCGAGATGGTCCGGGGCCAGCCAGGTCTCGCCCGGCGCCTCCGCCAGGCAGCGGGCCTCCGCGCGCGGGCAGCGCGGGTGGAAGGGGCAGCCCGGCGGCGGCGAGAGCAGCGAGGGCGCGACGCCCGCGATGCCGCGGAACACCCCGCGCGGGCCGAAGCCCGGCAGGCTCTCGATCAGGGCACGGGTATAGGGGTGGCGCGGGCGGGCGAAGATCTCGCGCACCGGCCCCAGCTCCACCAGCCGGCCCGCGTACATCACGCCGATGCGCTGGGCGAACTGCGCCATCAGCCCCATGTCGTGCCCGACCATCACCACCGCCGCGCCGATCTCCCGCTGCACCCGCAGCAGCGTGCGCAGCACCTGCTTCTGCACGATCACGTCCAGCGCGCTGGTCGGCTCGTCCGCCACGATCACCGCCGGGCGCAGCGCGATGGCCAGCGCGATGCAGACGCGCTGCTTCATCCCGCCGCTCAGCTCGTGCGGGTGGCGATGCATCACCGCCGGCTCCAGCCCCACGCTCTCCAGCAGCGCGGCGATCCGCTCCCGCCGCCCCCGCCGGGGCACGCCATGCGCGTCGAACAGGTCCTCGAACTGGGCGCCGCAGGTCAGCACCGGGTTCAGCGCGTTCATCGCCCCCTGCGGCACCAGGGCGATCCGTGCCCCGCGCAGCCGCCGCAACTCGGCGGGCGAGGCGGCGAGCAGGTCGCGCCCCTCCAGCCGCACCTCGCCGGCCAGGACGCGCCCGGGCGGGCGGATCAGCCGCATCAGCGCCAGCGCCGTGGTGGTCTTGCCGGAGCCGCTCTCCCCCACCAGCCCCAGCCGCTCGCCGGGCCGCAGCTCCAGCGAGACCCCGGCCACCGCGCGCGCCAGCCCGCGGGCGGTGGCGAAGCCCACCTCCAGCCCGCGCACCGAGAGGACGGGCGCCTCGCTCACGATTCCACCCGCAGCCGCGCATTGGCGAGCCGGTCCATCCCCGCCGAGGCGGCCAGCAGCGCCACGAAGATCAGCGCCAGCGCCACCACCGGCGGCACCCACCACCACCACAGCCCGCGCAGGATCGCCCCGGAATACTGCGCCCAGTAGAACATCATCCCGAGCGTCAGCTCGTTCTGCGGCCCCAGCCCCAGCGCCTCCAGCCCCACGGTGGCCAGCATCGCGCCGGAGACGGCGGTGACGAAGCTGGCGGCGAGGTAGGGCGCGAGGTTGGGCAGCAGCTCCGTCGCCACGATGCGCAGCGGCCCGGCGCCGTTCAGCCGCGCCACGTCCACCCAGGGGCGCTCGCGCAGGGACAGCACCTGCGCCCGCACCGCGCGCGCCGGCAGCATCCAGGCGAGGCCCGCGACGATCACCGCCATCAGCCAGACGGTCATGGAGCGCACGTTGACGGCGACCAGCACCAGCACGGCGATGGCGGGGATGGTCATCACCACGTCGGCCAGGGTGCGGATCACCGCGTCGGTCACGCCGCGGAACCAGCCGGCGAGCAGCCCCAGCACCCCGCCGATCCCCAGCCCCAGCAGCCCCGCCAGCAGCCCGATCTTCAGCGTCTGCGGCAGCGCCCGCAGCAGCGCGGCGAGCACGTCGCGCCCCTGGGTGTCCGTGCCCAGCCAATGCTCCGCGCCCGGCGGCCGGCGCGGGCGGGTGGCGCCGATCTCCGCCAGCGCCGGATCGACCACCAGCGGCGCCGCCACCGAGGCGAGGGCCAGCAGCGCGAGCAGGCCAAGCCCGAAGACCAGCAGCCGCTCGCGCCAGGCCCGCGCCAGCAGCCGGCGCAGCGGCGAAGGGCGTGGCACCGCCAGCGGTGTGGCGGCGCTCACCCGGCCCTCCCCGTGGCCACGCGCGGGTCCACCAGCGGATAGAGCAGCTCCAGCAGCAGCATCGCGAGCGCGATGGAGACGGAGAGCAGCAGCACGATGCCCTGCACCACGAAGACGTCCTTCTGGTGGATCGCCTGGTAGAGCCGGTAGCCGATGCCGGGATAGGCGAAGATCACCTCGACCAGGATCGCGCCGGAGACGAGCTGCCCCAGCTTGAGCGCGAGCTGGGTCAGCTGCGGCAGCATCGCGTTGCGCAGCCCGTAGGCCAGGAAGATGCGGCGCGGCGGCAGGCCCTTGGCCTCCGCCAGGGTGATGTGGTCCTCGCCCAGCACGCCCACCAGCAGCCCGCGCATGGCCACCGCCCAAAGCCCCAGCGAGGCCAGCACGATCGACAGCCCCGGCAACGCCGCGTGCCACAGCAGCAGGCCCAGGCTGCGCAGGTCGGGGCGCGGCACCTCGCCGAAGGGGAAGCCGCCCGCCACCGGGAACAGCCCCCAGGCCAGCCCCAGCACCGCCAGCAGCACCACGCCGAGGATGAAGTAGGGCACGGCGGAGAGCACCAGCAGCGGCAGCCCCAGCGCCTTCACCCAGCCGGGCACCCCGGGCCAGGCCATGGCGCCGCCCAGCAGGGTGCCGAGCGCGAAGGCGATCAGCGTCGCCGTCCCCAGCAGCCCGATCGTCCAGGGCAGGGAGTCCCGGATCACCTCCCAGACCGGCTGCGGGTAGTTGACCACCGACACGCCGAGGTCGAAGCGCAGCGCGCCGCCGACCCAGGCGAGGTACTGGTGCCACAGCGGCTGGTCGAGCCCGAAGCGCGCGCGCATCGCCCCGGCGATCTCGCGCATGTCGCCCACCTGCCCGCCGCCGGCGGAAAGCTGCGCGAGCTGCGCCTCCACCGCATCGCCCGGCATGGCGCGGGGGATGGCGAAGTTGATGGTGACGGCGAGCAGCACGACCAGCAGCGCCATGCCCAGCCGTTGCAGGATGTAGCGGCCCATGGGTCAGTTCCCGTTCCGCCGCCGCCCGGGTGGGAACGCCGTTCCCTCCCGGACCCTCCCTTGGCCGGGGGGATCGTATCCCCCCGGGCCCCGCCGGGAGTTGGCCCTCGCGGAAGCCGTCAGGCGAGGGTGGAACCCAGGGAAAGCGTGGACAGGCGGGGCACCAGACGATCCCTCAAGGCCGCTTTGGCTGCCGCCGCCGTCGCCGGGGAGCCATGCTCCCCGGCGCGACCACGCCCCGTGAATGCGGGTCCAGGGGCTCTGCTCCTGGCGGATGAGGGGTAGCGGGGAGAAGGCAGCGCCTTCTCCCCGGGGGACAGCGCCACGCCTCACGAACGCGGCCGCAGCCGGTGCACCACCAGGGCGAAGCCGTCCCAGGCGGCGAAGGGGGCGACGTAGGGGTCGGCGGCGCTGGGCCAGCCGGTCCAGTAGGTCGTGTTGAAGGTGACGGGGTACATCTCCTCCGTCAGCACCACCTGGGGCATGTCGCGCAGGACGATGCGCGTCGCGTCGCGGACCAGCGCCTGGTACTCCGCATCCTGCGGCAGCGGCGCGCGGGCCTCCATGCGGTCCAGCAGCGCGTCCAGCTCGGGGTTGGCGTAGCGCGTCATGGCGCGCAGGTTCGGGATGCGCGCCCCCGGCGCGGCGGCGTACTTGGAGTGGAAGTGCTCCAGCGTCTGCCACGGATCGTAGAGGCTGCCGCAATGGTCGAAGAGCACGGCGGTGAAGCCGCCGCCGTTGATCGCGTCGAAATAGGGCGCGTCCTGCATCGGGCGGAACACCGTGTCGATGCCGAAGGACTGGAGCTGGCGCGCGACCACCGGCGCGATGGGCGCGCCCTGGCGGGCCATGATCGTCACCTGCCAGGGCTGGCCGTCCGGCTGGCGCCAGCGGTTGTCCGGGCCGCGCCGGAAGCCTGCCTCGGTCAGCAGCCGCTCGGCGCGCGGTCGGTCGGGCGAGGCGGTGGCCTCGCGGATCATCGCCTCCATGGGGCGGACATGCGCCTGCACGCCGCCGAAGGAGGAGAAGGGCGCGAGCGCCGCGGGGGAGGCGCCTTCCCAGGCCAGCTCCACGATCTGGTCGCGGTCGATCAGCGCGGCGATCGCCTGGCGCACCGGTGCCTTGTCGAAGGGCGCCGCCTGGTTGTTGAAGGCGAGGCGGTTGAGGCAGGCGGCGCTGACGCCCCAGACCGGCCCCTTCGTCGCCCAGGTGACGAGGCGTGGGTTGCGGGCGCGGGCGGCCTCGAACTCGCCCGCCTGCAGGGCGCGGCCCATGTCGATCTCGCCCGCGGCGAAGAGCTGCGGCAGCGCCTCGACGGTGGCGGGGCGGTAGACGATGCGCTCCGGCGCCGGCAGGGCGGGGACCAGCCCGGCCTCCACCGCCCACCAGCGCTCCAGCCGGTCGAAGACGATGCCGTTGGCGTCGCTGCGCACCACGCGATAGGGGCCGGTGCCGACGGGCCAGCCCTGGGCGATGTCGAGGAAGCCGAAGCTCGCCGCATCCTTCCCGGCCCAGATGTGCTTCGGCAGCACGACGAAGCGCGTGGTCTGGCCGGTGGCCAGCGTGTCCTGCGCCCAGCGCGGATTGGGACGGGTCAGGCGGATGCGGACGGTGCGCGCATCGGTGGCGGTGGCGCTCTCCACCCAGTCGCGCATCGGGCCGGACATCACCATGCCGGGCGCGTTGGCCTTCAGCGTGTCGATGGTGAAGACCACGTCCTCGGCGGTCATCGGCTGCCCGTCGGCCCAGCGCACGCCGGGGCGCAGCGTGACCGTCACCTCGCGGAAGTCGGCGCTGGTCTCCAGCTTCTCCGCCTGCCAGGGGATGATCTCGTTGGTGATGTGGTTGGTGTAGGCGAGGGATTCGTTGACCGTGTAGTGCAGCACGTTGCGCGCGTGCAGCAGCACGCCGTTGTACGGGCTGAGGTTCGTGGGCGAGGGCACCTGGTTGTAGAGGTCCCAGCCCTGGGTGATCAGCGTGCGGTTGCGCGGCACCGGGCGGAGGTCCTGGGCCATGGCGGGGGCCACGGCGGGCCCGGCGAGGCCGAGCGCGAGGCCGAGGGACAGGACCAGCCGCCGGCCGGGCAGCGGCGCGCGGCCCTTGCCCGACCTCCGCGATGTGCCGCGGGGCGATTCCAGGGGCATGCCGGTCCTGGCCATGGCCGTCCTCCTCCCGCCGTCGCTTTCCGGATCGGCGATTTAGCGCTAACACGCTAGGGCGGCGACGAAGCCGCTGTCAAACCCGTTCCGGTCAGCCGGACTCCCGCACCATCAGCTCGAAGCCGAGATCCACCCGGCGGGGTTCCACCGTCTCGCCTTGCAGGCGGCGCAGCAGCATCCGCCCGGCCTCGAAGCCCATCTCGTAGCGCGGGATGCGCACCGTGGTCAGCGCGGGGGAGACCAGGGCGGCGAGGTCGCTGTCGCCCACGCCCACGATGGCCAGCCGCTCCGGCACCGCCACCCCGGCGCGGCGCGCGCCCAGCAGCAGGCCGATGGCGATCTGGTCGCCGGCGCAGAACACCGCCTCGGCCGGCGCGGCCCCGCGCAGCAGCGGCTCCAGCAGCGCCGCCGCCTCCTTCAGGGCGGAGGGGCGCGCGGTCTGCAGCCGCAGCGGCTCGGGCAGGCCGAGGCGCTGCGCCTCCGCCACGAAGCCGGCGACGCGGTCGGCGGCCCGGGTGTCCGAGGCGGCGGCATGCCCCACCACCGCCAGGCGCCGCCGCCCCCGCCCGGCCAGGTGCCGCGCCACCGCCATGCCGATCTCGCGGTTCCGCACGCCCACGGCCATGTCCACCGGCGCCTCGGGCAGTTCCCAGAGCTGGACGGTGGGGATGGCGGCCGCGCGCAGCAGCACGGCCGCCTCCGGGTCCAGCACGCCGCCAGCGATGGCCAGCCCGTCCACCCGCCGGCCGAGGAAGGCGCGCACCACCGCCCGCTCGCGGTCGCGGTCGTAGCCGGTGGTGCCCACCAGCACCTCGTGCCGGGCGGCGTGCAGCGCGTCGGAGAGCCCCTCGACCGAGCCGGCATGCACGGCATTGGCCAGGGTGGGGACGATGATCGCCACGATGCGGCTGCGGTTGGAGGCCAGCGAGCCGGCGACGAGGTTGGGCACGTAGCCGGCCTGGGCGACCGCGGCGCGGACGCTGGCGCGCACCGGCTCGCTCACCCGTTCGGGGTCGCGCAGGACGCGGGAGACGGTCTGGGCGGAGACGCCGGCGAGGCGGGCCACGTCCTCGATGCGCACGCGGCCCGTGCCGCGCGACCGGCGCGGCCGGGGTGGCCTCAGGGATGGATCCGGAGCGGGATCGGGGGATGGGTCGGGGGGGCCGGCCATCGGGGGAGGGTGCCGCCGGGGCCGGGGGCTGGCAAGGAAGCCGGCCGGCCTATCCGGCCCGGCTTCGCCCTTTACGGCCGCGGCCATGCCGGTCATGTTAGCGCTAATTCAAGGGGAGGCGCGCTGTGCCAGGCTGCGAGGACGTCCAGGGCGGGGACGGGGGACGGGCCGGGACGGACCGCCCGTGCTGACCATCGCGCGGGTCGAGGCCTTCGCCATCCGCAGCGACCTCGTCGGCGGACCCGGCACCACGGCGCCGCGCCGCCCGGCCTGGACGGCGGCGGCGGAGGTCGCCGGCCCGATGTCCCGCCACCCCCGCTTCAAGCGGCTGCGCGCCGCCTGGCGGCCCTCCTGGCCCGGGGTGGGCTGCCTGGTCACGGCCAGCGACGGCAGCTGGGGCTTCGGCGTCAGCCGCTACGGCGCGCCGGTGATCGAGACGGTCAACGGCCATCTCGGCCCGCTCCTGGTCGGGGAGCCGGCGCTGGCCACGGAGCGGCTGTGGGACATGATGGGCCGCGCCGCCTCGCCCTATGGCCCGGCCGGGCTCGGCACCTATGCGATCAGCGCCATCGACCTCGCCCTGTGGGACCTGAAGGGCAAGGTGCTGGGCCAGCCGGTCTGGAGCCTGATCGGCGGCCCGTCGCGCCCGCGCATCCCCTGCTACGCCACCGGCAACGACACCGACTGGCACATGGAGCTGGGCTTCCGCGCCACCAAGCTGGCCTGCCCGCACGGCCCGGCCGACGGCCTGGAGGGGCTGGAGGCGAACGAGGCGCTGGTGGCCCGCACGCGGGAGCTGGTCGGGCCGCGGGTGGAGCTGATGCTCGACTGCTGGATGGCCTTCGACCTGGACTACGCCGTGCGGCTGGCCGGGCGGCTGCGCCCCTACGGGCTGCGCTGGATCGAGGACTGCCTGCTGCCCGACGACCTCGACGGCCAGGCCGCGCTGCGCCGCCGCCTGCCCTGGATGGGCCTCGCCACGGGCGAGCACTGGTACACCCCCGCCCCCTTCGCCCAGGCGGCGGCGGGGCGCTGGGTAGACGTGTTCCAGCCGGATATCGGCTGGGCCGGGGGGATGACGGGGCTGCTGCGCATCGCGGCCATCGCCGATGCCGCGGGCATTCCGGTGATCCCGCATGCGGGGATGAACACGCCCTACGGGCAGCATTTCGGCCTTGCCGTGCCGGGCTCGCCGATGGGCGAGTTCTTCCTCGGCACGCCGCCCGGGGTGCCGCTGGCCGAGACGCGGCTCTTCCCCGGCATGGCGGTGCCGCGGGACGGCTGGCTGGAGCCGAGCGACGCGCCCGGCTTCGGGCTGGGCGCCACGCCGGACGACATCGCCGCGATGCGCCCCTGACGGCGCGGGACGGGGGAAGGGGAGGGAAGAACGACATGCAGGCCACCCATCGACGCGGCATCCTCGCCGCCGCTGCTGCCGGGGTCCTGGGCGGCCTGGCGCCGCCGGCCGCGCGGCCCGCCGGGGCCCAGGGCGCCGGCTGGCCCACCGGCCCCGTGCGCATCGTCGTGCCGGCGCCGCCCGGCGCCTTCAACGACGCGCTGGCGCGGCTGGTGGCGGACCAGCTCACCCCCGCGCTCGGCCAGCCCTGCGTGGTGGAGAACCGCGCCGGCGCCGGCGGCTCGCTCGGCACGCGGGAGGTGGCGCAGGCGCGGCCGGACGGGCAGACGCTGGGCATCGCCAACACCGCGACCCTGGCGATCAACCCGGCACTCTACCCCAATGCCGGCTACGACCCGCTGAAGGACCTCGCGCCGCTGGCCGTCTGCGCGCGCATCATGACGGTGCTGGTGGTCTCGCCGAAGCTGGGCGTGAACTCCGTGCAGGAGCTGCTGGCCCTGGCGAAGGCGCGGCCGGGCCGGCTCGACTATGCCAGCGCCGGCAGCGGCGGCAGCACGCACCTCGCCTTCGAGCTGCTGAAGCTGCGCGCCGGGGTGGACATCACCCATGTCCCCTATCGCGGCGCCGCGCCGGTGGTGACCGCCCTGCTGGCCGGCGACATCCCCATCGCCTTCGAGGGCGTGCCGAACCTGCTGCCGCACCTGCAATCCGGCGCGCTGAAGGCCCTGGCCGTCACCGGCTCCGCCCGCGACCCGGCGCTGCCGGAGGTGCCGACGCTGCAGGAGGCGGGCGTGCCGGGCTATGAGATGTACGTCTGGTTCGGCTTCGTCGCCCCCGCCGGTGTCGCCGCCCCGGTGCGCGAGCGCCTGTCGCGCGAGATCCTGCGCATCGTCACCGCGCCCGACACGGCCGAGCGCATCCGCCGCCAGGGCGTCGAGGTCTGGGCCCGCGGGCCGGACGAGTTCGCCGCCCTGATCCGCAGCGAGCAGGCCAAGTTCGCCGAGGTGGTGCGGGTCGCCGGCATCCGCGTGGAGTAGCGGCGCGCCGGCCGGCGGGGGCGGCCCCCATCGCGGGGCGACCTGTGCCGCCGGCTGGCGCGCCGGAAGCGGAGGGTGGCCTTCGCGCCGCGCCCGGCCGATCCTGCCGCGCATGGACACCCCCGTCATCCCCCGCGGCACGCGCGCCGCCGCCACCCGCCAGCGCATCCTGGACGCCGCCCTGGCCGAATTCGCCGAGAAGGGCCTGGCCGGGGCGCGGGTGGACGAGATCGCCGCCCGGGCCGGCGCCAACAAGCGGATGCTCTACGCCTATTTCGGCTCCAAGGAGGAGCTGTGGCTGACGGTGCTGGAGCGCGCCTATGCCGCCAAGCGGGAGGAGGAGCGCGCCCTGGAGGTGGCCGACCTGCCGCCGGCGGAGGCCATGGCGCGGCTGGTGCGCTTCAACCTGCGCTACACGGCGCGGCACCCGGAATTCGTCGCCCTGCTGAACCAGGAAAACGTCCACCGCGCCGCCTATCTCGGCCGGTCGGAGGCGGTGCAGGCGCTCTACTCGCCGCTGCTGGAATCCGTGCGCCAGGTGCTGGCGCGCGGGGCGGAGGCAGGGGTGTTCCGGCGCGATGCCGACCCCTTGCAGACCTACGTGACCCTGGTGGCGCTGGGGCATTTCTTCGTCGCCAACCGCTTCACCCTCTCCACCATCTTCCGCACCGACCTCTCGGCCGAGGCGGCGCTGGCGGCGCGGGAGGCGCACTGCGTGGAGGTGGTGCTGGGCTATCTTCGCCCTTGACCCGGCGCTCCCCCGCCGCTTAGGTAACCACCAAGTTACCTAAGAAACGGGGAGAGCGTTCATGGCGCAGCGCCGCATCGGCCTGATCATGCACGGCGTGACGGGCCGGATGGGGATGAACCAGCATCTCATCCGCTCCATCGCGGCGATCCGGAAGGATGGCGGGGTGGCGCTGGCCAATGGCGACCGGCTGATGCCCGACCCGATCCTGGTCGGCCGCGACCGCGAGAGGCTGGAGGCGCTGGCCCGGGCGCACGGGGTGGAGCGGGTCGGCACCGACCTGGACGCGGCGCTGGCCAACCCGGACGACGAGATCTTCTTCGACGCCGGCACCACGCAGATGCGCGCGGGGCTGATCCGCCGCGCCATTGCCGCGGGCAAGCACGTCTATACGGAGAAGCCGACCGCCGACAATCTGGAGGACGCGCTGGACGTGGCGCGGCTGGCCAAGCAGGCGGGCATCAAGAACGGCGCGGTGCAGGACAAGCTGTTCCTGCCCGGGCTGCTGAAGCTGAAGATGGCGATCGACAGCGGCTTCTTCGGCCGCATCCTCTCCGTGCGCGGCGAGTTCGGCTACTGGGTCTTCGAGGGCGACCTGCAGCCGACCCAGCGGCCGAGCTGGAACTACAAGAAGGCGGAGGGCGGCGGCATCATCCTCGATATGCTCTGCCACTGGCGCTACGTGCTGGACAACCTGTTCGGCGAGACCAAGGCCGTCTCCTGCCTCGGCGCCACCCACATCCCCGAGCGGCGCGACGAGCGCGGCCGGCCCTATCGCGCCGATGCGGACGACGCGGCCTATGCCACCTTCGAGCTGGAGGGCGGCATCGTCGCGCAGATCAACTCCTCCTGGACGACGCGGGTGCGGCGCGACGACCTCGTGACCTTCCACGTCGACGGCACGCACGGCTCCGCCGTGGCGGGGCTGATGCAGTGCCGCACGCAGGCGCGGGTGAACACGCCCAAGCCCGTCTGGAGCCCGGACACGCCGCAGACCATCGACTTCTTCGCCGGATGGGAGGAGATTCCCGACACCCAGCCCTATCCCAACGGCTTCCGGGCGCAGTGGGAGCTGTTCCTGCGCCACGTCGCGGGCGACCTGCCGGAGTTCCAGTGGAACCTGCTGGCGGCGGCGAAGGGCGTGCAGCTCGCCGAGGCGGGGCTGCGATCCTGGGCCGAGCGGCGCTGGATCGACCTGCCGACGCTGGAGGTCTGAGCGCCATGCCGGTGCTGAACCTGCCCACGGCGGAAGGCGGCCTCGCGCCCTTCGCCACCTCCGCCCCGCGCGACTTCCCCGTGGCGCGGCCGCCCTTTCCGCGCGTGGCGCTCGCGGCTGCGCATGTCGTCGCCGATCCGCTCGCCGAGCACGACCCCTGGCTGGACGTGGCGGTGGACTGGGACCGCACCATCGCCTTCCGCAGGTACCTCTGGTCGCTGGGCCTGGGCGTGGCGGAGGCGATGGACACCGCCCAGCGCGGCATGGGCCTCGACTGGGCGGGGGCGCAGCAGCTCATCCGCCGCTCGCTCGATGCCATGCGCGACGTGCCGGGCGCGGTGATGGCCTCCGGCGCCGGCACGGACCACCTCGCCCCCGGGCCCGACGTCACCGTGGACGCGGTGATCCGCGCCTATGAGGAGCAGTGCGCCGCCGTGGAGGGCATGGGCGGGCGCATCATCCTGATGGCCTCGCGCGCCCTGGCGAAGGCCGCGCGCGGGCCGGAGGATTATGTCCGCGTCTACGACCGCGTGCTGTCGCAGGTGCGGGAGCCGGTCATCATCCACTGGCTGGGCGAGATGTTCGACCCGGCGCTGGAAGGCTACTGGGGCCATCCTGACCACATGGCGGCGATGGAGGTCGCGCTCGACGTCATCGCCGCCCATGCGGACAAGGTGGACGGGGTGAAGATCTCCCTGCTCGACAAGGGCAAGGAGATCGCCATGCGCCAGCGGCTTCCCGCCGGCGTGCGCATGTACACGGGCGACGACTTCCACTACGCCGAGCTGATCGCGGGCGATGCCCAGGGCCATTCCGACGCGCTGCTGGGCATCTTCGACCCGATCGCCCCGGCGGTGGGCGGGGCGCTGGCCGCGCTGTCGCGCAACGACCTCTCGACCTTCCACGACATCCTGGCCCCGACCGTGCCGCTGTCGCGCCATATCTTCAGATCGCCCACCCGCTTCTACAAGACGGGCGTCGTGTTCATGGCCTGGCTGAACGGGCACCAGGATCATTTCGTCATGGTCGGCGGGCAGCAATCGGCACGCTCGATCCGGCACTTCGCCGAGCTGTTCCGCCTCGCCGACCAGGCCGGGCTGCTGCGCGACCCGGAGCTGGCGGCCAGCCGCATGCGCCAGCTCCTCGCCGTACACGGCGTGTCGTGAGGGGCGTGGCATGAGGACCGATCCCGGGCCGCTCTCGCTCAACACCGTCACGGTGAAGGAGCGCTGGGGGCTGGCCGAATGCATCGAGGGCTGCGCCCGCCACGGCATTCCCGGCATCTCGCCCTGGCGCGACGTGTTGCAGGCCATGGGGGTCGAGCAGGCGGCGCGCCGCATCCGCGACGCCGGGCTGCGCGTCACCGGCCTGTGCCGCGGCGGCCTGTTCACCGCCGCCGATGCCGCCGGCCGCGCCGCCGCGATCGAGGACAACCGCCGCGCCATCGCGGAGGCGCATGCGATCGGCACGCGCTGCCTCGTCATGGTCTGCGGCGGGCTGCCGCCGGGCTCGAAGGACCTCCCCGGCGCGCGGGCGATGGTGGCCGACGGGCTGGCCGCGATCCTGCCGGAGGCGCGCGCGGCCGGCGTGACCCTGGCGCTGGAGCCGCTGCACCCGATGACCTGTGCCGACCGCTCCGTGCTCTCCACGCTCGGCCAGGCGCTGGACCTCTGCGACGCGCTGGGCGAGGGCACGGGGGTCGCGGTGGATGTCTACCACGTCTGGTGGGACCCCGACCTGGCACGGCAGATGGCGCGCGCCGCCGGGCGCATCGCCGGCTTCCACACCTGCGACTGGCTGGTGCCGACGACGGACACGGTGTTCGACCGCGGCCTGCCCGGCGATGGCGTCATCGACATCCCCGCCATCCGCGCCATGGCCGAGGCCGCCGGCTGGCCCGGCGGCGCGGAGGTGGAGATCCTGTCGCGCCGCTGGTGGGCGCAAGACCCGGACGAGGTGCTGCCGCTGCTGAAGGAACGCCATGCCGCTGTCTGCTGACCCCTGCGGTTCCGGAGGAGACACGAGAATGACGACGCGACGCCGCCTGTTCGCCACCGGCCTGCTGGCCATGCCGCTGCTCGCCACCCGGGCGACGGCCCAGGGGGGATGGGCGCCCGCCCATCCGATCCGCTTCGTGGTTCCCTTTCCCGCCGGCGGCGCCACGGATGTGGTGGCGCGGGTGATGGCGGAGCGCATGCAGGCGAAGCTGGGCCAGCCCGTGGTGGTGGAGAACCGCACCGGCTCGGGCGGCAACATCGGCATGGAGGCCGTGGTGCGCGCCGCCCCCGACGGGCACACGCTGCTGATGGGCACGATGGGCACGCTGACCATCAACCAGCACCTCTACACCAATATGGGCTTCGACCCGGTGCGCGACCTCGCGCCGGTCTCCATGGCCTTCGGCACGGACCACCTGCTGATCGTGAACCCCTCCGTGCCGGCGCGCACGGCGCAGGAATTCGTCGCGCTGCTGAAGGAGAATCCGGGGAAAGTCAGCTACGGCTCCGCCGGCTCCGGCTCCTCGACCCACATGGTGGCGGAGCTGTTCCGCCTCGCCGCCGGGGTGCAGCCGCTGCACGTGCCCTATCGCGGCAGCGCGCCGGCGCTGAACGACACCGTCGCGGGCAACGTGCAGTTCATGCTGGACCAGCTCCCCTCGGCCATCGGCATGGTGCAGGGCGGCAAGGTGCGGGCGCTGGCGGTGACGGGCGCGAAGCGCTCCGTCCTGCTGCCCGAGGTGCCGACCATGGCGGAGATCGGCCTGCCCGGCGCGGAGGCCACCTCCTGGGGTGCCGTCATGGCCCCTGCCGGCACGCCGCCCGCCGCCGTGGAGCGCCTCAGCCTGGTGGCGCGCGAGGTGCTGGCCGAGGGCAACGTGCAGGAGCGGCTGGCCGCGGCGGGTGCCGACGCGGTCTCCTCCACCCCCGCCGAGCTCTCCGCCGTGCTGGCGCGCGACGTGGCGAAGTGGGGCAAGGTGGTGCGCGAGGCGCGGATCACCGTGAACTGACGCCGTGGCAGCGGACGTTGCCGGGGCTTTTCTTGACAGGTGGGAAGGCCGCTTCCTAGCCTCGGCGCAACGAACCGGTGGCGTCCGGCGCCAGGCGAGACGCCGCGCCTCCGGCCCGGACAGCGGGCCGGCGGACGACAGGGGAAACGACACCATGCTCGACCATGAGGGGTGCGGCGATGGCCGGCGTCGGCACGCCTAGCCTCGCCGGCTGGGCGCCGGCCGGCGCGGCCCGCCCGGCCCGGCGCCGGTGGCTGCACGATTATGCGGGCTACCTGTTCCTGCTGCCCTGGCTGGTCGGCTTCCTCGGGCTGACCCTGGGGCCGGCGCTGGTCTCGCTCTACCTCAGCTTCACCTCCTACGACCTGCTGACGGAGCCGCGCTGGATCGGGGCGGCGAACTATGTCCGCATCGCCACGGCGGATGCGAAGTTCAGCGCCTCGCTCGGCGTCACCTTCACCTATGTCGCCCTGACCGTGCCGCTGAAGCTTGCCTTCGCGCTGGCGGTCGCCATGGTGCTGAACAAGGGCATCCGCGGGCTGACCGTCTATCGCGCCATCTTCTACCTGCCCTCGCTGCTCGGCGGGTCGGTGGCGATCGCCGTGCTGTGGCGCGAGATCTTCTCGCGCAACGGGCTGCTGAACCAGATCCTCGCCCTCGTCGGCATCCACGGCCCGGCCTGGATCGCCGATCCCGACACGGCGCTCTACACGCTGGTGGTGCTGGGCATCTGGCAGTTCGGCAGCCCGATGATCATCTTCCTCGCCGGGCTGCGGCAGATCCCGCAGGACCTGTACGAGGCGGCAAGCCTCGACGGTGCCTCCCGCGCGCGGCAGTTCTGGCGCATCACCCTGCCGCTGCTGACCCCGGTGGTGTTCTTCAACGCCGTCGTGCAGGTGATCGACGCCTTCAAGGCCTTCACCCCCGCCTACATCATCTCCGATGGCACGGGCGGGCCGGTGAACGCCACGCTGTTCTACACGCTCTACCTGTACCAGGAGGCCTTCGGCTTCTTCCGCATGGGCTACGCCTCGGCGCTCGCCTGGATCCTGGTGCTGATCGTGGCGGGCTTCACTGCCCTCTCCTTCCTCTCCGCGCGCTTCTGGGTGCACTACGATGAGTGACGCCGCCCCCCATGGCGCGGTCGATGCCGAGGCGGCGATCGGCCATGCGCCCTCGCCGCTGCGCGCCGTGCTGCGCCACCTGGCGCTGGGCGCGGCCGCCTTCGTGATGCTCTACCCGCTGCTGTGGATGTTCGCCTCCTCCTTCAAGCAGCCGGATCAGATCTTCGGCAGCATCTCCGTCATCCCGCCCGGGCTCGACCCGTCTGCCTATATCCGCGGCTGGAACGGGCTGCGCGTCTCCTTCGGGGTGTTCTTCTGGAACTCCGCCGTCATCGCCGTGCTGTCGGTGATCGGCAACGTCGTCTCCTGCTCGCTGGCCGCCTTCGCCTTCGCGCGGCTGCGCTTCCCCGGACGGAACATCCTCTTCGCGCTGATGCTGGGGACGCTGATGATCCCCCACCATGTCACGCTGATCCCGCAATACCTGCTGTTCCTGAACCTGGACTGGGTGGACACCATCCTGCCCCTGGTGGTGCCGAAGTTCCTCGCCGCCGACGCCTTCTTCATCTTCCTGATGGTGCAGTTCTTCCGCGGCATCCCGAAGGAGCTGGACGAGGCGGCGATGATGGACGGCTGCTCGCCCTGGCGGATCTACTGGAAGGTGATGCTGCCGCTCTCCCTGCCGGTGCTGGCGACGGCGGCGATCTTCTCCTTCATCTGGACCTGGGACGACTTCTTCGGCCCGCTGATCTACCTGAACGACATGGCCTCCTACACCGTGCAGATCGGCCTGCGCGCCTTCGTGGACGGCGGCGGCGAGAGCGACTGGGCGGGGCTCTTCGCCATGTCCGTGCTGGGGCTGATCCCCGTCTTCCTGTTCTTCCTGTTCTTCCAGCGGCTGCTCATCGAGGGCATCGCGACCACGGGGATGAAGCGATGAGCGCGCTGAGCCTGGAGAACGTCACCAAGCGCTTCGGCGACTTGGCGGTGATCCGGGGCGTGGACCTGCACGTCGCGGACGGGGAGTTCGTGGTCTTCGTCGGCCCCTCCGGCTGCGGCAAGTCCACCCTGCTGCGCATGATCGCGGGGCTGGAGCCGATCACCGGCGGCCGGCTGCGGATCGACGGGCAGGTGATGAACGACGTGCCTGCCGCGGCGCGCGGCATCGCCATGGTCTTCCAGTCCTACGCCCTGTACCCGCACATGAACGTCTACAAGAACATGGCCTTCGCGCTGGAGACGGCGGGAATGCCCAAGGCGGAGATCGAGACCCGCGTCCGCCGCGCCGCCGGCATCCTCCAGCTCGACCACCTGCTCCAGCGCAAGCCGAAGCAGCTCTCGGGCGGGCAGCGCCAGCGCGTGGCGATCGGCCGCGCCATCGTGCGCGAGCCGGGGATCTTCCTGTTCGACGAGCCGCTGTCCAACCTGGACGCGGAGCTGCGCGTGCAGATGCGGGTGGAGATCGCCAAGCTGCACCGCGACCTCGGCTCCACCATGATCTACGTCACCCACGACCAGGTCGAGGCGATGACGCTGGCCGACAAGATCGTCGTCCTGCGCGCCGGCCAGGTGGAGCAGATCGGCACGCAGCTGGAGCTGTACAATCGCCCCGCCAACCAGTTCGTCGCGGGCTTCATCGGCAGCCCCAAGATGAACTTCCTCCGCGCCACCGCCGGCCAGGGCGGGCTGGAGCTGGGCGGCCGCGCCCTGCCGCTGCCCGCCCCGGCCGGGGAAGTGACCCTCGGCGTCCGCCCGGAACACATCAGCACCGACCCACTCGGCCTGCGCCTGGGCGAGGCGCGCGTGCAACTGGTCGAACAGCTCGGCGCCGCCTCCTTCGTCTACGGCACCATGCCCGACGGCCAGCCGATCACCGTCCAGCTCGAAGGCCAGCGCCACATCGGCATCGGCGACAGCCTGCCGCTGCACTGCGATCCCGCGCTGTGCCACGTCTTCCTGCCGGATGGGGGAAACGCGGCGCGCCCGTGACATCTCGGGGCGTTGCGCCCGTTCCCCGGGGAAGGCTCTGCCTTCCCCGATACCCCATCCGCCGGGGGCGAGCCGGCCCCCGGACCCCGGCGGAGTTTGGCTCTGCGTGGTTGAAGATCAGCCAGCGGGCTGAACCCGAAGGGCGAGCGGTCAGGCGGGGCCCTGAAAAAACAGGAAGCTGTCAGCAAGCGAGGCGGCGTATCCCGCCGAAGGCCATGGGCCTCCGGCGCCTTGACCCCGTGTCAGGCTGTCCCGCGGCAGCCCCCAGGGGGTCCAGGGGCTCTGCTCCTGGCGGATGGGGGGTATCGGGGGGCAAGGCGGAGCCTTCCCCCCGGGGAACACGAATCTACCCGCCGAGCTGCGCGGCCACCGGCACCGCACGTCCCGTCTTCACGCTTTCCACCGCGGCGACCCCGCAGAGCACCGACAGCGCCCCCGCCCGCGCGCCGGCGCGCTGGTGCAGCGGGTCGGGCAGGGTGGGGTCCAGCAGCATGGCCTGGAGGCGCCGGTCGCCGCCGAAATGGCCGCCATGCTCGCGGGGGATGCGCAGGCGCTGGGCCTCGCCGAAGTTCGGCATCACCAGGATCTCGTCGAACTCGGGGATGGGGAAGGGCTGGGTCTCGCGGTGGCGGATCTCGATGCGGCCTCTGCGGCCGTTGAAGGCCAGGTGGTGGCCCTCGATCGGCATGCAGGCGTTGAGGGAGTAGCTGACCTGCACGCCGTTGGCGTAGCTGAGCGAGGCGCTCATCGTGTCGTAGATGTCGATGTCCTCGCGGAAGACGCAGGCGTCGCGGACATAGCCGTCCTCGCGCGACGGGTCCTCGTACAGCATCTCCAGCCAGGGATCGGCTGAGATGTCGAGGAAGAAGTCGCATTCCCCGGCATGCGGGCAGGTGCGGCAGCGCTCGCCGCGGAAGGGGCCGTTCGGGCCGTAGTGGCGCAGCGCGCCGCGCGCGAAGACCTCCACCGGCTCGGCGGCGATGTACCAGTTCAGCAGGTCGAAATGGTGCGTCGCCTTGTGGACGAAGAGGCTGCCGGAATTCGCCTCGTAGGCGTGCCAGCGGCGGAAGTAGTCGGCGCCGTGCTTCGTGTTCAGGTACCAGTGGAAGTCCACCGACACCACCTCCCCGATCACGCCGGAGAGCAGCAGCTCCTTGATCTTCGCGGCGAAGGGCGCGTAACGGTAGTTGAAGGCGACGTTCACCCGTCGGCCCGTCCGCGCCTCCGCCTCCAGGATGCTGCGCGCCTTGGCGGCGGTGGTGCACATCGGCTTCTCGGTGATGACGTCCGCTCCCGCCTCCAGCGCGCGCACGATCAGCTCGTCATGCGTGTCGTCGCGGGTGCAGACCATGACGGTGCCCGGCCGGACCTCGCGCAGCATCGCGTCGAAATCGGTGAAGACAGGCGCGTTGGTGCCGATCGCGCGCTGCGAGCGGTGCGCCCGCAGCTCGTTCAGGTCGCACAGCCCGACCAGGTCGAGCTGGTCGCCGAAGCGGCCCAGCAACTCCTTCCCCCACATCCCCGTGCCGCGGTGCCCGGTGCCGACCAGGGCCATCCGGTTCCGCGGGCTGACCTCCTGAAGCATTCCCACCCCTCTTGCCCACCCTTCTTGGCCCATCCCTCCTGGCCCACCCTGTCCGGGCGTGGCGGAGGCCCATCGCGCTCTTCCAAATCCGGGCGCCATCGGGCAGCATAGAACCAACCAGTTACTTATGGCGATCCTCCCAAGGGGACGCCGAGGAGGATTTGATGTCCACGAGAAGGCAGATGCTGTCCGCCGGCCTCGGGCTCGGCCTTGGCGCACCGTTCCTGCTTCCCGAAGCCGCGCGCGCCCAGGCGGCGGTGCGCCTGCGGACCTTCTGGTGGGGATCGCGGGAGCGGTCCGACCGCACCATGAAGGCGAACGCCCTCTTCACCGCGCGCTACCCGCACGTGACGGTGGACGGGGAAAGCGTCGGCTGGGGCGACTACTGGACGAAGCTCGCGACGCAGACCGTGGGCCGCAACGCGCCCGACATGTTCCAGATGGACTATCGCTACCTGTTCGAATACGCGCGCCGCAACGCGCTGCTGGAGCTGGACCGCTTCATCCCCGCGACGCTGGACATCGGCGGCTGGGACAAGGCGGGGCTCGACGTGGGCCGGGCCAACGGCAAGCTCTATGGCGTCAACCTGGGCAACAATGCCAGCACGACGATCTACAACCGCACCCTGCTGACCGAGCTGGGCATCGCCGAGCCGAGCCCGGAGACCACCTGGGAGCAGCTGGTGGCGAAGGGCGAGGAGATCACCCGCAAGGTGAACCGCCCCGACTTCTACGGCCTGGCCGACGGCACCGACCGCGAGCCGATGTTCGAGTACTTCCTGCGCCAGAAGGGCAGGCCGCTCTACACGGCGGAGGAGAAGCTGGGCTTCGGCGTGGCGGAGGCCGAGGAGTGGCTGACCTTCTGGTCCGACGCGCGCAAGCGCAAGGCCTGCGTCCCCGCCGACATCCAGGCGCTGGACAAGGACACGATCGAGACCAACCCGCTCTCGCTCGGCCGCGCGGCCATCGCCTACCCGCATTCCAACCAGCTCGTCGGCTACCAGCAGATCAACCGCAACAAGCTGGCCATCACCACCCTGCCGAACGGGGGGCCGGGCGCGAAGCCGGGCCACTACCTGAAGCCGTCGCAGTTCTTCAGCATCTATGCGCGCACGCCCCGGGCGGAGGAGGCGGTGAAGCTGCTGAACTTCTTCGTCACCGATCCGGAGGCCGCCAAGGCGCTGGGCGTGGAGCGCGGCGTGCTGGTCGATCCGCGGCAGCGCGCGGCGCTGGACGGCAGCCTGGACGAGCTGGGCAAGATGCAGGTCGCCTATATCGACCTCGTCACCCCCCTGGCCGGGCCGATCCCGCCACCGCCGCCGAAGGGCGCGGGCGAGATCGCCTTCCTGCTGCGCCGCATCGGCGAGCAGGTGGGCTTCGGCCGCCAGACCCCGCGCGTGGCGGCGCAGCAGTTCGTCTCCGAGGCCAACGACATCCTCAGCCGTGGCTGACGCCGTGCCCGCCTTCCGCTTCGCGGTCATCGCGCCGAACCACGACCACATCAACGGCCAGGTCCGCGCGATGCGCGACGCGGGCGGCGCGCCGGTGGGCTTCTTCGCGGCGGAGGACGACGTCGCCGCGACCTTCGCCGCCCACCACCCGGACATCCCCCGGGTGGAGGACGAGCGCCGGCTGCTGGAGGACCCCTCCGTCGCGCTGATCGTCAGCGCCGGCATCCCGGGCGACCGGGCGGCGCTGGGGCTGCGCGCGATGCGGCACGGCAAGGACTACCTCTCCGACAAGCCGGGCATGGTCTCGCTCGACGAGCTGGCCGAGGTGCGGCGGGTGCAGGCGGAGACGGGGCGGATCTATTCCATCCTCTACTCCGAGCATTTCGAGCAGCGCGCCACGGTGCAGGCGGGCGAGCTGGTCCGCGCCGGCGCCATCGGGCAGGTGGTCAACACCGTCGGCCTCGGCCCGCACCGCCTGCGCAAGCCCAGCCGGCCGGGCTGGTTCTTCGAGCGGGCGCGCTATGGCGGCATCCTATGCGACATCGCCAGCCACCAGTGCGAGCAGTTCCTGTTCTTCGCCGACACGACGGAAGCGGAGGTGCTCTCTGCCACGATCGGCAACCATGCCAATGCGGACCGGCCGGGGCTGCAGGATTTCGGCGACTTCCACCTGCGCGGCGGCGGCGCCACCGGTTATGTCCGGGTGGACTGGTACACGCCGGACGGGCTGCCGGTCTGGGGCGACGGGCGGCTGACCATCCTCGGCACCGAGGGGTACATCGAGCTGCGGAAATACGTGGACATCGCCGGGCGGCCGGGCGGCGACCACCTGTTCCTGGTGGACCGGCAGGGCATGCGGCACATCGACTGCTCGGGGGTGGAGCTGCCTTTCGGCCGGCAGTTCGCCGCCGACCTGCGCGACCGCACAGAGACGGCGATGCCGCAGGCGCGCTGTTTCAAGGCGATGGAGCTGGCGCTGACGGCCCAAAGGATGGCCGAGGCGATGACGGAAGGGCAGCGCGCGTGACGCGGCACAGGGTGGCCGTGGTGGGCTGCGGCATCGGCCGCAACCACATGCTGGAAGGCTACCTGCCGCACCGCGACCGCTTCGAGGTGGTGGCGGTCTGCGACCTGAACCCGGAGCGGCTGCGCCCCTTCGCCACCGAGTTCGGCATCCCGCGCGCGGTGACCGACTTCGCCGAGGTGCTGCGGATGCCCGACGTGGCGGTGGTGGACATCTGCACCCCGCCCGCCGTGCACAAGCCGATGATGCTGGCGGCGCTGGAGGCGGGCAAGCAGGTGATCTGCGAGAAGCCGCTGGTCGGCAGCCTGCGCGACGCGGACGAGGTGATCGCGGCCGAGGCCCGCGCCCGCGGCCGGGTGATGCCGATCTTCCAGTACCGCTGGGGCGACGGCGTGGCGCGGGCGAAGGCGATCATCGATGCGGGGATCGCGGGGAAGCCCCATCTCGGCACGGTGGAGACCGCTTGGCTGCGCGGCGCCGACTACTACGCCGTGCCCTGGCGCGGGAAGTGGGAGACGGAGCTGGGCGGCACGCTGGTCACCCATGCCATCCACCCGCACGACCTGCTCTGCGAGCTGATGGGCGAGGTCGGCAGCGTCTTTGCCGAGACGGCGACGCGGGTGAACGACATCCAGGTGGAGGACTGCGCCGTCGCCTCGCTGGTGATGCGCTCGGGCGCGCTGGTCGCGCTCTCCGCCACCATCGGCTCGCAGGTGCAGATCACCCGGCTGCGGCTGTGCTTCGAGAACGTCACCTTCGAGAGCACCCTCTCCCCCTACCGTCCCGGCGACGGCCCCTGGACGATCACCGCGGCGGGCCCGGCGGTGCAGGCGCGGATCGACGCGCTGCTGGAGGGCTGGGAGGAGGTACCGCCGCGCTTCGAGGGGCAGATGCGCGCCTATGCCGAGGCGCTGGACAGCGGCGGCCCGCTGCCCGTCACCCTGGCCGATGCGCGGCGCTCGCTGGAGCTGCTGACGGCGCTGTACCACTCCGCCGCCACCGGCAGCCGGGTGACGCTGCCGATCGGGCCGGAGCACCCGCGCTACGGCGGCTGGCAGCCGCGATAGGCGTCACCGCCCGGGCAGCGGGTCCCCTGCCACGGGACAGGCCGCGGGCGGCGTCACGACGGCCCGGTGACCTGCCCGCCCTGCGGTGCCGGCGGCTCCACGGCGCTCCAGCCGGTCGCCTGGTCCAGGCCGCGGACCTGTCGCCTGATGGCGCGCAGGAGGTCCTTCATGCTGGGCCGGTTGGCCGGCGTGGCCAGGACGATCTGGCGCGAGAAGACGGGGTCCACGATCAGCGAGGCCTGCAGCAGCCCGCGTTCGATCTCCAGCCGCACCGAGGTGGCCGGGAGGATCGTCGCCCCGACGCCGCTCATGACCAGTTCCAGCAGGGAGGCGAAGCCGTCGCATTCCGCGCGGATGCGCAGCTCGATCCCGTTGCGCATGGCCCAGAGCGTGGCCTGCTGCCGCAGCCCGTGCTGCCGACCCGGCAGCACCAGGGCGTGCGCCGTCAGCCCGGCGGCCGGCACGGTGGCCGGCGCCCTCTCCCCGCCGGCCCGCCGGATGAGGTGCATGGGCTCGCTGATCAGCGGCTCGGCGGACAGCCGCTGCGACGCTTCCGTGGCGTAGAGCAGGGCGACGTCCAGGCGACTGTCCGCCAGCCACTCCAGCAGGTGGCCGTTGCAGGCGTCGGTGAAGCGGAGGCCGATGCCCGGATGCGCCGCCTCCAGCGCGGCCGCCAGCGGCGCGGCGAGGATGCGGCTGAGGCTGGCCGGCATGCCGATGCTCGCCGCGGTCAGCCCGCCCCGCGCCATCACCTCCGCCCGCGCCTCGGCGATCTGGGTCAGGATCGTGGTGGCGCGGGTATAGAGCCGGCGCCCGGCCTCGGTCAGCACCACGCCGCGGCCGTTGCGGTACAGCAGGGTGGTGTTGAGGTCCGTCTCCAGGTCGCGGATATGCCGGCTCAGCGCCGGCTGCGGGCGGCCGAGCAGGATGGCGGCCTGCGAGAAGCTGCCGGCGTCCACGACCTTCACGAAGCATTCGAGGTCGCGCTGGTTCATCGCCGCGTTCCCTGGAAGCGGGCGGGATGATGCCGCCGGGCCGCGTCGGGCCGCAACATGTCCCGCCGGGGCGGCACGGCGGGCCGCACCGGGCCGGCGGGGGCGAGGAGGCCGAGGGCCGTCAGACGGTGATGCGCAGCCGCTGCTGCCCGGCCTTGCCGGCGCCGCGATAGGCGATGACCTCCAGCTCGACCTTGTAGATGTCGCTCGCGAGCGGCGTGCAGAGCGTGGTCGAGGTCGGGTCGATGCCCTGGAAGGCGCGGGCGAAGGCCTCGCCGACCTTGTCCTTGTCCTCGCGGTTGGGGATGTGCTTCACCACCTTCACGATGTCGGCCATGGTCGCGCCGACCGAGGCCAGGGCGCGCTCGATGTTCTGCAGCGCCTTCGTGCATTGCTCGCCCGCATCGGGCGAGATCTGACGGGTCGCGTAGTCGATGCCGGCGGTGTTGGACACGAAGATCAGGTCGCCCACCGCCACGATGCGCGAGTAGTTCTGGGAATCCTCGAACTTGCTGCCGGACTTGACCTTGACGACGTCGACCATGGGGGAATCTGTCCTCTCCGGATAGGTCGCGAGCCTAGCGGCCGGCCGGCCCGGGGATCAGCGCCGCCGAGCCAATAACAGCTATCACGCCGCCGCTTCGGCGATCTCCTCCGCCCGGATGCAGGCGACGCGCTGCCCGTTCCCGCCGAAGGGACGCAGCTCCGGCACCGTCTCCGCGCAGGCGTCGCGCGCATGGGCGCAGCGGGTGCGGAAGACGCAGCCCGATGGCGGGTTGGCCGGGCTGGGCGGGTCGCCCGGCAGCAGGATGCGCGCCGTCCGCCGCGACGGGTCGAGCATCGGCGTCGCCGAGATCAGCGCCCGGCTGTAGGGATGCGCCGGCCGGGCGAAGACCTGGCGCGACGGTCCCTCCTCCATCACCCGGCCGAGATACATCACCACCACCCGGTCGCAGAGGCTGGCCACCACCGGCAGGTCGTGGCTGATGAACAGCATCGCGAGCGACAGCTCGCGCCGCAGCTCGGCCAGCAGTTGCAGCACCTGGGCCTGGATGGAGACGTCCAGCGCCGAGACCGGCTCGTCCAGCACCAGGAATTCGGGCTGCGTGGCCAGGGCGCGCGCGATGCCGATGCGCTGCCGCTGCCCGCCCGAGAACTCGTGCGGGAAGCGCTGCCCGTGCGCCGGATCGAGCCCCACCTGCGCCAGCAGCGCCGCCACCCGCGCCGGGCGCTCGGCCGCGGGCGCCAGCCCGTGGATCGCGAGGCCGTCGGCGATCTGCTCGCCCACCCGCCGGCGCGGGTCGAGGCTGCCGAACGGGTCCTGGAACACCAGCCCCATCCGCCGCCGCAGCCGCCGCCACTCCGTGCCGGAGATCCCCTCCATGGCCTGGCCGTCGAAGCGCATGGTGCCGCCCGTCGCCGGCAGCAGGCCCAGCAGCAGGCGGCCGAGCGTGCTCTTGCCCGAGCCGCTCTCGCCCACCACCCCCAGCGCCTCGCCGCGCGCCACGCTCACGTCGATCCGCCGCACCGCTTGCACCGGCTTGCCGCGCCGCAGCATGCCGCGCGCCGGGAAGGTCTTGGCGAGCTCCCTGGCCTCGATCAGCGCCTCGCTCATGCGGTGGACTCCCCGGCCCCCGGGGGAAAGGCTTCGCCTCGCCCCCGATACCCCCACTCCGCCGGGACCCTGCGGGCCCTGGACCCAGGGGGTGCTGCCGCGGGACAGCCTGCGACGAGGTCGATGCGCCCGAGGCCATGGGCCTCCGGCGTATTCGGGCGCCTCGCCCGCTGCCGGCATTCGTCTGTTCCTGGGCCCCGCCTGACCGCGCGCCCTCCGGCTTCAGTTCGCAGGCCTGCACCTTGCCACGCGGCGCCGGCCTCCCGCCGGGGTCCGGGGGCCGGGGCGCCCCCGGCGGAGGGGGTATCGGGGGCTCGACGCGCTGCGTCGGGGCCTCCGCCGGGGGCCGGTGCCGCCCTCACGCCACCGCCTCCGGCACCGCGGCCAGCGCGTGCCAGCGGATGCAGCGCACCTCGCGACCGGCGCCGGGCGCCTCCAGCGCGGGCGGGGCGGCGGAGCAGGCGGCGATGGCATGCGGGCAGCGCGGCGCGAAGCGGCAACCGGGCGGGAGGGCGTAGGGGGGCGGCACCACGCCCGGAATCCCCGCGGGCAGCTCGTCGCCCTCGGGCACCGCGGCCAGCAGGGCGCGGGTGTAGGGGTGCAGCGGCCGCTCGAAGACCTCGGCCACGCTGCCCTGCTCGACGATCTGGCCGGCATACATCACCGCGACGCGGTCCGCGATCTCCGCCACCACGCCCAGGCTGTGGGTGATGAAGACCATCGCCGTGCCCGTCTCCCGCTGCAGGGCGCGCAGCAGGTCGAGGATCTGCGCCTGCACCGTCACGTCCAGCGCCGTGGTCGGCTCGTCGCAGATCAGCAGCTTCGGCCGGTTGGCGAGGCCCATGGCGATCATCACGCGCTGGCGCATGCCGCCCGACATCTCGTGCGGGAAGGCGCGCAGGCGGCGGGCGGGATCGGCGATGCCGACCTGCCGGAACAGCGCCTCGGCCAGCGCGCGCGCCTCGGCGGCGGGCAGGCCCTGGTGCGCCTGGATCGCCTCGATCACCTGGTCGCCGACGCGGTGGACGGGGTTCAGGCTGCTCATCGGGTCCTGGAAGACCATGGCCATGGCGCCGCCCCGCAACCTGCGCAGCGTCGCCTCCTCCGTCCGCAGCAGGTCGCGGCCGCCGAACCAGGCCTCGCCCGCCACCGGCACGGCGACGGGCGGCAGCAGCCCCATCACCGCGGTCGCGGTGACGGACTTGCCCGAGCCGCTCTCGCCCACCACGGCCAGGGTCTCGCCGGCACGGACGGAGAGGGAGACGTCCTGCACCGGGCGGATCGGGCCGCGCGGGGTGGCGATCTCCACCGTCAGGCCGCGCACCTCCAGCACCGTCTCCGCCGCGGCGGGGGCGCGCGGCGCGGGGAGCAGCCCGGGCAGGAGCCGCTCGGCCAGGCGCAGCGGCCGGTGGCCGGACGGGGTGCGCGGGTCCACCGCGTCGCGCAGCGCGTCGCAGAGCAGGTTCATCGCCAGGATGGTCAGGGTCAGCGCCAGGCAGGGCCAGAGCAGCAGCAGCGGCGCCTGCTCCATGGTGGCCCGCGCGCCGCGGATCATCAGCCCCCAGGAGGGGGCGGGCGGCACCACGCCCAGGCCGAGGAAGGAGAGCCCGCTCTCCAGCACCACCGCCGCCGCGACGGCCAGCGAGAACTGCACCAGCACCGGTCCGGCCACGTTGGGCAGAACGGTGCGCAGCAGGATGCGCCCGGTGGGGGCGCCCAGCGCCCGGACGGCTTCCACGTAGTCGTGCTCGCGGGCCGAGAGCACCTCCGCATAGGTCACGCGGGCGAAGCCGGGCAGGTAGAGCACGGAGAGCACCAGCACCAGCGTGCCCGCCCCGGGCCCGGCGAGGGTGACCACCAGCAGCGCCAGCAGCACGGGCGGGAAGCACAGGATCACGTCCATGCTGCGCACCGCCAGGACCTCGCCCAGGCCGCGGAACCAGCCGCCCAGCAGGCCGAGCGCCGTGCCCAGCACCCCCGCGATCAGCGCCGAGGCGAAGGCGACGGACAGGCTGGTGCGCGCGCCCCAGACGAGGCGGGAGAGCACGTCGCGGCCGAACTCGTCCCGCCCCAGCGGACTGCCCAGCATGGGGCCGGCGAGGCGGCGGGCGATGTCCTGCCGCACCGGGTCGGGCAGGCCCAGCAGCGGCGCCGCCAGCGCCAGCAGGATGATCAGGGCGACCGCGCCGCCGGGAAGCCAGAGCCTGCGCATCTCAGGCCGCCCGGATGCGCGGGTCGAGCGCGGCATAGAGCAGGTCCGTCACCAGGTTGATCAGCAGGAACAGGCCCGAGATGACCAGCACGATGCCCACCACCATCGGATAGTCCCGCGCCTCCACCGCGCGCAGCAACGGGGTGGAGAGGCCGGGCCAGTTGAAGACGTACTCGACCAGCACCGTGCCGCCGAGCAGCGAGCCCATCTGCAAGGCCAGCACCGTCAGCACGGGCGTAAGCGAATTCCGGACCACGTGGCGCAGCAGGATGCGGCGCGGCGCCAGCCCCTTGGCCCGGGCGGTGCGGATGAAGTCCTTGCCCAGCGTGTCCAGCACCGCGGCGCGCGTCATGCGGAAGACCACCGCCGCCATCCCCTTGGCGATGGCGATGGCCGGCAGGGCGAGCAGGGTCAGGTGCTGCGCCGGGTCGCGGGCCAGGGGCACGTAGCCGCCGGCGGGCATGACGCGCAGCATCTGCGCCAGCACCAGCACCAGCAGCGTGCCCACCACGAAGACCGGCAGGGCCAGGAGGAAGGCCGCCACGGCCGAGGCGATGCGGTCGAAGGCGCTGCCCCGGTGCAGCGCCGCGGCGATGCCGGCCGGCATGCCGACCAGCAGGGCCAGCACCGTGCCGGCGAGGATCAGCTCCAGCGTGCGCGGCAGGCGGAGCGCGATCTCCTGTGCCACCGGGTAGTCGTCCACCAGCGAGGTGCCGAGATCCCCCCGCAGCAACCCGCCGAGGAAGCTGCCGTACTGCTCCAGCAACGGCCGTTCCAGCCCCAGCCGCTCGCGCAGCTCCGCCACCGCGGCCGGGTCGGGGGCGCCGCCGGCGGAGAGCAGCAGCTCCGCCGGGTCGCCCGGGACCATGTGCAGCGACAGGAAGACGATGCTGCTGACCAGCCAGAGCAGGGCCAGGGCGATGCCGATCCGGCGCAGCACCCAGAGCATCAGCCGCGCCCCGCCCCCGCCGGGAGCGGCTCAGCCAAGGGTCACGTCCTCCAGCGTGATGCCGGAGTTGAAGTTCAGCCCGCCCGGCAGGCCCCTGAAGCCCTGCACGTCCTTCGCCATCGCATAGCCCTGCGCGCGCCAGGCGAGGCCGACCAGGGCGCAGTCCTGCAGCGCCTGCGCCTCCAGCCGCGCATAGATCTCCTTGCGCTTCGCCGCGTCGAACTCCCGCCGTCCCTCGGCGAAGAGCTGGTGCACCTCCGGTGTGGGGATGTTCATGCTGCGCACGGTGCTGGGGGGCAGGGTGCCGTCGAGCAGGGTGGAGAGCCCGTCCGGGTCGTTGTTGTCCGCCGTGCTGCCCTGGATGAAGAAGTCGTACTGGCCGCGCCCGCCGCGGGCCACGCGCGTCGCCCAGTCCGGCATGCTCAGTTCTACCTTGACGCCGATCTCGGCCAGGTGCTGCTGCACGATCTCGGCGGTGGACTTGTGCATGCCGTACTGCGCGGTGGAGAGGAGCTGGGCGGAGAAGCCGTCCGCGAGCCCTGCCTGGGACAGCAGCGCCTTCGCCTTGCCCGGGTCATGGGCGAAGTGACGGCTGCGCGCCGCGTCGAAGAAGGGGCTGCTGTCGATCAGCGGCACGCCGGCCAGCGGCGCGCCGCGGCCGAAGAACACCGCCTGCACGATCTCCTCGCGCCGGATGGCATAGGCGCAGGCCTGGCGCACCAGCGGGTTGTCGAAGGGCTTGCGCGCGCCGTTGAAGCCCATCCACATGAAGGGGCCGTTCTGGTTGTCCAGCTTCAGCTGCGGGTCGGCCTCGATCGAGGCCATCGCCTCCCAGGGGACGTACTCGATGATGTCCACGTCCCCCGCCCGCAGCGCGGCGACGCGCAGGTTCTCGTCCGCATAGGCGACGAAGCGCAGGTTGCGGATCTTCGGCAGGCCGGGGCGGTAGAAACGCGGGTTGGCCTCCAGGTCGACGGAGGTGCCGCGCTCCTGCGCCTTGACGGTGTAGGGGCCGGCACCGATCCCGACGCCGTCGCGGCCCAGCGAGTCCTTGGCCACGATCGGCACGTGCGGATGCGCCAGCCATTCCGGCAGGACGATCGTCGGCTCCTTCATCACGACGATGACGGTGCGCGCATCGGGCGTCTCCACGCGCTCGATCTCGCGGAACTGCCCGGCGAAGGGCGAGACGGAACGCTCCGCCGCGACCTGCTCCAGCGTCCAGCGGACGTCCTCGGCGGTCACCGGCTTGCCGTTGTGGAACACCGCCTCGCGCAGCTTGAAGCGCCAGCCGGTCGGGCCCTGCGGCTCCCAGCTCTCGGCCAGCTCCGCCCGCACCTTGCCGGCGGCATCATAGGAGAGCAGGCCGCGATGGGTCTGCAGCTTCACCGTCAGCGCGGCGGTGCCGGCGGGGGCGAAGGCCTGCAGGTTGGGCGGGTAGCTGGAGAGGCCGAAGACGAGCGTGTTCGGCACGCGTGCCGCGCGGACGGTCCGGGGCAGGGCGAGACCCGCCCCCATGGCCATGGCGGAGCCCAGGAGGGCGCGACGGGTCGGAAGCATGCTGTCTCCTTGGTCCGGGCGGGGGCCGGGTCGGGGCGTGTCAGGCGGCCAGTCGCTGGCTCCGGTTGAAGCGGCTCAGCCGGTAGGGCTCGGCATCCACCACCGGGGTGGCGCCGGTCACGAGGTCCGCCATCAGCCGTCCCGCGCCGGGGCCGATGCCGAAGCCGTGGCCGGAGAAGCCGGTCGCCATGAAGAAGCCGGGGATCGCATCGACGGCGGAGATCACCGGCACGGCATCCGGCGTCACGTCGATCAGCCCGCCCCAGCGCTCCACCTCGTGCATCGCCTTGAAGGCGGGGAAGGCGGCGGGGAGGAGGCGCTTGGCCTCGTCGATCAGCCCGGCATTCGGCTCAGGGTCAAGGACGCGCACGCGCTCGAAAGGCGACTGCTCGTCCATCCGCCAGCGGCGCGGCGTGTTCCATTCGGTGAGGAACTGCGAGCCGACGCGCAGCCGCAGCTCGCGCCAGGACTTCACCAGGGTCGGCGCGAAATCGGCGAAGAGGCGGAAGCTGTCGGGCGTGAGGACGGAGATGCTGGCATTGCGCCGGGAGACGGTGTAGCCGCCGTCCAGCCGCTTGCGGAAGCCGAAATGGTTGCTGCCGGCGCTGACCTCGGGCGCGCCCGGCACCGGGCCGGTGCGGAAGACGCTGCCCAGGATCTTGAGCTGCGGCAGGTCGATCCCCGCATTGCCGGCGAAGAGCCGCGACCAGGCCCCGCCCGCCAGCACGACGCTGTCGCAGGCGATCCGCCCGCGCTCCGTCACCACCGCGTCCACGCGGCCGCCCTTGGTCTCGATGCCGCGCACGGCGCAGCCGGTCAGGATGGTGGCGCCCCGCGCCGCGGCGCCGGCGGCGATGGCGGGCGCCGCCTTGGTCGGCTCCGCCCGCCCGTCGCCGGGATTGTACAGGGCCCCGACATAGGGCCGCGCGGCCCCGGGCACGACGCGGTCGATGTCCTGGCCGCGCAGGAGCTGGGTGTGGACCTGGTAGGGGCGCGCCTTCTCCTGCCAGGCCTCGTAGTCGGCGACCTCCTTCTCCGTGTCGCAGAGATAGGCGATGCCGCATTCGCGGAACCCGGTCTCCGCCCTGGTCATCTCGTTCATGCGGTGCCACAGCTTCAGGCTTTCCAGCCCTAGCGGGATCTCGCGCTCGTCGCGGCCCATCACCCGCGTCCATCCCCAGTTCCGGCTGGACTGCTCGCCGCCGATGACGCCCTTCTCGCACAGCACCACGGGCACGCCGCGGTCCGCGAGGAACAGCGCGGTGGAAACGCCCGCGATGCCGCCGCCGATCACCACGACGGAGGTCCGCGCCGGAATCTCCTCGCTGCCCTGGAACCGGTCCACCTGTGGCGCCATGCGGCCGTCATCCTCGTCGGGGAAGGGGTCGTTACGTGACCGGGGGATTGGGCGGCAGGAGGCGCCATGCTGTCCAGCGTATAGTTGTTATGGGAATTTCGTGGCGTCCCTTCGCGCCGGCCCCTGCCTAGGCTTCGCCGCCGACCGACGGAGGAGTTCTGCATGGCTTGGCGCATCGGCGTGGATTCCGGCGGAACCTTCACGGATATCTGCCTGTTCGACGACAGCTCCGGCCGGGTCGAGGTCTGGAAGGTCTCCTCCACCCCGGCCGACCCGTCCCAGGGCATCGCCGAGGGCGTGGCCGAGGGGATCGGCCGCGTCGGCGGCGATCCGGGCGAGGTCGCCTATTTCGGCCACGGCACCACGGTTGGCACCAACGCGCTGATCCAGCACAGGGGCGTGCGCACCGGCCTGGTCACCACCGACGGCTTCCGCGACCTGCTGGAGCTGGGCCGGCAGAAGCGCCCCGACCTCTACGACATGCAGGCGGACAAGCCCCCCATCCTGGTCGCCCGCGACCTGCGCCTGGGCGTGCCGGAGCGCATCCGCCACGACGGCCGCGTGGAGATCGCGCTGGACGAGCAGGCGGTGCGCGAGGCCGCGCGCGCGCTGAAGGAGGCGGGGGTGGAGGCCATCGCCGTCAGCTTCCTCTACGGCTTCGTCAGCCCCGAGCACGAGGCCCGCGCGCGGGAGATCGTGGCCGAGGTCTGCCCGGAGGCCTTCCTGTGCACCGGCCACGAGGTGGCGCCCGAGTTCCGCGAGTACGAGCGGCTCTCGACGGCGGTGGTGAACGCCTATCTCGGCCCGGTGATGCAGGGCTACATCCGCCGCCTGGCCAACCGCCTGGCGGAGCTGGGCCTGACCGCCACGCCGCACCTGACGCAGTCCAACGGCGGCGTCATCGGCTTCGAGCAGGCCGCGCGCCTGCCGGTCCGCACCGTCCTCTCCGGCCCCTCCACGGGCGTCGTGGCGGCGCAGGAGATCGGCCGCGCCATCGGCATCCCCGACCTGATCACCTTCGACATGGGCGGCACCAGCACGGATGTCGCGCTGCTCCAGGGCGGGCAGTGCCGGCTGACCGGCGAGGCCACGGTGCACGGCTACCCGATCAAGGCGCCGATGCTGGACATCCACACGGTGGGCGCCGGGGGCGGCTCCATCGCCTTCGTTGACAATGGCGGGCTGCTGAAGGTCGGGCCGCGCTCCTGCGGGGCCTTCCCCGGCCCGGTCTGCTACGGCCAGGGCAATGCCGAGCCCGCCACCACCGACGCCAATGTCGTGCTCCAGACGCTGAACCCGGAATACCTGCTGGGCGGGCGCATGAAGGTGGACCAGTCGCTGTCCAGGGCCGCCATCGGGCGCCTCGCCGACCAGCTCGGCATGGAGCTGATGGACACGGCGCAGGGCATCCTGTCCGTCGTGACCGCCAACATGGCCAAGGCGATCCGGGTGATCTCCGTGCAGCGCGGCCACGACCCGCGCGACTACGCGCTCTTCGCCTGCGGCGGCGCCGGGCCGCTGCACGCGGCGCGGCTGGCGCGGGAGCTGGACATCAGCCGCATCGTCGTGCCGCGCAACCCGGGCATCCTCTGCGCCATGGGGCTGCTGCTCACCGACCTGCGCGCCGACTTCGCCGCCACCCGCCTGACCCTGCTGGGCGAAGGCGCCATCCCCGTGCTGGAAGCCGCCTTCGCCGAGCTGGAGACGCAGGCGGAGGCCTGGTTCGAGGAGGAGGGCGTCGCCCCCGCCGAGCGGCGCCTGACCCGCACCGTGGACATGCGCTATGCCGGGCAGAACTACGAGCTGCCGGTGGCCCTGCCGGGGGGAGTGCTGGACGGCACGACCCTGCTCGCGCTGGGCGAGGGCTTCGCCGAGGCGCATCGCCGCCAGTACGGCTTCGTGGCGGAGGGCGAGCCGGTGCAACTCGTCACCTTCCGCATCGAGGCGGTCGGGCTGGTCGCCAAGGCCAGCTTCCAGCCGCAGGCCGATGCCGGGCCGGATGCCTCGGCCGCGGTGATGGGCACGCGCGAGGTCTGGCTGCCGGAGGCCGGCGGCTTCACGCCTTGCCGGATCTACGACCGTGAGCGGCTGCGCTGCGGCAACGTCATCGCCGGCCCGGCCATCGTCGAGCAGATGGACGCCACCACCCTGATCCTGCCGGGGATGACGGCGCGGGTGGAACCCTACCTGAACCTGATCCTGGAGTTCGACGCATGAACGCCCTCCAGCCCCCGCCCCGCCCGGCCGGCGCCAGGCCCGGCACGGCCGCCGTCGACCCGATCACCATCGAGGTGATCGGCTCCGCCCTCTCCTCCATCACCGAGGAGATGGGCGAGGCGCTGGTGCGCGCCAGCTACTCGACCAACATCAAGGAGCGGCGCGACTGCTCCACCGCGCTGTTCGACCTGAAGGGCCAGACGCTCTGCCAGGCCGAGCACATCCCGATGCACCTGGGCTCCTTCCTGGAGTTCATCCCGAACATCCTCAAGCGCCACCCGATCGAGACCATCCGCCCCGGCGACGTCTTCATGGGCAACGACGCCTATGAGGGCGGCGGCACGCACCTGCCCGACATCGTGCTGGCGGAGGCGGTCTTCTTCGAGGATGAGATGGTCGCCTGGGTGATCAACACGGCGCACCATTCCGACTTCGCCGACCGCGGCCACGCCCACATCTACCAGGAGGGCATCCGCCTGCCCCCCGTGCGCCTGTACCGCGAGGGCGTGCTGCAACGCGACGTGGAGGAGATCTTCCTCCTCAACTGCCAGGTGCCGCGCGAGCGCCTCTCCGACCTGCGCGCGCAGATGGCGGCGAACCGGCTGGGCGTGCAGCGGATGCAGTCGCTCTGCGCCAAGTACGGGCGCGACACGGTGCTCGCCGCGGGCGACGCGCTGCAGGACTACGCGGAGCGCAAGATGCGCGCCGGCATCGCGGCGATCCCGGACGGCACCTATGCCGCCACCGACCTGTTCGACGCGGAGGACTGGCCGGGCGAAATCCAGATCGGCTGCGAGATCGCGGTGCGGGGCGACGAGCTGACGCTGTCCTTCGAGAGCCCGGAGCAGGTGCGCGCCGGCTTCAACATGATCTGGACCGCGCTGCTCTCCACCGTCTACTACACGGTCAAGGGCGTGGTGGACCCGACCATCCTGCCCAATGCCGGGCTCGCCCGCCCGATCACGGTGAAGGCTGCGCCGGGGACGGTGCTGAACTGCTCCCACCCCGCGGCCGTGAACGGCCGCATCTCCCTGTGCCAGCGCGTGGTGGACGTGATCCACCTCGCCTTCGCCCAGGTGGTGCCGGAACGGGTGACGGCGGCCTGCAACAGCACCGTGGCCTCGGCGACCTTCAGCGGCACCAACCCCGATGGCAGCATGTGGATCTACCTGGAGACCATCGGCGGCGGCTCCGGCGCGCGGGTCAACAAGGACGGGCTGGACGGGGTGCAGGTCCACATGACCAACACCTCCAACCTGCCGGTGGAGGCGCTGGAGGTGGAGTACCCGCTGACCCTGCTGCGCTACGAGCTGGTGGACGGCTCCGGCGGGGCGGGGCAGTTCGTCGGCGGCATGGGCATCCGCCGCACCTACCGCGCCGACGCGCCCTGCCGCCTGCGCATCTCCATGTCGCGGCTGAACTCGGCGCCCTGGGGCCTGGCCGGCGGCCTGCCCGGCGGCAACGGCAGCGTCAGCATGAACGAGGAGGCGGCACCGCTGGTTGGCGGCAGCGGCGTCATGCGCACGGGCGACATCGTGGACATCATCACCCCCGGCGCCGGCGGCTATGGCCCGCCGGTGCTGCGCGACCGCGCCCGGGTGCAGCGCGACATCGGCGAGCGCCGCTTCACCCCCGCCCTGGCGGAGAGCGTCTTCGGGGCGTGACGCCCGGGAGGGCACGCCGGGCGTGCCCTCCCGGAACCGCCGGCGGGCGGTTCCTCCCGGGGGCCCGGTCCTGCCGGCCATGCCGCCTTGCCGCTCCGGCGAGACGCGCGGCGTCCCGGCCAGGCCGCCGGGGGGCGGGGAGGGGCCGTCTAGGCGGACTTGCCGGCCCACTCCTTGTTGAAGGCCAGCGCCAGCAGCGTGCAGACCGCCCCGGACAGCAGATAGGCGCCGACGGAGAGCAGCCCGAAGGTGCTGGAGAGCAGGAGGGCGGCGAGCGGCGCGAAGCCGGCGCCGATCAGCCAGGACAGGTCGGAGGTGATCGCCGCGCCCGTATACCGGCGCCTGGCGGAGAAGGCGTAGTTGATCGCGCCGGACGACTGCCCGAAGGCCAGGCCGAGCAGCAGGAAGCCGAGGATCAGGTAGATGGCCTCCCCGATGCGGCCCTGGCCCAGCAACTGCGGCGCGAACCCGCTATAGGCCGCGATCAGCACCGCCGACCCGCCGAGAAGCATCCGCCGGCCGATGCGATCGGCGATCAGGCCCGAGGCCAGGATGGCGAGCAGGCCCACCACGGCGCCGATCATCTCGACCATCAGGAAGCGGGCCGGCGTATCCTCGTTGAAGAGCACCGACCAGGACAGTGGGAAGACGGTGACCACGTGGAACATCGCGAAGCTGACGAGGGGCGCGAAGGTGCCGAGCAGGACGGTGCGCCACTCGTGCCGCAGCGTCTCACCCACCGGCGCGGGTTGCAGCGCACGGGATTCGTAGAGGTGCCCGAACTCCGGCGTCGCGACCAGGCGCAAGCGGGCGAAGAGCGCCACGACGTTGATCGCGAAGGCGACGAAGAAGGGATAGCGCCAGCCCCAGCCGAGGAAATCCTCGGTGGAGAGGGTCGTGAGGAAGAAGGCGAACAGCCCGGACGCGACCAGCAGGCCCAGCGGGGCGCCGAGCTGCGGGATCATGGCGTACCAGCCGCGCCGCTCGGGCGGGGCGTTCAGCGACAGCAGGGACGGCAGCCCGTCCCACACCCCGCCCCAGGCCACCCCCTGGCCCAGCCGGAACAGGGCGAGCAGGGCCACCGCCAGGGAGCCGGCCTGCTGGTAGCTCGGCAGGAAGGCCATGCACATCGTCGAGCCGCCGAGCAGGAACAGGGCGATGGTCAGCTTCACGCCGCGGCCGTGCTTGCGGTCGATCGCCATGAAGATGAACGTCCCGACCGGCCTCGCGACGAAGGCCAGGGAGAAGATGGCGAAGGAGTAGAGCGTGCCCGTCAGGGGATCGACGAAGGGGAAGATCAGCGACGGGAAGACCAGCACCGAGGCGATGCCGTAGACGAAGAAGTCGAAGAACTCGCTCGTCCGGCCGACGATGACCCCGATCGCGATCTCGCCGGGCGCGATGCGGTGATCGCGCGCCGTGACGAGGCGGGCGTCCCGCTCCAGCGGCGTTGAACTCGCGGCGGCGTCGGCCTCACTCATCGTCGTACCCCATCCCGGCCCAGGCCCGCATCCGGTCCAGCCCATACTGCCTGAACGAGGCTTCCTGCCCGAATGGGGAGGGGCAGGGGATTGGACAAAATGTCCAATGTTACGCCAGGGTCACAGGCCGGTATGGGCGTCCCATGCGCGAAAAAGGAACGGCGGCGGTGAAGCGCCTCGCCCGTCTGGGCATGTCCTGTCTACTCCTCATGCTCGCCGGGTGCGACATGGTCGTGATGAATCCCACCGGCGACATCGCCATCCAGCAGCGCGACCTGATCCTGATCGCGACGGGGCTGATGCTGCTCATCATCGTGCCGGTGATGGCGCTGACGGTCCTGTTCGCGTGGCGCTACCGGGCCAGCAACCGCAAGGCCACCTACGACCCCAAGTTCGACCACTCCATGTCCCTGGAGCTGGTGATCTGGGCCTGCCCGCTGCTCATCATCATCTGCCTGGGCGCGGTCACCTGGTCGAGCACGCACCTGCTCGACCCCTTCCGGCCCCTGGACCGGATCGCGCCGGGCAAGCCGGTCCCCCCGGGGACCAGGCCGCTCGAGATCCAGGTCGTGGCGATGGACTGGAAGTGGCTGTTCATCTACCCGGAGCAGGGGGTGGCCGCGGTGAACGAGCTGGTCCTGCCCGTCAACGTGCCGGTCCGCTTCCTGATCACCTCCAGCACGCAGATGAACACCTTCTACGCGCCCACCCTGGCGGGGATGATCTACGCCATGCCGGGCATGCGGTCGGAGCTCAACGCCGTGCTGAACGAGCCCGGCGATTCCATGGGCTATTCCGCCAACTACACAGGGGCGGGCTTCTCCCACATGCGCTTCCGGCTGCGCGGCGTGGACCAGGCGGGCTTCGACGGCTGGGTGCAGCAGGCGAGGTCGGGCGGCCCGCTCGGGCAGACCGAGTACCTGGCGCTCGACCGCCCCAGCGAACGGGTTCCCGTGACGCGCTTCGGCTCTGTCCAGGACGGCCTGTTCGACCGGGCGGTCAACCAGTGCGTCGAGCCGGGCAGGCCCTGCGCGGCGGAGGTGATGGCCCGCGACATGGAGCGGGTCCGCGGCGGCGGCGGGCACGCGTCCCATGGCGGCATGAGCATGCCCCCCTCCCACGGCGGCACCCACGGGTCCCCCCCGACGCCCGCGCTGCTGCGGGAGCCGGAGGAGAAGGGGTCCGGCCCGAACATCACCGCCCCGCCCGGCCCCACGGGGCCCGGCCAGCCAACCCCCCACAACTAGCCGTCGGCGGAAGGCACCAGCCGGCATGACCCCTTCCATGCTCCCTCGCGCCCCCGGCGCCCAGGGCGGCCTCATCCCCGGACCAGACCATGCCAGAGCATAGCTTCCTCAAGACGGTCTTCGGCCGTCTCACGCTTGAATCCTTCCCCATCCACGAGCCGATCCTGCTCATCACCTTCATCGTCGTGGCGCTGCTGGGCCTCGGCATCGTGGCCGCGCTGACCTGGTTCCGGCTGTGGGGCTACCTCTGGAAGGAGTGGTTCACCAGCGTGGACCACAAGCGCATCGGCATCATGTACGTCATCCTCGGCATCATCATGCTGCTGCGGGGCTTCGCCGACGCGCTGATGATGCGGGCGCAGCAGGCGGTCGCCTTCGGCGCCAACGAAGGCTACCTGCCGTCGCACCACTACGACCAGATCTTCACCGCGCACGGCACGATCATGATCTTCTTCGTCGCCATCCCGCTGGTGGTGGGGATCATCAACTTCGTCATGCCCCTGCAGATCGGCGCGCGGGACGTGGCCTTCCCCTTCCTCAACAACCTGAGCTTCTGGCTGACGGTCTCCGGCGCCGCCCTGGTCATGATGTCCCTGTTCGTGGGCGAGTTCGCGCGCACCGGCTGGCTGTCCTACGCCCCGCTTGCCGGCCTGCAGTACAGCCCCGACACCGGCGTGGACTACTACCTGTGGGCGCTGCAGATCGCCGGCGTGGGGACGACGCTGTCGGCGATCAACATGGTCGCGACCATCATCAAGATGCGCGCCCCGGGCATGACGATGATGAAGATGCCCGTCTTCTGCTGGACCGCGCTGTGCAGCAACGTGCTGGCCGTGGCGATCTTCCCGATCCTGACCGCGGCCTTCTTCCTGCTGATCCTGGACCGCTACATCGGCACCCACTTCTTCACCAACGACATGGGGGGCAACCCCATGATGTACTGGAACCTGGTGTGGATCTGGGGCCACCCGGAGGTCTACGTGCTGGTCCTGCCGGTCTTCGGCATCTACTCGGAGGTGACCTCGACCTTCACGGGCAAGCGGCTGTTCGGCTACTCGTCGATGGTCTACGCGACGGTGGTCATCACCATCCTGTCCTACATCGTCTGGCTGCACCACTTCTTCACCATGGGGTCGGGCGCCAGCGTCAACTCCTTCTTCGGCATCGCCACGATGGTGATCTCCATCCCGACGGGCGCGAAGATCTTCAACTGGCTCTTCACCATGTACCGCGGCCGCATCCGCTACGAGCTGCCGATGATGTGGGTCGTCGCCTTCATGCTGACCTTCGTGGTGGGTGGCATGACGGGCGTGCTGCTGGCGGTGCCGCCGGCGGACTTCGTCCTGCACAACTCGCTCTTCCTCGTGGCGCACTTCCACAACGTCATCATCGGCGGCGTGGTCTTCGGGCTGCTGGCGGGGATCACCTACTGGTTCCCCAAGGCCTTCGGCTTCAAGCTCGACCCGTTCTGGGGCAAGGTGTCCTTCTGGGGCTGGGTCATCGGCTACTGGATCGCCTGGACGCCCATCTACATCGTGGGCCTGATGGGCGTGACCCGCCGGATCAACTACATCGAGGACGTGACGCTCCAGCCCTACTTCGTGGTGGCCGCGGTCGGCGCCCTCATCATCCTGGTCGGCATCCTGGGCACGGTGATGAGCATCGTCATGGGCATCGTGCGGCGCAAGGCGCTGCGCGACGTCACGGGCGATCCCTGGGACGGCCGCACGCTGGAATGGTCCACCTCCTCGCCGCCGCCGCCCTACAACTTCGCCTTCACGCCCGTCGTGCACGAGCTGGACACCTGGTACGACATGAAGGAGCGCGGCTACAGGCATCCGACCGAGGGCTACCGGCCGATCCACATGCCCCGCAACACGGGCGTCGGGGTGTACCTCGCCGTCCTGGCCCTCGCCCTGGGCTTCGGGATGATCTGGTACATGTGGTGGCTGGCCGCGCTGAGCGCCGTCGGCCTGCTGGCGGTCGCGATCGGCCATACCTTCAACTACAACCGCGACTACTTCATCAGCGCCAGCGAGGTGGCGCGGACGGAAGGCCAGCGGGCGCGGCTGACGGCGGCAGGAGCCTGAGACGATGCCGCACGCCACGCACCCCGCCGAGCCGGCGCGCACCTACCACCTGGCCGAGGCGGAGGACCACGACCACGCCGGCGGCAACGGCGCGACGATCCTGGGCTTCTGGATCTACCTGATGAGCGACGCGCTCATCTTCGCCGCGCTCTTCGCGACCTTCGGCGTGCTGAGCACCAGCTTCGCCGGCGGCCCCACGCCGCACGAGATCTTCGAGCTGCCGCTGGTGGCGCTCAACACCGCCTTCCTGCTGATCTCCTCCATCACCTTCGGCTTCGCCATGCTGGAGATGGAGGCGGGCCGGCTGCCCGGGACGCGGCTCTGGCTGGCCGTCACCGCCCTGTTCGGCGCCGCCTTCCTGGGCGTCGAGCTCTATGAGTTCGCCAGCCTGATCGCCGAGGGGGCCACGCCGCAGCGCAGCGCCTTCCTGTCGGCCTTCTTCACGCTGGTGGGCACGCACGGCCTCCACGTCCTGTTCGGGCTGATCTGGATCTCCACCCTGCTGGTCCAGATCGGCCAGCGCGGGCTGGTGCTGGAGAACCAGCGCCGCCTGCTGTGCCTCAGCATGTTCTGGCACTTCCTCGACATCATCTGGATCGGCGTCTTCACCTTCGTCTACCTGTTCGGAGTGCTCCGATGACCGCCCCGACGGCCGCCCATCCGGCCACGCCCGCCCCCCATCTGCACGGCCACGGCGATACGCACGGCCACGGCACGCGACGCGGCTACCTGATCGGCTTCGCCCTGTCGGTCATCCTCACCGCCATCCCGTTCTGGCTGGTGATGGGGCACGTGCTGCAGAACCCCCAGGTGACGGCCCTGCTGATCTTCGCCTGCGCGGTGGTCCAGATCATCGTGCATGTCGTCTACTTCCTGCACCTCAACACGCGCTCGGAAGGCGGTTGGACGCTGCTCGCCTTCGTGTTCACGGCCGTGATCGTGCTGATCACCATCAGCGGGTCGATCTGGATCATGTATCACCTGAACACGAACATGATGCCCATGATGCCCGCGACCGGCGCCCGATAGCGGCCTTGGCGCGCCCGTCCCCGGCGAAGCGCGGCCTTCTGGCGGCGCTCCTCGGCACGGCGACGGTGCTGTTCATCGCCCTGGGGGTCTGGCAGGTCCAGCGCCGCGCCTGGAAGCTGGACCTGATCGCCACGGTGGAGCGCCGCATCCATGCGGAGCCGCGGCCCGCGCCGGGGCCGGCGGAGTGGCCCGGCTTCTCGGCGCCGGCGGAAGCCTATACGCGCGTGCGCGTCGCCGGCACCCTGCTGGACGACCGGGAGACCCTGGTCCAGGCCGTCACGGAGCTGGGTCCGGGCTTCTGGTTGCTGGTGCCGCTGCGCACGGATGACGGCTGGACCGTGCTGGTGAACCGCGGCTTCGTGCCGCCGGACCGGCGCGCCGCCGCCGACCGGCAGGCCCGGCCATCGGCCGGGCGCGTGACCGTCACCGGCCTGCTGCGCCCGTCCGAGCCCGGGGGCGCCTTCCTGCGGAGCAACGACCCGGCCGGCGGCCGCTGGTTCTCCCGCGACGTCGCGGCCATCGCCTCGGCACGGGGGCTGGGCCCGGTCGCGCCCTACTTCATCGACGCGGATGCGGCCGCGAGCCCGGGGGGCTATCCGGTCGGCGGCCTGACGGTGGTCGCCTTCCGGAACAGCCATCTGGTCTATGCGTTGACCTGGTTCGGACTGGCGGCGATGGGCCTGGCGGGGCTCTGGGTCCTGCTGGTGCGCGGGGCGGAGGCCGAAGACGCGTGAAGGACGCTCCGCTCCTCGCCCTGACGCGCCATATCGGCTCCGCGTCGGATGCGATCGCGAACGACAACATGTGGCAGCTCATCCAGCTGCGCTGGCTCGCGGTCGCCGGCCAGTTCATGACCATCATGGCTGTCCGCTTCGGGCTGGGCGTGCCGCTGCCGGTGGGCGTGATGCTCGGGGTCGTGGCGCTGCTCGCCGCGGTCAACCTGGCCAGCTCGAGGATGCTGCGGCGGCGCATCACGAACCTGGAGTTCCTGCTGGCGCTGCTCTTCGACGTCATGGCGCTGACGGCGCAGCTCTATCTCAGCGGCGGCGCCGAGAACCCGTTCATCGCCCTGTACCTGGTCCAGGTCGTGCTGGGCGCCATCCTGCTCCGGGCGGGGCTCGTCTGGATCCTGGTGGCGGTGACGGCGGGGTGCTTCGCCCTCCTGACCTATCGCCACCTGCCGCTGCAGTTCCCGCCGCAGCTGATGGACGAGGTCGCGGACCTCTACACGCTGGGGCGGTGGATGAGCTTCACGCTCGTGGCCGCGCTGCTGGTCCTGTTCATCACCCGCATCAGCCAGAACCTGCACGCGCGTGATGCCTATCTCGCCGACATGCGGCAGCATGCCGCCGAGGAGGACCACATCGTCCGCATGGGGCTGTTCGCCTCCGGGGCGGCGCACGAGCTGGGCACGCCCCTGGCGTCCCTGTCGGTGATCCTGAGCGACTGGCAGCGCATGCCCAAGCTGGCCTCGGACCCGGAGCTGCTCGGCGAACTGCGCGAGATGCAGGCCGAGGTCCGGCGCTGCAAGTCGATCGTGACGGACATCCTGCACTCGGCCGGGGAGCCGCGGAGCGAGATGCTCGGCAGCATCGATGCCGGCCTCTTCATCAGCGAGCTGGCGAAGGCCTGGCGCGCCGCCCACCATGCCATCCCGCTCGAATGCCACGGCCACGGCATCGCGGGGGCCCTGGTGGTGGCCGATCCCGCCTTGCGCCAAGCCGTATGGAACCTGCTGGAGAACGCCGCCGAGGCCTCGGCGGAGCGGGTCCACCTCTCGGCCACGCAGGCCGGCGACATGCTGGTGCTGGCCGTCCGCGACCACGGGCCGGGCTTCCTGCCCGAGATGCTGCAGCATTTCGGCCAGCCCTACAGGTCCAGCAAGGGGGCCGGGCACGGCCTGGGCCTGTTCCTGGTGGTGACGGTCGCAAGACGGCTTGGCGGCCGGGTCGAGGTCGCCAATCTTCCGCAGGGGGGGGCGGAGGTCAGGATCTTCGTTCCCCTTGTCCCCGGGGCATGACATGGAGGCCGAGTTGGACGAGCCGCGCTCGCTTCTCATCGTCGAGGACGACGCCGTCTTCGCCCACGCGCTCCAGCGTTCCTTCCAGCGGCGTGGCTACCAGGTCCGGGTGGTCGGCGGGCCCGAGGAGCTGGACGTGGCCCTGGCCCAGGACGTTCCCGACTTCGCGGTCGTGGACCTGAAGCTGAAGACCGCGTCGGGGCTTCCCTGTGTGCAGGCGCTGCACGCCCGCGACCCGTCCATGCGGATCGTCGTCCTCACCGGCTTCGCCAGCATCGCGACGGCGGTGGAGGCGATCAAGCTCGGCGCCTGCCACTACCTCGCCAAGCCGTCGAACACGGACGACATCGAGGCGGCCTTCGACAAGGCGGCCGGCAATCCGGACGTCTCCGTATCCGGTCGCTCGACGGCGTCCATCAAGACCCTGGAGTGGGAACGGATCAACGAGGTGCTCGTGGAGACCGGCTTCAACATCTCGGAAACCGCCAGGCGCCTCGGCATGCACCGGCGCACCCTGGCCAGGAAGCTGGAGAAGCGCCCGATTGTCTGACCGGGAGGCCGGTCCAGCCCCCTCGTCACCCCGGCGGCGCTACGCCCCGGGCCGATCCCCGCCGGGGGAGCGGCTCCGCGCCCCCCCGCCCGCTCCCGCACGGTCACGAACGCCTCCCGCGTAAGCCCTGCTCCCGGCAGATGAGGGCCCCGGGGGCAGGGCGGGGCCGGCCCGTGGGCCGCGGCGGGCCCGCGGGATGGCCCACCGCGGCGCCGGCCGTCAGGCCGCCAGGAGGTTCGCCGGCACCTCGTACTCCGCCTCGGTCTTGGCGCGGATCTCCTCGGCGGTGACACCGGGGGCGATCTCGACCAGGGTCATGCGGCCGGCCTCCCGGTCGATGGAGAAGACCGCCAGCTCGGTGACCACCAGATCCACCACGCCCTTGCCGGTGAGCGGCAGGTTGCACTGCTTCAGCAGCTTCGGCGCGTCGCCCTTGGCGGTGTGCTCCATCAGCACCACCACCTTCTTCACCCCGGCGACGAGGTCCATCGCGCCGCCCATCCCCTTCACCATCTTGCCGGGGATCATCCAGTTGGCGAGGTCGCCGTTCTGCGCGACCTGGAGGGCGCCCAGGATCGACAGGTCGATATGCCCGCCGCGGATCATCGCGAAGCTGTCGGCGGAGGAGAAGTAGGAGGTGGTGGGCAGTTCCGAGACGGTCTGCTTGCCGGCATTGATCAGGTCCGGGTCCTCCTCGCCCTCGTAGGGGAAGGGGCCGATGCCGAGCATGCCGTTCTCGCTCTGCAGCTGCACCGAGACGCCGTCGGGGATGTGGTTGGCCACCAGCGTCGGGATGCCGATGCCGAGGTTGACGTAGAAGCCGTCTTGCAGCTCGCGGGCCGCGCGGGCGGCCATCTGGTCACGGGTCCAGGGCATGACGGGCGCTCCTCAGGCGGTGGGCAGGGGGTCGGTGCCGGCGGCGGCCGGGGCGGCATCGGCGCGCTTGCGCAGGGTGCGCTGCTCGATCCGCTTCTCGTAGCCGGGCGGCAGCAGCACGATGCGCTTCACGTAGATGCCGGGGGTGTGGATGTGGTCCGGGTCGATCTCGCCCGGCTGCACCAGCTCCTCCACCTGGACGACCGTCACCTTCGCGGCGGTGGCCATCATCGGGTTGAAGTTGCGGGCAGTCTTGCGGAAGACGAGGTTGCCCTCAGTGTCCGCCTTCCAGGCATGGACGATGGCGAGGTCGGCGAAGATGCCGCGCTCCATCACGTAGTCATGCCCGTCGAAGTTCCGCACCTCCTTGCCCTCGGCGACGGCGGTGCCGACGCCGGTGCGGGTGAAGAAGGCGGGGATGCCGGCGCCGCCGGCGCGGATGCGCTCCGCCAGCGTGCCCTGGGGGTTGAACTCGATCTCCAGCTCACCGGCCAGGTACTGCCGGGCGAACTCGGCGTTCTCCCCGACATAGGAGGAGATCATCTTGCGGATCTGGCGGGTCTTCAGCAGCAGGCCCAGCCCCGCATCGTCGATCCCGGCATTGTTCGAGACGACGGTGAGGTCCTTCACGCCGCTCTCGCGGATGGCCTCGATCAGCGCCGCCGGGATGCCGCAGAGGCCGAAGCCGCCGGAATGGATCAGCATCCCATCCCGCAACACGCCCGACAGGGCGCTGCGGGCATCCGTGTAGACCTTGCTGCTCATGGGCGCTCCTGCTCCTCGCTTGAACGTTCTCATAGAGCATCAGAGGCATCCCAGGGAACTCCCGGCCCCGGCACCCCCGGCCGTACCAGCCCTCCCCGCACCGGGCGCCCCCGCACCGGGCGCATGCAGCCGGCGCAAGTTTCTCCGGGCAGGGGTCTTGCGGTGTCCGGCAGGGGGGGGTTATACGCCCGCACCGCCTGGTGCGGGGCCATAGCTCAGTTGGGAGAGCGCCTGAATGGCATTCAGGAGGTCGTCGGTTCGATTCCGATTGGCTCCACCAATTCAACGGGGTGTCCGGTAACGGACGCCCCGTTTGCTTTTGGCCACTGGCATTCCGGCATCACCCACAGAGCCCTCCGGCCCGTTGCGGCAAAGACACCAGGCCAGGCCACCGAAACCAGGAACAAGGGCTTGCCGCGGACGGCGGCGCCAAATCAAGTCGGCTTCGGGCGATGGCAGGCTCATACGGACGGTGTGATGCCCTGATGCGTGCTGGCGTGGGGTGCGCCCGTGGCCCGGGGGCAAGGCTCTGCCTCGCCCCCGATACCCCCACTCCGCCAGGACCCTGCGGGCCCTGGACCCGGTGGGCGCTGCCGCGCGGATGACTGCGACGGGGTCGAGGCGCCGAGGAGCCATGCTCCTCGGCGGGACCGGCCTCCGCACTCGCTGACGCCTTCTGAAGCTTTTTCAGAGTCCCGCCTGTCCGCGCTCTCCCCGGGATCAGCCCGCAGGCTGACGGCAGCCGCGCAGCACCAGCCTCCCAGCGGGGACGGGGGCCTGCTTGCGGCCCCGGCAGGGGAGGGTCTGGGACGGAGATCGACGCACGGCGTCGATGCCGCAGGCCGGTGCCCCCTCCCGGTCCCACGCCCGAACACCACAGCATGACCGGTCAGGTCATCCACCGTTGGGATCAAGCGATGCTGACGACCCGCCAGCCATGTTCCTTCCCGTTCGGCTCCACGATCGTCACATTCTCGCCGGGTCGCAGCCAGGTCCGCACCTGCATGACCGCATGCAAGGGCGCATCATCCGCCCGGTCGGACGGGTGGAAGAAGCGCAGCGCCCAGCCGAGGTCGGGATCGTACTGCACGTCCCCTTCCATCACGCCCTGGCCCGGCCACTGGCGCCGGGCAGGCCAGGGGTTGGTATCCCCGAGCCAGGCCTCGGCCGAAGGCAGGCCCTGCCCATCCAGCACCAGCTCCAGTTCGTAGCGATGCTCCGGGCTTCCCTCCGGAAGGCCGGGACCGCCGCTGGGGGACAGGATGATCCGGGTCATGCGCCTCCTCCTTCACGCCATCCGCCCCCGGGGGGGCGCCCCCGTGCCGCCGGGTGCCGGCGGCACAGCACCGGCGGCACGGGGTCCGCACCTGGTGTCAGATGGCCACCCGGACGCCGAGCTCGACCACCCGATCGCTGGGGATACGGAAAAACTCGGTCGCCGGAACGGAGTTGCGGCTCATCACCCGGAACAGCCACTGCTGCCACGCCGCCATCTTCGGCACCGTGGCCTGCACCAGCGTCTCCCGTCCCAGGAAGTAGCTGGCCTGCATCGGGTTGAAGCCCTCGCCCAGATCCTTCAGCGCCTCCAGGTCGCGCGGGATGTTCGGGCTCTCCAGGAAGCCGTAGCGCAGCAGCACGCGGTAGATGCCCGGGGCCAGCTGGGTCGCCTCGCTGCGCTCGGACACCTGCGGCACGTCCTCGTTCAGCACGGTGACGAAGATGATCCGCTCGTGCAGCACCTTGTTGTGCTTCAGGTTGTGCAGCAGCGCGTTGGGCACGTAGTCCGCCTGGCCGGTCATGAAGACGGCGATGCCCGGCACCCGGATGGTGCGGGACTGCGGCAGCCGCGCCAGGAAGGACTTCAGCGGCAGGCTGTCCTGGCGGAAGCGGCTCATCAGCAGCTCGCGCCCACGCCGCCATGTCACCATCAGCACGAACATCGCCACGCCCAGCACCAGCGGCACCCAGCCGCCATCGGGGATCTTGAGCACGTTGGAGATGAAGAAGGCGAGGTCGAGCAGGAAGAGCGGCACGAAGACGGCCAGCACCAGCGCCAGGGGCCAGCCGAAGCTGCGCCGGAACACCAGGCCGGCGAGGCAGGAGGTGGCGAGGAAGGTGCCCGTCACGGCGATGCCGTAGGCAGCGGCGAGGCTGTCGGAATTGCGGAAGGTCAGGACCAGGATCACCACGCCGATCAGCAGGGCGAAGTTGACCTGGGGCAGGTAGATCTGCCCCTCCTCCGTCTCGCTGGTGTGATGCACCACCAGCCGCGGCAGCAGCCCCATCTGCACGCACTGCCGCGCGATGGAATAGGCGCCGGAGATCATGGCCTGGCTGGCGATGATGGTGGCGAAGGTCGCCAGCACCACGAGTGGCAGCCGCATCCAGCCGGGCGCGAGCAGGTAGAAGGGGTTGTCGAGCGCAGCGATGTCGCTCAGCACCAGCGCCCCCTGGCCCAGGTAGTTCAGCAGCAGGCAGGGCAGGACGAAGGTCATCCAGGCGAGCTGGATGGGACGCTTCCCGAAATGACCCATGTCGGCATAGAGCGCCTCGGCCCCGGTGATCGCCAGCACGACCGAGCCGAGCGCGATGAAGGCCGCCAGCCTGTAGGTGATGCAGAAGCGGATGGCATGGTGCGGCGACAGCGCCGCCAGCACCCCCGGCTCGCGCAGGATCTCCACCAGCCCCAGCAGGCCGATGGCGGCGAACCACAGCACGGTGACGGGGCCGAAGATCCGGCCGACCGCCCCGGTGCCGCGGTACTGCACCAGGAAGAGCGCGACCAGGATGGCCAGGGAGAGAGGGGTCACCGCCTGGTCGAAGACCGGCGAGATCAGCTTCAGCCCCTCGACCGCCGAGAGGACGGAGATGGCCGGGGTGATGATGCCGTCGCCGAAGAACAGGCAGGCGCCGGCGATGCCGACCATGACGACGAGGTTGCGTCCCCGCGGCGTGGCGGTGACACGATGGGCCAGCGCCATCAGCGCCAGGATGCCGCCCTCGCCGCGATTGTCGGCGCGCAGCACGAGGAGGACGTATTTCCCCGTGACGACGATGAAGAGCGACCAGACGATCAGGCTGAGGACGCCAAGCACCTCCCAGCGCTCCAGCCCATCCGAGGCGAAGTGCAGCAGGGCGGCACGGAGCGCGTAGAGGGGGCTGGTGCCGATGTCGCCATAGACGACCCCCAGGACGGCGAGGAGCAGCGGCAGGGTGAGGGGGCGTCCCCTGCTGTGCGACATGTCTGAGGTCACGGGCCGGGACGCATTGCGTTACGCCACAGGCATAGGCTGGGCCGAGAGGCGGACGCAAGGGGCAGCCCGTTCAACCTCCGGACAGCCGGGACAGGACGGCAAGGGCCGGCCGCCTCGTCCCGTCGCCCGGACCCCGGGTGCGCCGGAGCAGGGCAGGAAAGGGATGCCGTCCCCCCAGGCGGGCGGAGCGGACCGCCCGTATCATACGGTGGCGGGATGAGGTGACCTGTCGGGCTGTGGTGTTCCGGCGTCGGACCGGGAGGCGAGGCCGGCCCGTGGCATCGACGCCGTGCGTCGATCCCCGTCCCGGACCCTCCCCTGCCGGGGCCACAAGCGGGCCCCGGTCCCCGCTGGGAGTCTGGTGCGGTGCGGCTGTAGTCAGCCCGTGGGCTGAACCCTGACGGCGCGCGGACAGGCGGGACTCTGGAAAAGCGTCAAAGGCGTCAGCGAGTAAGGAGACTGTACCCGCCGAGGGGCCATGCTCCTCGGCGCCGTGACCCCGTCGCAGTCATCCGCGCGGCAGCGCTGATCGGGTCCAGGGCCCGCAGGGTCCTGGCGGAGTGGGGGTATCGGGGGCGAGGCGGAGCCTTGTCCCCGGGCCACGGGCGCACCCCGCGCCGCCATGGGTCAGCGCCTCCCGCCGTCCCTTGTCAGTGGCCGCGCAGGATCTGCGAGAGGAACATCTTCAGGCGGTCGGTCTTGGGGTCGTTGAAGACCTGGTCCGGCGTGCCCGACTCGACGATCTCGCCGCGGTCCATGAACACCACCCGGTCGGCCACGGTGCGGGCGAAGCCCATCTCGTGGGTGACGCAGATCATGGTCATGCCCGTCTCGGCCAGGCCGATCATGGTGTCGAGCACCTCCTTGATCATCTCCGGGTCGAGTGCCGAGGTCGGCTCGTCGAACAGCATGATCTTGGGCTTCATGCACAGGGCGCGGGCGATGGCGACCCGCTGCTGCTGCCCGCCGGAGAGCTGGCCGGGGTACTTGTTCGCCTGCTCGGGGATCTTCACCCGGCGCAGGTAGTCCATGGCCAGTTCCTCGGCCTCCGCCTTGGGCATCTTGCGCACCCAGATCGGGGCCAGGGTGCAGTTCTGCAGGATGGTCAGGTGCGGGAACAGGTTGAAGGACTGGAACACCATCCCGACCTCGCGCCGGATCGCGTCCAGGCTGCGCAGGTCGTCCGACAGCTCGATGCCGTCCACGACGATCCGGCCCTGCTGGTGCTGCTCCAGCCGGTTGATGCAGCGGATCATGGTGGACTTGCCCGAGCCCGAGGGGCCGCAGACCACCACCCGCTCGCCGGCCGCGACGGCCAGGTTCACGTCGCGCAGCACGTGCATGGCGCCGTACCACTTGTTGACGTTCTCCAGCAGGATCGCCGGCGGGGCATCGGCCTTGATGGCCGAGGCGATGGAGCCTTCGTCGAGCGCGGCGCTCATGGGCGGAACTCCTCCGTTCGGAAGCGGATCGGGCACGTGGCCCGGAGGGGGCGGGCCGCCGGGGCCCGGAAGGGATCGCCGCCCGGGAAGCGCGGCTTCCCGGGCGGCGGGCGAGGGGACGCCTGCGGCTCAGCGCCGGCGGTGGCGGTTCAGCTCCGCCTCCAGGTTCTGGCTGTAGCGCGACATGGCGAAGCAGAACAGGAAGTAGATCACGCCGACGAAGACGTACACCTCCACCCCGAAGCCCTGCCAGGCTGGCTCGACGATCGCCGTCTTGCCGGCGGTCAGCAGGTCGAAGATGCCGATGATCAGCACCAGCGAGGTGTCCTTGAAGAAGCCGATGAAGGTGTTCACCAGCGGCGGGATGACGAGGCGCAGCGCCTGCGGCAGCACGATGAAGCCCGTCTTCTTCCAGTAGGACAGGCCCAGCGCGTCCGCCGCCTCGTACTGGCCCTTGGGCAGGGCCTGGAGCCCGCCGCGCACCACCTCGGCCAGGTAGGCGCCGGCGAAGAGGATGATGGCGACCTGGGCGCGCAGCAGCTTGTCGACGTTCATCCCCTCCGGCAGGAAGAGCGGGAACATCACGGATGCCATGAACAGCAGCGAGATCAGCGGCACGCCGCGGATCAGCTCGACATAGACGACGCAGAGCAGCCGGATCGCCGGCATGCTGGAGCGCTTGCCCAGCGCCACCAGGATGGCGAGCGGGAAGGCGAAGGCGAGGCCGAAGGTGGAGAGGATCAGGGTGATCGGCAGGCCGCCCCAGCGCTCCTGCGGGACATAGGACAGGCCGAGCACGCCGCCCCACATCAGGATGCCGATGACGGTCAGCGTCACCAGCCACACCACCGCCAGCTCCCACCGCCAGAAGCGGCGCATGGCGGAGACGATGTAGAGCCCGATGAACAGCAGGCAGACCACCGCCGGCCGCCAGTGCTCCTCGAAGGGATAGGTGCCGAACAGGATGAAGCGGTGCTTCTCCGTGATGACGGCCCAGCAGGCGCCCACGCCCTTGAGGTCGCGGCAGGCCTGGGTCTGGTTGCTGGGCACCGACCAGATGGCGTTGACGAAGGCCCAGTCGATGAAGCCGATCGTCCAGCGCACGATCAGGTAGGCCAGCAGCAGCGTGACCGCCGTGTTGATCCAGGAGGAGAAGAGGTTCGCCCGCACCCAGGCCACGGGTCCCACGGCCAGGGCGGGCGGGTTGCGCGGAGCGGCCTCCGGAACCGCCGCCGCGGCGGTGTTGAGGGTGACGTCGCTCATGACCCGGCCCTCCTCAGCGCTCGATGAGCGCGATGCGCGTGTTGTACCAGTTCATGAAGAGGCTGATGCTCAGGCTGATGGTCAGGTAGACCAGCATGATGATGGCGATGCCCTCGATCGCCTGGCCCGTCTGGTTCAGCGTCGTGTTGGCGATCGAGACGATGTCCTGGTAGCCGATGGCGACGGCCAGCGAGGAGTTCTTCGTCAGGTTCAGGTACTGGCTGGTCATCGGCGGGATGATGACGCGCAGCGCCTGCGGCAGCACGATCAGCCGGAGCGTCGCGCCGGGCCGCAGCCCCAGCGCCTGCGCCGCCTCCCACTGCCCCTGCGAGACGGAGAGGATGCCGGCGCGCACGATCTCGGCGATGAAGGCGGCCGTGTACATCACGAGGCCGATCAGCAGCGCGAAGAACTCCGGGCTGACGGTGATGCCGCCCTGGAAGTTGAAGCCGCGCAGGGCGGGCCAGCTCACCGTCCAGGGCGCGCCGGTCAGGGCCCAGACGGCGACCGGCAGGCCGACCAGGAAGGCCAGCGCGAAGGGCCATACCCGGCGGGGCTGGCCGTCCGCTATCTGCTTGGCGCGGGCGCTGCGGGCATAGGCCCAGGTCGCGACGGCGCCGACGACGAAGGCGAGCAGGGCGAAGGTGTGGGAATCCTGCCATTCGATCCAGGGCAGCTTCAGCCCGCGGTTGGACAGGAAGATGCCGCCGCCGGGGTTCAGCGCCTGGCGCGGCCCGGGCAGGGACTGGAGGATCGTGTACCAGAACAGCAGCTGCAGCAGCAGCGGCAGGTCGCGCACCAGCTCGACATAGGCGCCCGCGACGCGGGAGAGCAGCCAGTTCTTCGACAGCTTGGCGATGCCGATCAGCGTGCCCAGGACGGTGGCGAGGACGATGCCGATGACGGCGACCTTGAGCGTGTTCAGCACGCCCACGGTGAGGGCGCGGAAATAGGTGCTGGTGGGCGAGTATTCGATCAGGTGCTCGCCGATCGGCAGCCCCGCCTCGCGCCACAGGAAGCCGAAGCCCGTGGCGATGCGCCGGACCTCGAGGTTGTGGGCGGTGTTGCGGGCCAGCCACCAGACCAGGGCGACCACCAGCCCGACGATCAGCACCTGCCAGACGATCGAGCGGAGGCGCTCGTCCCGCCAGCTCAGTCGCAGCGGCCTTTTCGGCGGCGGGCGGAGGAGGCGCGGGTCGATGGTGGTCTGCGACATCGTGTTGGCCTGTTCTCCTTGCCCATGCCGGGCCGGGTGGCAAAGGTGGGACGGGCCGGGGGATCAGCCCCGGCCCGTCCCGTCCCGCGTCAGCGCAGCGGCGGCGCGTATTGCAGGCCGCCCTTGGTCCACTGCGCGTTCGGGCCGCGCTGGATGCCGATCGGGGTCAGGTGGCGCTCGAACACCTCGGCGTAGTTGCCGACCTGCTTGATGACGTTCACCGCCCAGTTCGGCTGCAGCGTCACCATCTGGCCCAGGTCGCCGGTCTTGCCGACCAGGCGCTGCACGTCCGGCCGCGGGTCGTTCGCCATGCGGTCGATGTTCTTGCTGTCGATCCCCAGCTCCTCCGCCGTCAGCATGGCGTAGTGGACCCAGTGGACGATGTCCCCGAAGCGCTGGTCGCCGTGGCGGTAGGCCGGGCCCAGCGGCTCCTTGCTGATGACCTCGGGCAGGATCACGTGGTCAGCCGGCGTCGGCTGCGCCGAGCGGGTGGCGGCGAGGCCGGAGACGTCGGTGGTGTAGGCGTCGCAGCGGCCGGCGACATAGGCGCTGACCAGCTCCTCCAGCCGCTCGATCACCACCGGGGTGAACTGCACGTTGTTGGAGCGCGCCCAGTCCGTCAGGTTCTGCTCGGTCGTGGTGCCGGGCTGGACGCAGATGGTGGCGCCGTTCAGCTCCTTGGCGCTGTTCACGCCCAGGGCCTTCTTCACCATGAAGCCCTGGCCGTCGAAGAAGGTGATGGCGCCGAAGTCGAAGCCCAGGCTGGTGTCGCGCGACATGGTCCAGGTGGTGTTGCGCGACAGCAGGTCGACCTCGCCCGACTGCAGCGCGGTGAAGCGGTTCTGCGCCGTGGTGGGCACGTAGCGGACCTTGCTGGCGTCGCCCAGGATGGCGGCGGCGACGGCGCGGCAGAAATCCACGTCGAAGCCCTTCCAGGCCCCCTGGCTGTCCGGCTGGGCGAAGCCGGCGAGGCCCGTGTTCACGCCGCAGATCAGCGTGCCGCGCGCGCGGATGGCATCCAGTGTCGCCGCCGGGCCCTGGGCTGCCGGCTGCTGGGCCTGGGCGCCGCCGAGGCCGGCACCCAGGGCGAGGGCCCCGACCGCTCCCAGAAAGGCTAGACGCAATGGCCGCATGAACAATCTCCCCAAACCGAGCAGGTTCCGCTGCGAATCCAGCGCAGCGGTTCGGGGCCTGAACGGAGACCGCGCCTCGCGGTGTCCACGCCCCTCGATTCTCCCGTTACCGCGACCGCATGACCAGCGCAATTCGCGCGCTCTTCCCCTGCGTCGGGGAGAGTCATCCGCGCGCCCCACGCAAGCCTTGTGCCAGGGGCGGCCGGCGGCCCTGGCGCGCCGCCCGCCCGGCGGCGACACTGCCGCACCGGCCGCGGACGGCGCGGCACGGCCGGGGCGGGGAGGGGTGATGCGGATCCTGGATGCGGCGGAGGTGCGGGCCCGCCTGCCCTGGCCGGCGCTGATCGGCGCGCTGGAGGCCATGTTCCGCCAGGGCTGCGAGGCGCCGCTGCGCCACCACCACGGGCTGGGCCCCTCCGGCGCGGGGCAGGCCTCGCTGCTGCTGATGCCCGCCTGGCAGGCAGGTGGCTTCACCGGGGTCAAGCTGGTGCATGTCGTTCCAGCCAACGCAACCGCGGGCCTGCCGGCGGTGCACGCCGTCTACCTGCTGTCGGAGGCCGCGACCGGCCGGCCGCTGGCCGTCCTCGACGGCGGCGAGTTGACGGACCGGCGCACGGCGGCGACCAGCGTGCTGGCCGCCCGCCACCTCGCCCGCCCGGACAGCCGGCGCCTGCTGTTGCTGGGCAGCGGCCGCATCGCCCATGCCCTGGCCGGCTGCTACCGCAGCGCCTTCCCGATCGAGGAGATCGCCGTCTGGTCGCGCCGGCCGGAGAGCGCGGCGCGGCTGGTCGCGGCGCTGGCGGCGGAAGGGCACCCGGCCCGCGCCGCCGCCACGCCCGACCCCGCCGGGGCGGACATCGTGGCCGCCGCCACGCTGTCGGCCGAGCCGCTGGTGCGCGGGGCGGCGGTGGGGCCGGGGACGCATGTGGACCTGGTCGGCGCCTTCCGCCCGGACATGCGGGAAAGCGACGGGGCGCTGCTGGCCCGGGCGCGGCTGGTGGTGGACACCCATGCCGGGGCGCTGGCGGAGGCGGGGGACATCCGGCAGGCCATGGCGGAGGGGGCCATCGGGCGCGGGGACGTGGCGGCGGAGCTGGCGGAGCTGTGCCGGGGGGAGAAGCCGGGGCGGGAGGACGCGCGGCAGGTGACGGTGTTCAAGTCGGTGGGCTGGGCGGGTGAGGATCTGGCGGCGGCGGCGCTGGCCTATGGGGCGGCCGCCGAAGCACCCTGACCGCCGCTCCGCGCCCCGGCCGGTCCGCGATCAGGCCGGGGGCGCGCGTCGCGGGTGGGCCTGGGTGCCGCCACGGGCCTCTGGCCCCGGACGGATGCGGCCCCACCCCGCAAGGATGAGATGCCATTCCTGCTCCCGCCGATTGCCGGTCTGGTCAGGCCATTTCATCATGCAGAACCAAGACGCGGGGGAGAGGCGGCATGATCGTGGAACACGGCCCGGATGAGGACCGGGCCACCGGCTCGCCCGTGGCGGACACCCTCTCCGGCGGCGGAGGCTCGGACATCCTGGGCGGGGAGGGGGGCGACGACCTCCTCTACGGCTTCGGCGCCGCCGACCTCGCCCCGGATTCGGGCGTCATCGACGTCCACCGCCTGGCGCTCAACTTCGCCAGCCCCGTCTACGCCGCCTCCCCGCCCGGCCAGCCAGACCTTCTCTACATCGTCGAGCAGCACACCGGCCGGATCGTCATCCTCGACACCGCCACGGAAGCCAGGCTGGCGACGCCCTTCCTGGACCTGCCGGATGCCGGCCTCGCGGCCGGCGGGGAGCAGGGCCTGCTCGGCCTCGCCTTCGACCCCGGCTATGCCGCCAACGGCAGGTTCTACGTCTACCTGACGAACGCGGCCGGCGCGGTGGAGATCCGCGAATACACCCGCTCCGCGGCGAACCCCGCCCAGGCCGATCCCGCCTCCGCGCGCCTCATCCTCACCTTCGATCACCCGGGCAGCCAGCATTACGGCGGCTGGATGGATTTCGGCCCGGATGGCCACCTCTACATCGCCACCGGCGATGGCGGCTTCCCGGGGCGCGTCGAGGACACCTCGCAGGACCCGGACTCGCTGCTCGGCAAGATGCTGCGGATCGACCCGCGCTCGGACGGCTTCCCCGAGGATGCGGGCCGCAACTACGCCATCCCCGAGGGCAATGCCTTCCCCTCCGGCGACGGGGCGCCGGAGGTATGGGCGCTCGGCCTGCGCAACCCCTGGCGCAACAGCTTCGACACGCGGACGGGCGACCTCTACATCGCCGATGTGGGCGAGGACAGGATCGAGGAGATCAACCATGTCCCGGCCGGCAGCGCCGGCGGCCTGAACTTCGGATGGAGGGTCAAGGAAGGCTCGATCGGCCCGGACGACCCGGCCTATACGGACCCGACCCTGGAGTACCAGCACGGCACGGGCCCGCTCAACGGCGCCTCGGTCACCGGCGGCCACGTGTATCATGGGCCCGGCGGCGCCCAGGGCCTCTACCTCTTCGCCGACTTCTCGGCCAACCATCTCTGGGCCACCCGCATCGTCGACGGCGCGCCGCAGTTCTTCCGCAACCTGGACCAGGACCTGCGCATCGACGCGGGGCGGTTCAGCTCCATCGTCTCCTTCGCCCAGAGCGGCGATGGCGGGCTCTACGCCATGGGCGTCGACGGCAAGTTCCTGCGCCTGCGCTTCTCGGAGGCCGCGGGCGACGGGAACGACACCCTCGACGGCGGAGCCGGGAACGACCGGCTGTACGGCGGCAGCGGCGACGACAGCCTTCTGGGCGGCACCGGGGACGACCAGCTGGCGGGCGGCCTGGGGAACGACGCGCTGGACGGCGGCGCGGGGAACGACACGGCCCGCTTCTCCGGCACCCTCGCCCAGCACGCGGTCCGGTACGACGCGGCCAGCGGCCGCCTCGTCGTCTCGGACAGCCGCGCCGGGCCCCATGACGGCACCGATAGCCTGGCGGGGATCGAGCGCCTCGCCTTCGACGACCAGACGGTGGATGCGTCGAGCTACCTGCCGACGACCTTCTCGATCGCCGCCCTCTCCGCCGCCCGGGCGGAAGGGAATGGCGGCAGTTCCCCCTTCACCTTCGTGGTGACCCGCCAGGGCGCGACCGACGCCGCGGCGACCGTGCGCTTCGGCATGACCGGCGGCACGGCGGACGGGGCTGATTTCGCCGGCGGTGTCCTCCCCTCCGGCACGGTCGCCTTCGCCGCCGGCCAGGACACCGTCCTGGTCACGGTCGCCGTGGCGGGAGATGGGGAGGTCGAGGGCGACGAGACCTTCACGCTCGCCCTGTCCGCGCCCAGCACCGGCAGCATCGACCCGCTGCGCGCGACGGCCGGTGGCACGATCCGCAACGACGACGCCGCGGCGGGCGCCTATGTGCGGGGCACCGCCGGCGCCGACCTGCTGGACTACGCGGGCTCGGCCGGCCGGGTGCAGATCGCCGGGCTGGAAGGCAACGACACCCTGCGCGGCGGCAGCGGAAGCGACGCGTTCAACGGCGCCGTGGGGGACGACGTCATCGCCGGCGGTGCGGGCAACGACGCCATCACGGGCGGCCTCGGCGCCGACCGCGTCAGCGGTGGGGCGGGGAGCGACACCTTCAACATCGGCCGGGGTGACATCGCCGCGACGGGCGCGACGGACCTGATCGTCGACTTCCAGGGCGCGGGCGCGGCGGGGGGCGACGTGATCCGCTTCACCGGCTTCGCCGCGGGCTCGACCCTGGCGCTCGTCGGAACCTCCGGCAATGCGCTGGTCTACGAGGTGCAGGACCTGGCCGGCCTGTCCGAGGGACGGCTGCTGGTGAGCGCCAGCGGCGTGCCGGGTCCCGCGCTCGCCGCGGGCGACTACGTCTTCGCCTGATCCCCAGGAGGAGGCCGGCCCGCCGCATCCCCTCGTCCCGGCGTCGGACCGGGAGGGGACGCCGTCCCCTCCCAGACCCTCCCCTGCCGGGGCCACAAGCGGGCCCCGGACCCCGCTGGGAGTTTGGCGCTTCGTGGCTGCCGTCTGCCGTGGGCTGAACCCTGACGGGGCGCGGACAGGCGGAACTCCAGAATAGCTTTGAAGGCGTCAGCGAGTGCTGCGGCCGGTCCCGCCGAGGAGCATGGCTCCTCGGCGCCTCGACCCCGTATCAGGCTGTCCCGCGGCAGCGCCAAATGGGTCCAGGGCCCGCAGGGTCCTGGCGGAGTGGGGGTATCGGGGGCGAGGCGGAGCCTTGCCCCCGGGCCACGGGCGCACCCCGCACCGGCACGGATCAACGCATCCCGCCGGCCGTATCGTTCCTTCTTCAGTCCTCCGCTGGCAGGAGCAGCGTGCCGGGGCTTTCTCCGGCCGATGCGGCGTTCCCCCACGCCACCGACACCCGTGCCCCCTCCAGCCGCACCACCGCCTCTGCCGCCGCCGGCCGTGCTGCCGCCATCCCCACCAGCACCGCATCCATCCGTGGCCGCGCGACCGCCACCCGCACCCTCTCTCCCGTCACCTCCAGCCGCATCGGCTTGCCTGTCGCCAGCCCCAGCAGCGGCAGGATCTCCCGCAGCCAGTCCTCGGCCACCACCGGCACCACCGTCTCCGGCCTGGTCAGCGCCAGCAATCCCCGCACCAGCCCGTCATACGCCCGCGCCGCCTCCAGCGCCCGGCCCACCTGCCGTGCCTCCCGGCTTCCCTCCGGCAGGGTCCCGGCTGCTCCTTCGAGGTTCATCAGCAGCACCAGGGCCAGGTTGTTGGCCGCGTGCCGCGCCGGGCCGAACAGCCGGCGCAGCGCCTCCTCCCCGGGCGACAGGGGCTCCGGCCGGGGCGCGTCCGTCGGGCTCATCGCGGCAGCTCCGCCAGGATGTCGTGGAACAGCCGGGCGGGCAGGGTGCCGCCGCGCACGTCGTCCATCGGGGTGGCGTCGTCGTTGCCCAGCCAGACGCCGATCACCAACCGGCCGGAGAAGCCGATGAACCAGGCGTCGCGCGAATCCTGGGTGGTGCCGGTCTTGCCGCCCACCCCGCGCCCCGCCACGGCGGCGGCACGGCCCGTGCCGCGCGCCACCACCGCCTCCAGCGCCCGGCGCACGGACTGGGCGTCGTCGCCCTGGATCGCCCGGGCCGGCGCCGGTGCCGGCAGGGAGCGCAGGCTCCGCCCCTCCCGCAGCGCGGCCAGCCCGAAGGGCTCCACCCGCAGGCCGCCATTGGCGAAGGCGGCATAGGCCGTCGCCAGCTCCAGCAGCGTCGTCTGCCCCGTGCCCAGCGCCAGAGTGGCGTCGTCCGGCAGGGCACCGGCCAGCCCCAGCCGGCGGGCCACGGCGGTGGCGGCGCGCACCCCGCCGCCGCGCAGCAGGGTGCGGACGGCGGCGGTGTTGACGCTGTGGGCCATCATCTCCTCCAGCGTGATCGCCCCGCGCTCCCGCCAGCCGCCATTGCCCGGCGACCAGCCGCCCAGGCTCAGCGGCGCGTCGGAGACGGTGTCGGAGAGCGACATCCCCGATTCCAGCGCGGCGAGCAGGACGAAGGGCTTGAAGGCCGATCCGGGCTGGCGGTGGGCGTCGGTGACGCGGTTGAACTGGCTGGTGCGGTAGTCGCCGCCGCCGACCATCGCCCGCACCGCGCCGGTGGGGGCGTCGAGGATCACGACCGCGCCCTCGCCCACCCGCGCCGCCGCCCCCGGCCCGGCGAGCAGCGCGGCGAGCTTCGCCTCCGCCACCCCCTGCATCCGCAGGTCGAGCGTGGTGCGCAGCACCAGGTCGTCGGCGCCGGGGAAGCGCTCCGACAGGTCGTCCTGCACCCAGTCGGCGAACCAGCCGGAGCCGCGCGAGCGGCGCGCGGACAGGGTGATGCGCTCCGCCTCGGCCTGGGCCTGGGTGGAGGGGATCGCCCCGACCTCGACCATGGCGTCCAGCACCTCCCGCGCGCGGTGGACCGCCCCGTCCGGGTTGGCGCGCGGGTTGAGGCGCGACGGCGCCTTGGGCAGCCCGGCCAGCATCGCCGCCTGCCACAGCGTCACCTGCCGGGCGGAGACGCCGAAATACTGCCGCGCCGCCGCGTCCACCCCATAGGCGCCGGCGCCGAGGTAGACGCGGTTCAGGTAGATCTCCAGCAGCTCCGTCTTGCTGAAGCGACGCTCCAGCCACAGCGCCATCACCAGCTCCTGTGCCTTGCGCCGGAAGGAGCGGTCCGGGGACAGGAACAGGTTCTTGGCGAGCTGCTGCGTGAGCGTCGAGCCGCCCTGCACCACCCGGCCGGAGCGCAGGTTGGTCCAGGCCGCCCGCGCCAGCCCGATCGGGTCCAGCCCGGGATGCGAGAGGAAGCGCCGGTCCTCGATCGCCATCAGCGCGGCGGGCAGGGTGCGCGGCATGTCGCGCAGCCGCAGCGTGTCGCCGTAGAGGTCGCCGCTGGTGGCAATGGTCTGCCCGCCCGTGGCCTCCAGCACCAGGGACGGGCGGCGCGTGGCGGCGAGCGCCCGCTCCGGCGGCGGCAGGTCCCAGACCAGCAGGAGGAACATCCCGGCCAGGGCGAGCGTGCCCCAGATCCCCAGCAGCAGCAGCCGGCGCAGCCAGCGCCCCAGCCGTGCGGGCCGGGGGGCGTGCTTCGGGGCGGACCGGGCCGCGGCGCCGGCCGGCCGTCGGGCCGCGGGCGGCGCCTGGGTCGCGGCGGGGGCAGGGGGGCGGCGCATGGGTGGCCGATTATGGGGCCGTCGCGGGGAAGGGGACAGGGCGGGCCGGCGCAGGAGGGCACGGACCCTTTCGCCGGCTGCGGCGTTGTGGCCCCACTCCCTGGGGAAGACGCCATGTTCGACGATGCGCTGGGCCGCCTCCAGGCCCTCGGGGCCGCCGCCGTGGCCCTGGTGCCGGGCCTGCTGATGGGGCTCCTGGTCTTCGGGCTGGGGATGCTCCTGGTACGGGGCGTGCGGGCGGCGGTCACGCGCGCCGCCGCGCTGCGCGAGGCCTCGGCCGGCTCGGCCGCCGTGCTCGGCCGCATCGCCGGCGGGGTGGCGACGCTGGTGGTGTTCCTGGTCTCCGCCTCGATCGCCTTTCCCTCCGTCTCGGCGGCCGACCTGTTCAACCTGCTGGGAATCGGCGGCGTGGCCATCGGCTTCGCCTTCCGCGACGTGCTGCAGAACCTCCTCGCCGGCGTGCTGATCCTGCTGACCCGCCCCTTCCGCATCGGCGACCAGATCCGCCAGGGCAGCCTGGAGGGCACGGTCGAGGACATCTGGGTCCGCGCCACGGTGCTGCGCACCTACGACAACCGCCGCATCCTGATCCCCAACGCCTCGCTCTTCACCGACAAGATCGAGGTCATCACCGCCTATGAGCGGCGGCGGCTGCACTTCCCGCTGACCATCGGCAATGCGGACGACATCGCCCGGGCGCGCCAGGTGGTGGTGGAGGCGCTGCGGGGCACGCCCGGCGTCCTGGCCGACCCGCCGCCCGAGGCGCTGGTGACCGGGCTGGGCAGCGCCGGGGTGGACATGGCGGCGCGTTTCTGGATCGACCCGCCGCGGCGGCGGGAGGCGGTGGACGCGCTGGACGGGGCCATCGAGGCGGTGAAGGACGCGCTGACCGAGGCGGGGATCGACCTGCCCTATCCCACCTCGCAAGTCCTGTTCCACGACCAGACGGAGGAGACGGACGGCGACCGCGCCCGGCAGCGCGAGGGCTGGCCCGCCAGGGGGCGCCCCGTCCCCCGCTCCCGCTGGCAGGTCCGGCAGGAGGAGGAGCGGCCGCGGCCCGCCCCCGCGCGGGACCCCGGCGCACCGGAACCGCGCCGGTGAGGGGCCGCCTGACCGGCTGGCTGGAAGCGCTGGGCGACCTGTTCTGGCTCCGCCCCGCCTTCCTCGTGGTGCTGGGCGTGGCGCTGGGCGAGGCCCTGGTCTGGGCGGAGCGCGCCGGCTTCACGGAGAGCTGGGTCAGCGGCGGCTGGATCTATGCCGGCGGAGAGGCGGGCGCGCGGGCGCTGCTGAGCGCCGTCGCCTCCTCGGCCATCGGCGTCGCCGGCACGGTGTTCTCCATCACCGTGGCCGCGCTTTCGCTCGCCTCGGGGCAGATGGGGCCGCGCCTGCTGCGCAACTTCACCCGCGACCCCGGCAACCAGATCGTGCTGGGCACCTTCCTCGGCACCTTCGCCTGCGCCCTGGTGCTGCTGCGCACCGTCCGCTCGGTGGAGGAGGTGGCCTTCGTGCCGCATCTGGGCGTCACCGCGGCGCTCGCCCTGGCGCTGCTCTGCGTCGCCGCCCTCGTCTGGTTCGTCCACCACGTCGCCAACAGCATCAACGTCGACACGGTGATCGCCCTGGTCCATGCCGAGCTGGCCGGGGCCATCGCGACGCTGGAGGAGGGCCGCGACGCGCCCACCGGGGAGGCGCCCGAGGCTGCCCGGGCCGGCGCCGCGCCCCGGCCCGGCCCGGACGCGGAGGGCGCCCGGGGGCGGGTCCTGCGCTTCGCCGGCGGCGGCTACCTGCGCGCGCTGGACGACGCGGCGCTGGCCGACTGGGCGGCCGGACAGGGCGCGCGGCTGCGGCTGGACGTGCGCCCGGGCGACTACTTGCTGCCGGGCGCCGCCTTCGGCACGCTCTCCCCGCCGGATGCGGATGCCGGTGCCGCGGAGGCCGCCTTCGCCGCGGCCGCCAGCCTGGGCGAGCGGCAGGCCGCCGCGCAGGACCTGGAGTTCGCCGTGCGCCAGCTCGTCGAGGTGGCGGTGCGCGCCCTGTCGCCCGGCATCAACGACCCCTTCACCGCCGTGGCGGTGCTGGACCGGCTGGGCGCGTCGCTCTGCACCCTCGCCGGCCGCCGCCTGCCCGATCCCGTGCTGCGCCGCGATGGCCGGGCGGTGCTGTCGCGCCATGTCACCGACTATGACGGGCTGTGCGACACCATGTTCCACATGATCCGCCAGAGCGCCGGCGGCTCGGCCACGGTGCTGATCCGGCTGGTGGAGATCCTGCGCCAGGTGGAGGGGGTGGAGACGGACCCCCGCCGCCACGCCGCCCTGCGCCGCCACGTCGCCCTCGCCCTGGCCACGGGGCGCGCGACGGTGGAGGACGCAGCCGGGCTGGCCGACCTGGAGGCGCGCGCGGCCGGGGAGGGCCTCCGCGGGCGTCAGGCGGCGACGTAGCGCTCCACCATCTCCAGCACGCCCTCGCGGCGCCGGGCCTGGGCCGCCGCATCCCCCGGGTCGAGCCCGAAGAGGCGGGAGAAGGTGGGGCGGTTGGAGACGGCAAAGAAGCACAGCGCGCTGATCTGCCAGTGCAGTTCCAGCGGGTCGATGCCCGGCCGGAACACGCCTTGGGCGACGCCGCGGCCGTAGAAGCCGCGGATCTCCTCGACCATCGCCGTGCTGAGCTGGCGGATGGCGGTCAGGTCGCCGAGGAAGGCGCCCTGCTGGACGTTCTCCATCGCCACCAGCCGCACGAAGGTCTCGTTGCGGTGGTTGAAGTCGAAGGTGAAGCCGACCAGCGCGCGCAGCGCGTCGAGCGGCGCGAGGCGGTTGAGGCCGAGCTGGCTCTCCTGCGTCCGGATGCGCCGGTACTCAGCCTCCAGCACGGCCTGGTAGAGGCCCTCCTTGCTGCCGAAATGATAGTAGATCACGCCCTTGCTGGTGCGGGTCCGGGCGGTGATCTCGTCGATCCGCGCCCCCGACAGCCCGCCGCGCGCGAACTCCTCCGTGGCGACCGCCAGGATGCCCTGGCGGGTCCGCTCCGGATCATGGGTCCGCGACGCCCGGGGTCCCGGTGCGCGGTCCCCGCGTGGCGTGGCGGTCGCGGCGCCGTCCTGCATGCCTGTGCGGTCTCCTTCCCGGCGGGGCCCTCCGCCCGGACGGGGCGGGGGCCGCGGCCCGGCATCCGGCGGGCCCCAGGGGTCCATTGTAGATTGTGATTGACCGAACTGACCAGTCCGTCTAACAGATACAAGAGTTATGAACTGACAGGTTCGTCAGTTATCCGTTCTGTCATGAATCGCCCTGGTTCCGGCAACGCCGCCCCACCCATGCCGGGAACAGGCCAGCAAACCCGCGAGACGCGGCCATGGAGGAAGCGAATGGACGTTGCCGGTACCGCGCCGCTCGGCGCCACGGAGGCCCATGCAGGGCCATCGCCGCGAAAGGCGGCCATCGCCGCCTGGATCGGCAGCGCGCTGGAATATTATGACTTCTTCATCTACGGCAGCGCCGCGGCACTGGTCTTCGGCAAGATCTTCTTCCCGGCGGACAACCCCGCCCTGGGGACGCTGCTCTCCTTCGGCACCTTCGGCGTGGCCTATGTCGCCCGGCCGCTGGGCTCGTTCGTGATGGGGCACATCGGCGACAAGTTCGGCCGCAAGGCCGTGCTGATGCTGACCCTGTTCGGGATGGGCGCCTGCACCTTCCTGATCGGCCTGCTGCCCACCTATCACCAGATCGGCGTCTGGGCCCCCATCCTGCTGGTGCTGCTGCGCGTCTGCCAGGGCCTCGCCGTCTCGGGCGAGCAGTCCGGGGCGACCTCGATGACCGTCGAGCACGCGCCGGAGAACCGGCGGGCCTTCTTCAGCAGCTTCACCCTGGCCGGCACCCAGGGCGGGCTGATCCTGGCCACCGCCGTCTTCCTGCCGATCTCCACCCTGTCGGACGAGGCGCTGCTGAGCTGGGGCTGGCGGATTCCCTTCCTGTTCAGCGTGGCGGTGATGGCCGTGGCCTGGTGGATCCGGCGCAGCCTGCCCGAGACCCCCGCCTTCGAGGCGGAGCAGGAGCACCACGCGGTGCCCGTCGCCCCGCTGAAGCTGCTGGCGCGCCACTACGTGCCCGACGTGATGAAGGTGGTCTTCGCCGCGCTGACCTCCGTCATCAGCACGCTGGCCACCGTCTATGCGCTGAGCTACGGCGTCGCGACCGTCGGCCTGCCGCGCTCGGCGATGCTGTGGATGCAGATCCTGGCCAACGTCGTGGCGCTGGGCGCCATCCCCGCCTGGGCGCTGCTGGCCGACCGGATCGGGCGCAAGCCGGTCTTCGTCATCGGCGCGGCGGGCAGCGCCATCCTGATCTGGCCCTTCATCTGGTCGATCACCCAGGCCAACCTGCCGATGGTCTTCCTGTTCGGCATCCTGATGTCCGGCGTGATCTACAGCGCCTACAGCGGCTCCGCTTTCGCGATGTTCAGCGAGCAGTTCGGCACCAAGGTCCGCCTGTCCGGCATGGCCATCGGCACCCAGTTCGGCTTCGCCCTGGGCGGCTTCGCGCCAACCATCGCCGCGGCGCTGGCCGGGCCGAACCTGGGCAACTGGGTCCCGGTGGCGGTCTTCGGCAGCGCGGCCGCGGGACTGGCGGCGCTGTCCGCCTTGAGCATGCGCGAGACCTACCAGGTGCCGCTGGACCGGCTGGGGCGGCCGGAGGCGGGCTGAGGGGAGGCACGGCCGGCCGGGGAACCCGGCCGGCCGTGCCACATGGACGGGCATCGGTCTCAGGACCGTCCGGGCGATGCCCAAGTGGCCTAGCGTAGAGGCTGGGCAGCGTCCGATACGCGCCCTTGCCAGTCATTCATATGCAGGTCTTACCTATCGGAAAGCAGACATGACAGCTTGGCAGTTTAGGGCGAAGTTGGGCGGATTACCAAGTCGGCTAGTCGCGAGGTACTGATCGGTATACCTCTAAAAGATGGTTTTCAGAGACAATCAAGGTTGACACTCAGGGATGCCCTGTCAGCAACTGAATAATACGAACTTTCAATTCATCCTCAAAGGCTCGCCTGGATTTCCTCAACAAGAGCCGCCTCAAAACGGCTGAGCCGCAAACGACTGACCTCTAGCTGGCGCAGCGCTGCAAGAACGGCATCGAGATCGCTGTTGGAGGGCAGGACTGGCTCCAACCGCGCGACGATCTGCAGAGGAAGACCATACTCATCGAGCGCCGATAACGCTGGGGGCAGCATTAAATTTTCGACCCTGACCGCAAAGGGTGCGTAGGCCCCCTGGGGAAGGCCGAGGCGACCGAAAACCTCCGCCTGGATTCGCTCTAGCGCAGTGAGAGCGCGGGGGAAGTTGAACGAGGCCCAGTTCCGCAGAAACTCCAGCGCGTTTTCAACCCGGTCGCTCGGATCCGCAGGCGCGCGCGGGCCCGATGCTTGGGCCTGGGTCTTGATGAACCCCGACGCCCCAAGCTGTCGCAGTTTCGTCAGCAAGAGCGCAAGCTGGCGGTCATTGCGGACTACGTCCCGCCCCGCGCCAGCAAGAAGGGTGTCGAATAGAAGCTCGCATACCTTGTAAATTTGATCGTTCGACGGCTCTCCCCGCCACGACAACGCCGGATGCAGCTCGCGCGCGTGTAGGCGGATGTAGCGGGCTAGGTCGATCTGCTGTTGCGGGTCTACGTGTGCGTTGGCACGAATCGTCTCGATGCTGAGCTCAGGTTGCCCCTTCAGTTTGTTGACGCGGCGTAGTCCTTCTCCTCCGAGATCCTCCTCATCGAGTTGCACAAGAAGGCCGTCCGTTGCAGTGTCAGTTTGACTAAAAGCAGGAAAGTCGACGTCGAGCAGATTAGTCTGTGGTGGCGGGTGAAAGAGATGGACCGTGCCGACAAAATGCCGGAACATCCGACCCGATCGTCCCTGAATATTGCGGTAGGTGAAGTAGTCGAACGGCTTCTTCGAAATCTTATTGTCGTAAATAACGACGTGCTTCGCAGCGGTGTTGACGCCCTCAATCAGGGTCGACGTACACACAAGAAATTTCAACGCACCGCTATTGAAGAGACGTACTTGCAGCTGTGCAAGCGCACGTGGCAGCCGGCCGTGATGAATACCAATGCCGTGCGCCAACGCACGCGCCACGATCCAGTCAGGATGGAAATTGCTGGCGACCCAGTCCACCACTTCGGCTAAAGTTGGCTTTGCTGGACTGATGTGCCGCTCAACCATCAATTGCGCCACCCGGCGCACGCTGCCCGGTGACTGACAATAAATCAGAGTGGAGCCGTCTAGTTCCTTTGTTAGGCGCACTAGCGCCTCACGGGCTCCGCCTGTCAAATCGACGCGCCGTACATCGCTCGCCACCGTCACGAAGTCGCTGACAATCAGGCGAGCCTCGAAGCGATCCTGGAAGTCAGTCGGGATGGCGCGGATGTTGGGGCCCAGAAGATAGAACTGCCGAGCGGTCTTCAGCAGCTTATAGAAAGCGTGGTTCAGAATGGCAGCACGGTCCGCGTTGCCTCCACTTGGGTCAAGTTTGTAGAATTCGTCGATTACGAACAGGTCAAGATAGTCGAGGTCCGCCCGCTCGATCACTCGCTCCTGGGTTAGAACATATATCGTGCCACGTTCCAGATCGGCTGGCTGCGATGCGTGGGTTACGATCTTGTAGCTGTCTGAGAAGCGCGAAAGGCGTTTCCGCGTCTCGTCGATCAGCGCGATCGTTGGTACCACCAGCGCGATGCGCTTGTACTTGCCCGAAGCGATGAGCGCGTCGACTACAAGACTTTTGCCGAAGCTGGTCGGCGCACTGAGTATTACGTTCTCGCCATCGACAAGCCTCCAGTAGACTTGGGCTTGAACCCGGTGAAAAACCATTCCGCCGTCAGCCAGCCGCCCCTCCGGCCGGTGAAATTCGAACGCTAAGCGGTCCCGGGCGGATAGCTCATTCGGCTCAGCATAAGGATAGAGTCCGGTCTCCCGCAGCAAGGCATTGAGCAGCCCCGAGCAGCTGGCGAAGTCATCACGGTGCTCCAGTGCGCGGATGAGGAGCAACTGCGCCGCTGCGTCTTCCTGCTTCTGGCCGAGTTGGTGAGCAATCGACTGGAGGATGGCGAAAGCTTGCGCAGGCGTTCGGGATGGGGCATCGAGCGCGTCCCGCGTCCCGCGTCTCGTCGAGAGTCATGTCATCATCCCCTTGAGCTTCGCATCAAAGCGCTCCAGCAGCTTCGCCTTATTATTCATTGGAAGCAGGATCAGGATGATTTTGATCTCGGCAGGCAGACTTGCGTTACAAAATCGCTGGTGATGCTTCTCAAACTCTGCCGTTATTGCTGTCTCGTAGGTGGCGTTAGTACGTCTGTGGACGGCAAGAGTGGCGCTGTCATAGGTGAGAAGCACGGGGATGCAGAGCCGCTCGAACACCTCGTCCATAGTGACATTGCCGGCCAGAAGTCGCTCGAGCGCGGGACGATGCGGGTGGTCTTGGTCGACCTTGCGCCAGATCGCAGCGAACTCGGATCGAAGGTAGGGAATGCGAGTGTGCTGATTCAGCTCATCGACAATGTCCCGTACGGCACTTGCTACGTCCTGGTAGAGCTTCACCTCTCCCAGCCAGAGTTCCAGGCCGTCCGCAGCCTCCACAACGTGAACGGCGTCAAAACCTTTCACCGTGTCATTAGGGGCATCCTTAAAGAACACCTTACTGATCGCCGGGACTGAACCGAACTCCTGACGGATGATGGCGTGGAGCAGTATCTCACCAACCTCGCCTCGTGTAGTGTACTTGGCGGATTTGTAGATCGTCTCGGCTGCCGCGCGGAGCGCGCGCGGGCGTTGACGCCGCTCAGCGCATTGAACTCCCGCTCGTTGAGCGCGAACTCGGGCAGCCATTCGATGATATGCTCAGCCAACTGGTCATAGCGCCACTCGCCCGCCTCGAATCCCGCACAGACGCCCGCGAGCCCAGGCACGTCTTCTACGCGCTTCACAATGGCGCGCAGCAGAGCCGGTGGCATAGAGGGACTAGGCATCCCGGATTACCGCAACTGTGAACTATCGCCTGCTTGCGGAGCCGCGATACGATGCGAATACGAAAAATCTTCTTCGGTCCCATCAGTGCGAACGAGTTGGAAGCACTGCGTTCCGAGCTCTGCGCTCATCACCTCGAAGTGGTCGATCCCGATGCCGACTTTCTTGGCGTGCGCGGCCTGCCTCACAAGGAGCGTAGCCAAGTCGGCGTCATCAATATCGGAAGCGCGCTGCTTGGGCCGGTAACGGCTCAACATTTCTCGGAAAAACTCCGTCGCCTCTTTCTGACTTTTAAACATCCTTATCTTAAGCACTGCCGACTTTCTTCTTGGCATGGCGTGTCCCACTCTTCGTGAACCCATGCAGAAAAAGAACTGCCGGCCTTGCGCCATCGCGATGCCTAGCTCCCGATGAATCCGTCACCCTCATCTTACAGTTCTGAACCTTTGCCGAAAACTGTTGAGCTGTGCACGCTTTTCCAGGAGATGAGGGACGTGATCGGCACCCTGGATGGCATCATCAACGAGGAGAGCTTTCCCGACCACTAGCTCCCGATCTCATCGGCCTATTTCTGTGAGTGCCACATCCCGCAACGAGCCGCGTTCACGCCGTTGCCAGCAACTGGCCTAGCTTGGCGCGAACTCGTTCTTCTCGCATCATTTGGCGCATAAGCCGCTGTAAATTCAGGAGCCTCCGGCCTGCGGTGCCGCTTTCATTCCATGTTCGCAATGCTCACTTCATCCGCCTACCTTACCACTTCGGTGGAGAATGTCCGCCTTCTCGGGTTTCCTCCTCGGGGGAGAATGTGTCGCTATCGGCCAGAGCCAGACCTAGCAGCACCGAGTATGAGCTTCAGAGAAGTTGGGAGCAAAGTCCACAAGCCTTTAGGGGCCCTGCTCTCGGTCGAGGGGGAGCCAGCGCCTTTTCCGGCACCGCCTAACCCACCGTATCCTACATCATCCCACCCGCGCCCCGAGCAGCAGGCGGTTCATCGGCTCCATCGTCGCCCGCAGCGCGGCCCAGTCGCGCACCGCCTGCTCCCGCGACGCGCCGGCGGCCACTACCTCGTCCAGGATCGCCCCCAGGCTGCGCCGGCCATCCACCCGCGACAGCAGCCCGGCGGCGAGGCGTGGGAGGGGGAGCTGGAGGCGGATGCCGTCGAAGGTGACGACCAGGGTCCCGTCGCGCGGCAGCCCCCGTGCCAGGGCCGGGCCGTCCAGCTCTCGCAGCACGGGGACCGAGTCCGGATCGTCCCAGCGCGGCTCGGGGGCGGTGTCGCGGGTCGCGTAGGCGATGTGCACGCCCATGTTGCCGGTCATCGCCTCGGCCAGGGCGGCGCGGTCGATCAGGCCCATCCCGGCGGTGCGCTCGCGCAGGCGCGGGTCGGGGAGGTAGCGGTCCGGGTCGTAGCGCACCGGCTCCACCAGGCAGCGCAGGGTCAGGCCGGCCCCCGCGATCAGGCCGGCGAGCTGGGGGACGGTATAGGCGACGTCGCGCGGGTTCAGCAGCAGGTCGTAGAGCCCGGCATCCCCGCCCTCCAGGTGGTCGGTGATCCAGGGGTTGCGGCGCAGCCAGGCGGTCTCCGGCAGGTGCCGCCAGAGGCGCTTCGCGACCTCCACCCGCTTCGCCGGCGCCTCCTCGGGCGGGGTCAGGCGGCGCAGGGCGTCCTGGAGCATGTAGACGCCCGTGCGGCCATGCGGGGCATAGACCATCAGCCCGATCCCGCCGCCCGGGGCGAGGCTGGCGGCGAGCGCGCGCAGCCCGGCGGCCGGGTCGGGCAGGTGGTGCAGCACGCCGCAGCAGTCGATGTAGTCGAACAGGCCGAGCGCCGGGTCCGGCAGATCGAGGATCGAGCCCTCCACGAAGCGGATGTTGCCCAGGGACCGCTTCGCCGCCCGGGCCTCCGCCACCTTGCGGGCGGCGGCGGAGCGGTCGAGCCAGACCACCTCTCCCGGGCGGCCGAGGCTGGCCATCTGCTGCGCCAGCATGATCGTGCCGTCCCCCGACCCGCCCCCCGCCACCAGGGCGCGGAGCGGTTGCGTGGCGGGCCGGCGGGCGCCGAAGACCCAGTGATCCACCTCCCGCAGGTGGGAGGGGCTGCCGACGATCAGCCGCCTCGCCTCCTCCGCCGGGTCGCGGGCCGGGTAGGGGTAGCGGTCGTATTGCGCGGCGAGCTGCCGGTCCCGGTCGTCCTGCATGGCCGGCTGCATAGGCCAGACGCGCCGCCGCGTCAGCCGCCCCCTGGCCGGCCGGAATTCCGGGGCCCGGCGGGCCAGCCCCGCACCCGGCGAGACTCTCCCCGGGACAATGGACGGTTGAAGCCGACTGCTTCGGGGTCTTATCTGCGGCGCCATGAAGCGCGCCCTTCCCGCCCTCCTCGCCCTGCTCCTGCCTGTCGTGGCCAATGCCCAGGCGAACCGGCCTGCCCAGGGAGGCCAGCCCGGCCCGCAGCGGCTCGGCATCTCGCAGAACTGGACCGCCGCGACGCACCAGGAAGGGGGCCAGAAGGTCTGCTACGCCTTCACCCGCGCCACCAAGACCGAGGGCGGCGGGCCCCGCCAGAACGTGATCCTGACCGTCACCCATCGCCCCCAGGGGCGCGACCAGGTCGCCGCCTCGCTCGGCTTCTCCTTCCCGCGCAACGCCGACCGGCGGGAGACCACGGTCGAGGCCTCGGTCGGGTCCAACGACCTGTCCTTCTACGGCGCCGGCACCAACGCCTTCGCCCAGAATGGCGGCGCCGCGGTGGCGGCCTTCCGCAACGGCCGCGACGTGGTCTTCCGCAGCCCCGGTCCGCAGGGCAAGGGCGCGACCACGGACACCTTCTCCCTGATGGGCTTCAGCGCCGCCTACGAGGCGATCTCGCGCGAGTGCCCGGCGCGCCGATGAGCGACCCCGCCGCCCCGCGGCCCGCCGTCCCGATCCCGGCCGGGGGGGCCGCCGCGCCGGCCCTCCCGCCCCTGCTGGACGCGGGCGAGGCGGCACGCATCCTGGCCAAGTCCGCCCTCTTCGCCCCGCCCCCGGCCACCCTGCCGGACGGCCGCCGCGACCTGGTGGGCCTGTCGCGCGAGGAGCTGGCGGCGGAGATGGTGGCGATGGGCGAGAAGCCCTTCCGCGCCAAGCAGCTCTGGCACTGGATCTACCACCAGGGCGAGCGCGACTTCGCCCGCATGACCACCATCGCCAAGCCGATGCAGGCGCGTCTGGCCGAGCGCTTCGTCATCGGCCGCCCGGGCGTGACCACCGAGCAGACGAGTCGCGACGGCACCCGCAAGTGGCTGTTCGGCTTCCGCGACGGGCAGCAGGTGGAGACGGTCTACATCCCCGAGACCGACCGGGGCGCGGTGTGCATCTCCACCCAGGTCGGCTGCACGCTCTCCTGTCGCTTCTGCCACACCGGCACGCAGAAGCTGGTGCGCAACCTGGGCGCGGCCGAGATCGTCGGCCAGTTCATGGCGGCGCGCGATTCCTACGGCGAATGGCCCGGCCAGAAGGGGTGGCAGGGCGGCGACCCCGCGCGCAAGGCCGGCGGTCTCGCGCCCACCCGGCGCGGCAACGCGGCCGAGGGTGAGGACGGCCCAGGGGATGGCGAAGACGACCCCTCGCCCCGCCTGCTGTCCAACATCGTCGTCATGGGCATGGGCGAGCCGCTCTACAACTACGAGAACGTTGCCAAGGCCCTGAAGATCATCATGGACCACGAGGGCATCGGCCTGTCCCGACGGCGCATCACCCTCTCCACCTCCGGCGTCGTCCCCATGATGGACCGGGCAGGGGAGGAGCTGGGCGTGAACCTCGCCGTCTCGCTGCATGCCGTGCGCGACGATCTGCGCGACGAGATCGTGCCGCTGAACCGCAAGTACCCCATCGCCGAGCTGATGGCCGCCTGCCGCCGCTATCCCCGCGCCAGCAACTCCCGCCGCATCACCTTCGAATACGTCATGCTCGACGGCGTGAACGACGGCGAGGCGGATGCGCGGGAGCTGGTCCGCCTCCTCCGCGGCCTGCCGGCCAAGGTGAACCTGATCCCCTTCAACCCCTGGCCCGGCAGCCCCTACCAGACCAGTCGGGGGCCGGCGATCGAACGCTTCGCGGCCATCGTCAACGATGCCGGCTATGCCAGCCCCGTCCGCCGCCCGCGCGGGCGCGACATCCTGGCCGCCTGCGGGCAGCTCAAGACGGAGAGCGAGCGGGCGCGGCGCCGGCCGGCGGCGTAGGAAGGTTGGGGGAGTGACCTCCCCCAAACCCCCTCCCTTTTTCGGGAGTCCGCGGGTGACGGGACCTGCGCCCTCTGGCGACCCCGTGCGGCCTTGGGCGGACTCCTGAAAGAAGGCGGGGGATTCGGGGGAGTTCACTCCCCCGAGACTTCTCCTTTTACAGCAACGCCTCGATCCGCCCCTCGATCTCGGCCGGCTTCGTCGTCGGCGCGAAGCGGTCCACCACCTGCCCGTCGCGGCCGATCAGGAACTTGGTGAAGTTCCACTTGATCGCCTCGGTCCCCAGCACGCCCTTCCGCTCCCCCTTCAGCCAGCGGAACAGCGGGTGCGCGTCCGGCCCGTTCACCTCCACCTTGGCGAAGAGCGGGAAGGTGACGCGATAGTTCGAGACGCAGAAGCGGGCGATCTCCTCCGCATCCCCCGGCTCCTGCCCGCCGAACTGGTTGCAGGGGAAGCCCAGCACCGTGAAGCCGCGCGGGTGCAGCTTGCGGTACAGCGCCTCCAGCCCCTCGTATTGCGGGGTGAAGCCGCATTTGCTGGCGACGTTCACCACCAGCAGCACCTGGCCGCCATAATCGGCCAGCGACACCTCGTGTCCGTCCAGCGCGAGCGCCGTGAAATCCCCGATATCGGCCATGCCGCGCCCTTCCGCACCATCCGGCACGGAAGGGTAGCGGCGGCGCGTCAGTTCGTCAGCCCGAGGCCCCGCACCAGCACGATCCGCGTCCGCTGGCCGGTGATGCCGAAATCGTCGTCGTTGATGAGCAGCAGCGTGTCGTCCGGCAGGATCGCCATCCCCTCCAGCTTCACCGGCAGCTCCGGGTGGTCCGCCGTGTCGAGGACCAGCCGCTTGGCCAGCGGCACCACGCCCGTGCCGGCCAGGTCGTTCGACTGCTCCAGCGTCGGGCGCGTCGCCGCATCGTCCCAGCGGCTGTTCAGGATGTCCGTGGCACCCGCATCCAGCTTCACCTCGTAGAGCTTCGTCGTCCCGTCCGTCCGCTCCAGGACGAGGAGGCGATTCGGGCCCAGCCAGGTCATCTCGCTGATGCGCGGGTCGCTCTGCCGCGCCGACGGGTCCAGGCGGAAGCTGCGCGGGTCGTCGAGCTGGTAGACCCACTCGCCCGTCGCCTGGCCCGTCGCGGGGTCGATCCGCAGCAGCCGGCTGTTGCGCGCATCGCGGAAGGCGGCCGCGTCCGGGTTGGCCAGCGGGTTCTGCACCATGACGTAGAGCGCGGAGCCGTCCGGCGGCGCCGTCAGGCTCTCGATCCCCCGGTTGCTCTGCCGCTTCGCCAGGATCGCCGGCAGCGTGCCCGCGACCTCGTAGTGCGCGCCGGCCAGCTCACCCTCGGTCCCCGCGGGGACGTAGCGGCGCAGGATGCGGCCGTCGGCGGCGATGTGGACGACGGAGGGCGCGTTCTCCTCCCCCACCCAGAGCGTGCCGTCCGGGGCGCGGAACAGCCCCTCCGCGTCGATCGCGTTCGGGTCGAAGTCGAGCCGGTTCCCGGCGGCGTCGATCGGCGTCTCCGTCCGGCCGGGGAGCGGGTTGGTCAGGCCCGTCACCGGCCGGCCGTCGCGGTCCTTCACGGCGATGGCGTCGAAGACGTGGAAGGTGCGGTTCGCCTCGTCCAGCCGCACGCCGTAGAGCGTCGGGCTGTAGCCCGGCGTGGGGTAGACGCGCCCGTTGCGGTCGGCGGCGCAGATGCGGTCGCGCGGGAGGCCGGTGATCTCCGGCGCCTCCGCACAGGTGAAGTTCGGGCCGCGGTCGGAGAGCGTATGGACGATGTCCGCCGGGTCGGTCGGGCGGCGGTGCGCGGCGCTGCCGATGCCCACCGTGAAGCGCATGATCTTGCCGCCGGGGGAGGTGACCTCGCCCAGGGTCAGGTTCGCGTCCTGGCTGTCCAGGATGGTGATGCGGGGCTGGGCGAGGGCGGGGAGGGCGGTGAGGCCCAGGAGGAGGGTGGCGAGGGGGAGAGGGCGCATGCGGTGGGGGTCCGAAAGGGCGGAAGGTCGGGGGCGGCTGCTAGCAGGGGAGGGGTGGGGTGAGCGTGACGGTTGGGTGACAAGGCTTTGCGCTGGAATTGGGCAACCTTCGTATGGCATATGTCGATGACATACCCCGAAGAGGTCCGCCATGCCCTCGCCTGCCCCAGCCTCGCGTCAGGTCCGCCTGTTCCGCAACAATCGCAATCAGGCCATCCGCATCCCGGTGGAGTTCGAGCTTCCGGGGGAGGAGGCGATCATCACCCGCGATGGCGACCGGTTGATCATCGAGCCGGTGCGCCGCCGGGGACTCGCCGCCCTGCTGGATAGCTGGGAGCCGCTGGACGAGGAGCTTCCGGAGCCCGAGGACCTGCCCCTGGCGCCGAAGGATGTCTTCTGACCGTGCGCTACATGCTGGATACCAACATCGTCAGCGACATCATCCGGAACCCGTTGGGGGCTGCCGCGCAGCGTGCGCGCGCCGAGGGGGATGCAGTGTGCGTCAGCGTCATCGTCGCGGCGGAGCTTCGCTATGGCTGCGCCCGCAAGGGTTCGCCGAAGCTGACGCGCCGCGTCGCGCAGTTCCTGGCGGAGGTGCCGGTGCTTCCGTTCGACGCTCCGGCGGATGAAGCTTACGGCACGCTACGGGCGGAGTTGGAAGCGGCAGGGAGGCCGATTGGGGGGAATGATCTGCTGATCGCCGCTCATGCTAGTGCGTTGGGAGCTACAGTGGTGACAGCGAATCTGGGAGAGTTTGTGCGGGTCCCAGGATTGAATGCGGAGAATTGGATGGAGACCTCGGGATGATTGATCTTTATAAGGCCCTGCAATCAACGAAAATGTTGTTCGATGCACATCAAAAATTCCCCGATCTTATTCTAAAAATTCCAGATAGGGGGAGGCGCTATGCTTATATAATAAACTACCTCGACTGCATTTTTCCGAGTATGGATTTTCGGCCAGAATCTGGCATTGATATTTCTTTTTGTTTTGTAGATGAAAATGGAGGCAGGCAAAAATTTGAAGCTGTTCGCAAAAATTTAATAAATAAGCTTAGCTCTGAATTTCCCGGTCGGGAGATCAAGATTCTTAGGAGAGGTCCTGCAACGTCTGTTATAGTTGTTATTTATTCTGTCAGTCAACTTAATGTAGGCGAAAGCGATGCTAGTAAAATAGTACTCCTGCACTTTGAGAAGATGTTGAGAGTGGGATCAGAAATTTTTGCCGAGAATCTTTCTGGCGAGGGGCATCTATTTCTCTATGAACTGGAATCGGCGTTGACAAAGGCTGTCCGATCTTCTGAGATGGATCGGAGAGAGGTAAGAATAGCTAGACTTCAGGCTAAAAGTAGCAATATTCAGCCGCCTCAGAAAATTACAGTGCTTGTGACAGCATTTGATCGTGACCCAGATGTTATTGCTGAGGCACTTTATCGAGCTCAGGGAATCTGCGAAGGTTGTGGGAGGCAGGCTCCGTTTAGGCGAGCGACTAATGGGTCCCCTTACTTAGAGGTGCATCATATTAAGCCACTTGCCGAAGGAGGTCTTGATCATTTAGACAATGTTGAAGCGCTTTGTCCCAACTGCCACCGTGACGTGCACTATGGACCTCGCTTTGCAGAACGGCAGCGACAAACTTAGCTGGGAAATTGTAGTAAAGGGGCAATTTTCCTTGACAAAGGAATAAATACCTATTAGAATTCTTGCTGCTCGTTCGCGGAGCCTGCCCCATGCCCCTCACCCCACCCACCCCCTGGACCCCGCTCACCGACCTCCAGTTCCACGCCCTCCTCCCCTACCTCCTCCCGCGTGCCCCCCAGGGGCGCCGGGTCTCCGACCTCCGCGCCCGCATGGACACCATCTTCCACCTCACCCACACCCGCGCCGCCCCCTGGCGCGACCTCCCGCCCGAACACGGCTGCCCCGACACCGTCTCCCGCTTCTTCCGCCGCCTCACCCATGCCGGCCTCTGGCACCGCCTGCTGGAGGCCCTGGCGGACGCCGCCCCGGACCACCCCCTCCGCACCCTCGAATACGCCATCTGCCGCGCCACCCGCCGCGCCGCGCGGCTGGGCGGCTTCCGCCTCCTCGTCCTGATCCGCCGCCTGGGCTTCCGCACCGCGCTCGACGCCCCGCCCTGGCTGCTCCCCGACCCGGTTTTGTCCGAAACCCTGCGCCGCACCCCGGTTCCGGCGGCCGAATCCGCCACCCGCCTGCCGCGTCCCGCCCGCGACGCGCTGCGGGCGCTCGCCGCCCTTCATCGCGCCGCCGCCGGCCGCGCCCGCATCCGCCGCTCCGTCCGGCTCGCCTGGCCATGACCCGCCGCCCCCCGGGAAACCCCGCCCCCGCCATGCCCGCTTGCGGCTTGTCCGCGCCGAATCGCTGCGGCACATCCATGCGGCATTCCGGTGAAAGGGCCCCCGCGCCATGGCGGTGAAAGACGTGAAGAAGGTGGTGCTCGCCTATTCGGGCGGGCTCGACACCTCCGTGATCCTGAAGTGGCTCCAGACGACCTACCGGGCGGAGGTGGTGACCTTCACCGCCGACCTCGGCCAGGGCGAGGAGCTGGGCCCGGCCCGCGACAAGGCGAAGCTGCTGGGCATCAAGGAGGAGAACATCTTCATGGACGACCTCCGCGAGGAGTTCGTCCGCGACTTCGTCTTCCCGATGTTCCGCATGAACGCCCTGTACGAGGGCATGTACCTGCTGGGCACCTCGATCGCCCGCCCGCTGATCGCCAAGCGCCAGATCGAGATCGCCGAGGCCGTCGGCGCCGACGCGGTGGCGCATGGCGCGACCGGCAAGGGCAACGACCAGGTCCGCTTCGAGATCGCCTACTACGCGCTCAAGCCGGACGTGAAGGTGATCGCCCCCTGGCGCGAATGGGACCTGACCAGCCGCACCCGGCTGATCGAGTTCGCCGAGCAGCACCAGATCCCCATCGCCAAGGACAAGCGCGGCGAGGCCCCGTTCAGCGTGGACGCCAACCTCCTGCACAGCAGCAGCGAGGGCAAGGTGCTGGAGGAGCCGTGGGACGAGCCGCCGGAGGTCGTCTGGCAGCGCACGATCAGCCCCGAGGCGGCGCCGGACAAGGCGACGGAGATCGTGATCCAGTTCGCGCACGGCGACCCGGTGGCGATCAACGGCGAGACGCTGTCGCCCGCCGCGATGCTCACGAAGCTGAACGCCCTGGGCAAGGAGAACGGCATCGGCCGGCTCGACCTGGTGGAGAACCGCTTCGTGGGCATGAAGTCCCGCGGCTGCTACGAGACCCCGGGCGGCACCATCCTCTACACGGCGCACCGCGCGATGGAGAGCATCACGCTGGACCGCGAGGCGGCGCACCTCAAGGACAGCCTGATGCCGCGCTATGCGGAGCTGGTCTACAACGGCTTCTGGTTCTCGCCGGAGCGCCGGATGCTGCAGGCGCTGGTGGACCAGAGCCAGCACAGCGTGAACGGCGAGGTGCGGCTGAAGCTCTACAAGGGCAACGTGATCGTCACCGGCCGCCGCTCGCCGGACAGCCTGTACTCGATGAAGCACGTGACCTTCGAGGACGACCAGGGCGCCTACGACCAGGTGGACGCCCAGGGCTTCATCAAGCTCCAGGCGCTGCGCCTGCGCCTCGGCGCGATGGCCGGCCGCAAGGGCGGCGCGCTGTAATGCGGCGCGGGGCGGCGCCGGCTGGCCGCCCCGCCGTCCCTTACAACGCGGGCGGGACGGAAACCGGCCAGAGATGCCGGAACGCCCCGCCGCTGAGGCGCAGGCCGACCTCCGTCAGCGCCATCTGGAGCATCGGCAGGGCCAGCAGCACGAGGCTGAGCACCAGCAGCACCCGCCACAGCGCGCCGCGCGGCAGGGTGGCGAGGGTCTGGACCATCAGGTCCAGCGGAGATGAGGACGGGGCAGGGGCGGCGAGAGCGGGCACGGCGGGGGACCTCCGGGGCGTTCGGGTCCGCCATCCTGGCGGGACGTGTCTCATTTCACGCGACGAAGCTGAATCGCCGGTGAACGCGACGCCCCTTTCCTCAGCCCGCCCGGCGCGAGCGGAACAGCAGCATCAGCCCGGCCAGGGTGATCGCGCCGCCGATCAGGTCGGCCCAGCCCAGCACCTCGCCCAGGAACCCCCAGCCGATCAGCGCCGCGACCGGCGGCGCCAGGAGCTGCAGCGCGGCGGCGGTGCTGGGCGGGAATCGGCGCAGCATCACGAACAGCAGGGCATAGCCGCCCACCCCCACCACCAGGATGGTGAAGACGAGGCTGGCGAGCGTGGCCGGGGCGGCGTGCTGCGGCGGCGCGCCCTCGATCAGCAGGGCGAGGGGCAGCAGCAGCAGGGCGCTGACCAGGCTCTGGCCGAAGGTGGCGGCCCAGAGGTCCACCCGCCCGCGCGCCGGGGCGAAGACCAGCAGCCCCGCCGCCTGGGACGCGGCGCCGAGCAGGGCGAAGAGGAAGCCCAGCCCCTCGCCCGCATGCAGCCCGCCGGCCACCCGCGCCCCGCCCAGCAGTGCGACGCCCGCCCAGCCCAGGCCCAGCCCGGCCCAGGCGGCGGGCCCGAGGCGGCGGCCGAACAGCGTGACCTCGCCGAGCGCCACGAAGAGCGGCGAGGCGGCGGTGATGACGGCCACGAGGCCGGAGGGGATGCGCGCCATGCCCATCCAGGACAGGGCGAGGTAGCCGCCCGTCCCCACCAGCCCCAGCAGCCCGACGCGGACGAGATCGCCGCCGCGCGGCAGCCGCTGGCGGAAGGCCAGCATCAGGCCGAGGAGCAGCGGTGCGGTGAGGGCGAAGCGGATGGCCAGCGCCCAGAGCGGCGTCCATTCCAGCACCACCACCTTGGCGCTGTTGAAGGCCAGGCCCCAGATGACGACGAACAGGGCGACCAGCCCCAGATCGGCTGGCCGCATGGCGGTCAGCCCCCCTGTCTGGTGGGGGCGCGTCTGGCCAGGGCGGCTTGGACGGTGTTCTCCAGCAGGCAGGCGATGGTCATCGGCCCCACCCCGCCGGGGACGGGGGTGATGGCGCCGGCATGCGGCAGCGCCTCGGCGAAGGCGACGTCGCCGACCAGCCTGCCCTCGGCGGTGCGGTTGATGCCCACGTCGATCACCGTGGCGCCGGGTGCCACCCAGTCGCCGCGGATCATCTCCGCGCGGCCCACGGCGGCGACGAGGATCTCCGCCCGTCGGCATTCGGCGGCGAGGTCGCGGGTGCGGGAATGCGCGACGGTCACGGTGGCGTCCCCCCCCAGCAGCAGCAGGGCGGCGGGCTTGCCGACGATGGTGCTGCGCCCGACCACCACGGCCCGCGCCCCGCGGGGGGAGACGCCCGCCTCCTCCAGCAGCAGCATGACGCCGCGGGGGGTGCAGGGCACCAGGCCGGGCCGCCCGAGGGCCAGCGCCCCCTGGTTGACCGGGTGGAAGCCGTCCACGTCCTTGGCCGGGTCGATAGCGTCCAGCACCGCCTCGGTGCGGATATGCGCGGGCAGCGGCAGTTGGACGAGGATGCCGTCCACCGCCGGGTCGTCGTTCAGCCGGCGCACCAGGGCGAGCAGCTCCGGCTCGGTCGTCGCCTCCGGCAGGTGCAGGGTCTCGCTCTCCAGCCCCGCCTCGCGGGCGGCGCGGTCCTTGTTGCGGACGTACACGCCGCTGGCCGGGTCCTCGCCGACGCGCACCACGCGCAGCCCGGGGCGGAAGGGCAGGGCGGCGACGCGTTCGGCCAGGGCGGCACGCCGCCGCGCGGCCAGGGCCTTGCCGTCGATCAGCCGGGCGGTCATGCGAAGCTCTCCAGTGCGGCGGCGAGCGCAGCCGGATCGCCGCGCGCCACCAGGGTCTTCTCCCGCGCGGCGGCGCCGGCGGTGAGCGTGACGGCAGAGGGCGGGACGCCCAGCGCCTTGGACAGGGCCGCGATCACCGCGGCATTGGCCTTGCCGTCCGTGGGCGCGGCCGAGACGGCCACCCGCAGCCGCGGCCCGTCCGGCCCGGCGACCACGCCGGTGATGCCGGGGCGCTTCGCCTTGGGCTGGGCCCGTACCCGCACCTCCAGCCCCTCGGGGCGGGTGCGCCAGGCGGTCAGTTCAGGGCCGGCCATAGGGTGGTGGCGATGAAGATGCGCAGTGCCTGCAACAGGAGGATCAGGATGACGGGCGAGATGTCGATGCCGCCCAGATTCGGCAGGAACCGGCGGATGGGGCGCAGCGCCGGCTCGGTGATCCGCTCCAGGAAGTCGCCGATGGTCCAGACCAGCCGGTTGCGGCTGTCCAGCACACCGAAGGCCATCAGCAGGCTGAAAACGGCGGCGATGATCAGCGCCCAGACGTACAGGCCGATGAGCTGGTCGATGAACCAGAAGAGGGCTGCCATGCCGATCCTTGTCCCAAATCCAGGGCGGGGAGGTCCCGATGTATGGGGCCGGGGCGGCATGGGCAAGCAGGGCCCGGAGGTTCGGGCGCTTGACGGACCATCAGGACTGGGCAATAAGCCGCCCGCCTTCGCGGGCATGGGGCTGTAGCTCAGTTGGGAGAGCGCCTCGTTCGCAATGAGGAGGTCAGGGGTTCGATTCCCCTCAGCTCCACCACTGCTTCGCTTAGGCTATTGTTATCCATCGAGATTTCCTTCCAGTTGGCTACCGGGTGGCCGCCCGGTAGCCAACGCCCTTTCACGTTTCGGTCCTGGCCGGCCTCGCCAACCTGGGCACCGTGCGCGCCGCAACCCGGCGCTGGTTCACCTCCCGCGTGTAGTGCTCCACCATCTTCAAGCTCTGCCCGGTGATGGAGCTGATCTCGTGCGGTGTGCATCCCGCCTCGGCCAGCCGGCAGCAGGTGGCCTTGCGCAACCCATGGGGCGGCGCAGTCACGCCAGCATCGGCGGCGCAGCGGCGGAACCAATTGTAGAAGGCGGTCTGCGATGCGAAGGGGGCGCCGAGCTGCGTCATTAGGAAGGCAAGGTGCCCGCCGGGATGGGCGGCCAGCGCCTCCTCCAGCTCGGAGTGCTTCGGGATCGCCAGCTCCTTCCCCGTCTTCTGCTGCCGCACCAAGATTGCTCCGCCCTGGACGTGCTGCGGACCCATGCGGATCACGTCGCCGGATCGCTGGCCGGTGTAGAGCAGCAGAGCCAGCGCTAGGCGGGCGCGGGTGCCCAGCGGGTGCTTCGCCTCAAAGGCGGCAATGTCCTCTTCCGTCCAGGTCGCGTGCGGCTTGGCCTTGTAGCGGGGCGGGCGCACGTCACGGGTCGGCACGTCGCCGCGCATCCCGACGTCGAACGCATGATGCAGCACCTGCCGCAGCACGTTCAGCAGGGCGCGGGCGGCGGCCGGGGTCTTGGCGCGGCGGGAGACGATGGCGCGAATGTGCGCCGGCTGGAGGCCAGCCACGGCGTCGTCGCGATGCTCCTTCAGCAGCTCCTCGAAGATGCGCCGATAGCGGTCCTGGCTGCCTTCGGTCAGGCTGGTGAAGCGGGCGGAGGAGTACCAGGAGACGGCCAGGGCGGCCATGCTGCCGGGCCTCGTGCGACGATGCCCGATGGGGGGCGCCTCGCCCTGCTAGGCCGCCTGATAGGCCGCCATGAACTCGGCGCTGCCGGGCTGCCCATGCAGCCGCACCTTCACCCGCCCCTTGCGGAAGTAGCGGTAGGTCACCCGCCCTTTCCGGAACTCGTGGATGTAGTCCAGCTTGATCCGCGTCATGCTTCCAGCACCCGATCCCAGGAGTTGGAACCATCCTTGCCCTTCCCGCCGCGGCGGGGGAGGAGCCGGCACGCGGCGCGCAGCTCCTCCGTGTCCCACAGGGTGCGCGCGTCCACCTTCCGCGGCTCCGGCATCCGCCCGTCCTCCACCATCTCGTCAAACTTGGTCGAGGACACGCCCACCAGGGCCGCCGCAGCCTCGCGGGCGACCAGGAAGGGCAGGATGCCGGGCGGCAGGTGGTCGTAGTGCGCCATCAGCCCTGCGCGCCCTCCACCGGCTGCTGCTGGCCCTGCTGCGCCGCCGCCGGCCGCGGGTTCCAGCCCTCCACCTCGCGCACCTCGTTGGGGTCGAGGATCTGGTTGCGCACGGCGATCTCGTGCGCCTTCCACCGCGCCTCGTAGTCGCCGCGCATGAGGCCGGAGAGGTCCACCTCCAGCGTCAGGTCGGAGCCGGTGCCGAAGATGGAGCGGGAGAACTCCGCCTCGATCTTGCGCGCCCAGGGCGTGAGGCTGAACTGCGCGAACCAGAGCGCCGCCTGCTGCGAGTTGGTGAAGGTGTTGTGCGTGTAGTCCTGCACGATGGGCGGCGGCACCTGGAACAGCCGGCACAGCTCCTCCACCGTGAAGCGCCGCGACGCCAGCACCTCGGCGTCCTCCGGGCTGACGGAAAGGGCCTTCCATTCCATGCCCTCTTCCAGCACCAGTACCCGGCGGGCGTTGCGCGTGCCGGTGATGCTGTCTGTGATCTGCGCCCGCAGACGTCGCACTGCATCGTCGCTCAGGGTCTTGGGATGCGTGACCGAGCCGGAGGGCGTCGCCTGGTTTTGCCACAGGCTGCCGGTCCACTCCTGGAGCGCGGTGGCGCTGCCCAGCACCTCCGGCGCGCGGCTGATCCGGCTGCGGCCGATCAGCCCGTCGTCGCTGCGGTCGCGCAGGTGGAACACCTCGTCGGCCAGGTAGCGCCGCACGCCGCCGGCATCCTGCACCACGTCGTAGGCCAGCCGTCCGGACGGCAGGGTGTAGAGCTGGAGCTTGCCCCAGGGGATCGGCCGCAGCGCGGTGATGCGCCCGGCGCCGTCGTACTCCAGCGCCAGCACCGCGTTGCCGTGCAGCAGCACCTGCGCCATCAGCCACTCGATCATGTCGGGCCAGGTCTGGTGCGCGTTCGGCCGGCGGATCAGGCGGGCCACCGGATGCGACGGCACCTCCTCCCGCCCGCCAGGCGTCACCCGGTAGACGTAGGCCGGCAGGCTGCCCATGGTCGAGCTGATCGCGCCGACGCAGGCCGAGACGGTGGACAGGTTCTCCGCCAGGCGGGCGTTGACGTAGACGCCCGAGGCGGTGGGGCGGATGCCGAAGGCCGCGGCATAGCCCGCAGGGTCGGAGAGGGGCGCCGCGCGCTTCTCCGTCCGGCCCAGCAGGCGGGCGAGGAGGCCAGCCATCACAGCGTCTCCAGGAAGCGGGCGCGGGCGGCTGCCGCGGCGCCCTGGGCGGTCCGGCTGCGGGCCTGGACGGTGGTGGCGGCATAGGCGGGCCAGGCATGGACCACCGACACCTCCAGCAGCTCCACCGCGCGCAGCTCGCGCTTGTCGGCCGCGGGCCATGCCTCGTCCTTCACCCGGAAGGAGAAGGACATGCCGCCCAGGTCGCGCCGCTCGGCCAGGGCGAGGATGTCGCGCCCCAGGCTAGTATCCGGCACGTCCAGGGAGAAGTGCAGCCCGCGGGTGTCCTCCGCGAGCCGCAGCGTGCCCGAGGCGGTGCGCGCCAGCAGCCGGCCGGGGTCGTGGTCCACCAGGGCGAGCACGTCGCCCCCGGCGGCCAGCGACGCCCGGAAGGCGCCGGTGCGGATCGTCTCGGTGAAGCCGCCGATGTGGGCCTCGGCCGCGAACACCGCGGCGTAGCCCTCCAGGCGGCGGCCGGCGGCGCGCAGCTCGGCGGCGGCGCGACGCTCCAGCCCGTCCGGGAAGCGCGCCGCGCCGCTCACGCGATGATATCCTTGATGGCCGCGAAGCTCTCCGGGTGACGCACGGCGACGTCCACCGTCATCATCGCCCTGATCTGCACGTTCCCCTTGGCGTAGGCATCGGCCGCGTAGGGGTTCACCAGGATATCCAGCTCCGACCACACCCCGATGAGGAGGTCCGACCAGTTGCCGTAGATCAGGGCGGAGAGGCCGGTGCCGGTGCCCTTGGTGAGGTTGGACGGCACGTTGTTCGTGACGGTGGGCGTGGCGCCCTGGAACACCATCGGGACGCCCAGCGGGAAGCCCGACACGTCCTTCATCTTGGCCGCGGCGCGCCGGACCCTGGTGTTGGTCAGGAAGCCCATGGAGCCGCCGTCCGCGTTGGCATCCTCCACCTGCCCCTGGAGGTCGGCCACCAGGTCGAAGGTCAGAGCGCCGCCGTTGGTGCCGGCCGACACACCGCCGATACCGGAGGTGTTGAGGATGCCCCGCGGCTCGGCGCCCGCGCCGCTGCCGGCGATGGCCGCGCGGTCCAGCGTCTCAGCCAGCACCAGGGCCATGTCGTTGCGGGCGAGCTGCTCCACGTCCGGGCTCGCCTGCTGGATCATGTTGCGGCTGTACTCGGTGATGACGCCCGCGTGCTTCGGGGTCAGCGTCACGCCGTCGAACTGCGGGTCCGAGAAGGCCAGGGCGGTATTCTCCGCGACCCAGCCGGCCACTACGGATGCCTTGCGGCGCGGGATGGTGATGTTGCCCAGCAGGCCAGTCAGCACCGTGGCGCCCAGCGCGCGGACGCGGGTGGTGGTCCGCAGGCGGTCGATGAACAGGTCTTCGCGGTACTCGCCCGGCACCAGGTTGCCACCCGGCCCGCCCGCCGGCAGGGCGGTGGTGACGACGCGGCTCTCGACGTTGGCGGGTGCGCCCATGTGCCAGAACAGGCCCTCGGCGCGGCGCCCGGAGCGGCGCTCCAGCTCGGTCGACACCTCGCGGGCACGGCCGGCAGCCGGATCGGTGCCGCCCAGGGAAGCGCGGATCACGTCGAGGATGCCCACGCGGCTGATCTCGGCGTCCAGGCGGGCGTCGCCCGTGCCGGGGACCGGCGTGCCGGCGGCGCGGCGCTCGGCGTCGTCCACGATGGACTGGCGGCCGATGCGGCTCTCCAGCGCATCCAGCTCGGCCTTGAGCGCATCCCATCGGGTACGCTGCTCGGCCGAGAGGTCGCCTGCCTCGCCGGCAGGAGCAGTGTTGAGGGAGCGCATCTCGGCGGCGATGGCCGCGCGACGCTCCAGCATTTCACGCAGGGTCACGAAGGAACCTCGGCGGTAGAGGATGCCTTCGCGAGAGGCGTGTCAGCGGGGTCGCAGCCCGTCAGGGCGCGATAGGTGTCGGATGCAGCCCGGGTGAGCTGTCTCCGAAAGGAGCTGTCGAGGATGGCGACGCGACATTGGCGGCCGGCCACTCCCAGGCGAATGTGGAGTGTGCCGTCGTCGCGGAGCGAGAAGGTCGCGCCCGCGAAGAGGAAGGGACCGGCCTCCACCGTCATCCGTGCGAGGATCTTCCAGGGGCCGCGCACAATGGGCTTCTGGTACGGCTCCATACCCGAAATGGTGAAGGAGAGCTGCATCAGTCCTCGATGTCGTCGCCCGATGGGCCCTGGCCGCCGTCGAAGTCAGCCCCAGGCGGATCACCTTCCCAGACAGCGCGGCGACCTGCGTTCGCGAAAGCCGTTTCGAGCAGCGCATTCCAGCGACGCCGGAAGGTCTCGTCCTTGATGAGATCGCCCATGCCAGCAAAGTCCACCAGGGCCTCGATGACATTTCCAATGGGCTGACTGCGATCGACTCCCATCAGCTTCAGTTGTTTGAGAACCGGCGGGTCGATCCAGATGGTGGTTCGCTTCTTGGCAGTGGTCACGACTATGGCTCCAGCAGGTATGCCACGTCATACGTCATACGTGGCATACCTGTCAAGCCCTGATTCCGGCGAGCAGCCCCACGGCCACCCGCCTCCGATCGGTCATCTCTGGGCCCGCGCCTGCTCCTCGGCGTAGGTGTTCGCGGCGACCACCTGCTCCATCAGCCGGGCCGTCACCCATTCGATGGCGCCTTGCAACTGATCGGCCTCGGGGCACGAGCCTCGCCGGAAGTCGCCGGTCGTGGCGATCTCCTGGAGGGCGTGCAGCCCGCTGCCGATCTCCAGCAGGCGGCGGTCCAGTTCGTTGAAGGCATCCTTGGCGTTGGGGGTAGGAGTGCTCATCGGCCGGCCTCCCAGGTGCGGGCCGCATCAAGAGCGCGCAGCGGGTCCAGCTCGGCGGGCATGTAGCAGCCGGCCCCCAGCGCCTCGGCTTCAATGCCACCCGCCCGTTCCAGGAACCCGCGCAGCCCGTACAGCAGCCGCGCAAGGCGCCGCCCCAGGGCCAGCAGGTCGTCCTTGGAGAGATGGTTGGTCGTCAGGGCGCTCGCCTCGCCGTAGGCCACAGCCAGCTGCATCAACGCGCCCTCGTGGCTGGTGGGGCGGGCGAAGGTCATGTCCCGCTCCAGGCACTCGATCCGCGGCCAGATGGCTTCCTTGCGGTGCAAGTGCGCCAGGGAGGCCGGACCCTGGTTCGCTCTTCTGGCCTCCAGCTCGGCCACGTCGGCCGCCTCGTGGGCCGCGTTCAGCACGGCCAGCTCGCGGCCGATCAGGGCAGCCGGGCAGGTGGTGGGGGAGTTTCCGCCACGGTGGCGAGAACTCTGATTTCGTTGCCGGTTTTTCCGGCAACGGGGTGCCGCAGCGGTTGGGGTGGCGGTCGCCATCACCGGCCACCCTCGGGCCGGAAGGCAGGCGGCGGCGGCAAGGCGCCGGAGGAGCAAAGGGCAAATTTGCACTTTGAAGCCGGGCTGGCCAAGAACTCGGCAAATTTGCCGAGTTGGCCGCCGCGCCGGGGGAACCGGACCACCACCGCCGGCACGCGATCCGCGGCGAGCGTCACAGGCTGGGCCGACACCTCGGCCAGGTCGTCATCCTCCAGCCCCTCCGGCTCCAGGTCCGGGTCGCCGTCCAGGGCGTCCAGCATCGCGAGGGCGCGGGTGACGATGTTCTCCAGCGCCGCCCGCTGGGCTCTTCTCGATAGCGCGGCACGGTGCCGCGCCTCTCTTCTGGGCGCGGGCGTGCTATGGGCGTGTTCAGCCATGACCTGCTGACTCCTTCAGCGGGTTGCGGTTAGGCCGGGCGCGGGCTCCTACCCCCGCAGCTCGGCCGCCAGCCGTTTAGGCTGACGCCAACCAAATTGGCGTGCTAGAATGCTCTGGTCAACCATTTTAGTTGGACCAATGTTGCCCGCTCAAACTCGTGCCGCTCGTGGGCTCGTGGATTGGTCACAGGGGCGTTTGGCAGAAGCCGCCGGCGTGTCCCTCAGCACCGTGAAGGACTTCGAAGCCGGGCGTCGCCAGCCTGTGCCTGCCACCCTCTCCGCCATCCGCGCCGCGCTGGAGGCGGCTGGGGTAGAGTTCATCGCGGAGAACGGCGGCGGGGCGGGAGTGCGGTTGAGGAAGACAAGCTGACAGCTTGCGCCATCAGCTTGTGCCTTGGTCAGATGTTATCCCGCAGCCACTTGTTGCCAGCGTCGCTGAAGCCGCACCAAGCAGCGTCACGGGCACTCTTCACGACGATAAGCCTGTCGTTGGAGTCGATCACCTGCTGAAGGTTATCTCGAATCTCCTTGGCGCTCTTGTCAGATTGAACGACCCAATACGAAAAGAGCGGCTTCCACCGCACGGAGAAGGTGCTCTCGATGCGGTCAGTCAGCTTCTTCAATGCTGTGCGGTAAGCATCGCCTTCTTTCATCAGGTCATAACTGATGATGTACGTGGCCATGGTCGGTCGTCCCTTCCTGGAACGAGGGTGCAGAACCGCCTTGACCGACGCGCAGGATTTCCGCTTAAGCTGCGGACGCAAGAGACGCGGTACCGCAGGCGGTTCCAACGCTGCGGTGGCCACGAGGCCGGGGATTGCAGCCCCGGCCTTTTCTCGTGGCGATCACAACCACTGATTCCACGGTCTGGAACGACGCGCAACCGATTCGTTCCCCCTCGCGTGATTCGGTACGGGAAACGGTCAGATCGCTTCATGTGGCGAGACGACTGGCAATCGCTCCCCACTGGCGCCGGCTAGACCGCGCCCCAAGGCGATTTTTCGCGTCCACAGTTGGAGGGTTGGGGTCCGCAGTCCGCACCAGGTTCGCACCCTGGTTCGCACTAGGTCCGCAGTCCGCACTAGGTTCGCAGGGTGCGGACCCTGCGAACCCCCGACGACCGCAAAAATCCCCAGCATTTGCTGGGATTCGCCGCCGGGTCCGCAGTCCGTATGAAAAACAATCAATCACCAGCGGGGAAAAATTCTCCGCGTGACCCCACTGCGGTTCATCCCTCCCATCAGCTCCGAGCGATTTTCTCGGCCAACTCCACCACCTCCTGCCCGATGGCGTCGCGCAGCTCGGGCGGCAGCACCACCGCAGGCAGCCACCGGCCGTCCCTGGGGTGCCGGAAGACGGGCGCCTTGCACGTCAGGCTCCCATCCGTCTCCCGCACCACCTGCACACCCTGGAGGGTCAGCAGCCCGCCCGCGATCTCCACATCCACCACGGCCAGCCCCGCCAGGCGCCCGGCGCCCCGCACCGCCTCCAGGCCCTTCACCTCGTACCGCACGGGAACCGTCTCGGCGTCGGTCATGCCACCCTCCCCAGCAGGCGCGCCAGGCGCCGCAGCTCGGCCACCACCTCGCTCTTGTCCTCGTGGAACCGGTGCGGGTCGCGGTGGCTCGGGGACAGGCGGGATACCCGCTCGGCCAGGGCTTCAAGGGTGGAGGATGGGAGCTGAACGGCAAGGCGATCCCCGCGCTCCAGCCTCACGGCCCCCGCTCCTTGATCGCCCGTTTCATGAGCTGGTCCACGGCCTGATAGGCGCCGCGCATCCCACCCGCCTTCGTCTTGAAGCCATGGTCGCGAAGCCGCTCGATCAGCCGATCCCGAACCTCGATCCAGGATCGCCCAGGGACGCCGCCGCGACAGGCGGCCACCACCTCCGGCCACAGAGCCTTCAGCGCTTCCTCTCGCTGCCGGATGTCAGGGTTGGCGGAGCAAAGGAACGGGCTGTCGTAGGTCATGGCGACATCCTCGCGGGTGGAGGGGGTGGAGGGTGGTGGGGGGTCTTCCGGTTAACCGCACTAGGTGCGTGCACGCACGCCTCATGGATCATGCGGATAACCCTCCACCACCCTCCACCCCTCCACCCCACCCAGGGCGGGCGGTCGGCTGGAGCCCGATGCCGCGAACCCACTGGATGCCCTTGTTCGTGGCGTACCGGAGCCCCTGGGTTCGCTCGATCATGCCGCGCAGGCGGCGGTTGTCCGGCTCGGGCTCCCCGTTCGCCTGGCACCACTGGTGGAAGCTGCCCAGCAGGGCGGCGGGCTTGGTGCTGAGGGTGGCGTCCAGGATGCAGCACTCGGCCAACCAGCGGGCGAAGTAGTCCTGCTCCGCGAAGTATTCCGCCGTCGCCTCGATCACCACTGGCGGACGCATCAGCCCGTCGCGCTGCCACAGCAGGCAGCCGTCCAGCATCCATGCCAGGATGCCCGGCCACTCCGCCTTCAGCTTCTCCTCCAGCTCTGCATCCTTGACCGCCGGCTTGCGGGTGAAGGGCACCAGGTTCATCCGGCGCCGCATCGCCTCGTCCAGGTTCTTCAGCACGGGCTTGTGGTTGCCGATGATCGTGAGCTTGAACTGCGGGGTGTAGGTGAAGAAGTCCTGCCGCATGAACCGCGCCGTGACGGGATCGCCGCCGGTCATCTGCTTGATCCGCTGCTCCGCCCAGGTGCGCCCCTCCTCCGTCTCGGAGGACACGACCATGCGGGCTCCGCGCAGCGCGGCGAGGTCGGTGGGGTGCTTCTCGCCATGGCTCGCCGTGAAGGTGTCCATGGCCGCCACCGCGGCATAGTCGCCCATGATCTTCGCCACGGTGTTCAGGAAGACGCTCTTGCCGTTGCCGCCGGCCCCGTGCCCGAACAGCAGGGCTTGCTCGCGGGTCAGGCCGGTGAGGCAGTAGCCGCACCACCGCTGGAGGAAGCCGATCAGCGCATCATCCCTGCCGGTCGTCTCATCCAGGAACCGCAGCCAGCGGTCCGGCGGCACCTCGCGCGAGGGCGCCACGGCCGCCACCCGGGTCATCATGTCTTCCGGCCGGGCCAGCCGCATCCGGCCTGTGCGCAGGTCCACCGTGCCGCCCGGCGTCGCCAGCAGCATGGGGTCGGCGTCCCAGTCCTCCGCCACCGCGGCATGCGCGGGGTCACGTTGGGCGAACTTCTCCACCCCGGCGGCGAAGGCGGCCTTGCCGGTGATGGCCTGGGTCTTGAACTCGGCCTCCCGGTTGGCCTGCGCCACCAGCGTGCGGGCGAAGCTGAACGCCGCGTGCTTGCGGTCCTGGCGCCAGTGGGTGCCGGCCCACTCGAACCAGGCGCCCGTGCTGTGGCAGTAGCGCAGCCGGTCGCGGAACTGGCGGGTGAAGGCCAGGGCCACGCCGTGTTCCGTCAGCAGCACGTCGTCGTTGGCCGCCTGCGACGCCCGATCCCAGGTGCGGCGTGCCTCCCGCGCGCCGTCCGGCAGGCCCTTGTCGGCCTTCCACGCGGCGGTGTCCGGGTCCTCCTCCAGCCGGTCCAGGAAGGCGGCATAGTCGCCTCCCGCCCGCTTCACCTCGGCGGCCATGCGGAACGCCTTGGCGCTGCGGCTGCCGTCCTTGCCGCCCCCCTTGGTACCCTGCGCCCCGGATCGGCTGCGGGGCCGCTCCTGGCTCTCTCCGGAGGCGCCCGCGGCCATGCCGGGGCCGGCCTCCTGGACCAGCCACAGCAGGTCCGCCAGCGCCGCCGGGCGCAGCTCCTCCGGCGCGTCCGCGTGCCGCTCGCCCGTCACGGCGAAGAACCGGCCGGAGATGTAGAACTCGATGCCCGGCGGGTGGTCGCCGCCCTTCCTGGCCCACTTCCGGCCCGTCGCCGTGCCCATGGCCTGCCGCAGGGCGGGTGCGTCCGCCGCGTCGTAGAGGAAGAACAGCTTCACCCCGGAGCCGGAGGGCGACACCTCGGCATAGGTCGGGAAGCGCGTCAGCACGGGCAGCGCCCAGGGCGCCAGGTCGCCCGTCTCGGCCCGGCAGGTGTCGAGGTCGATCCCACCGATGCACAAGCCGTCCTGCTCGCCCAGCTCCAGCCCGATCCCGCCCGAGCCGAAGGGCCGGGGGAGCTGCGCCGCGCGTGCCTCGGCTTCCGGCCGGCGGCCCCAGGTGGCCGGCGCGTCCGCCTTCGCCTTCCGGCCGTCCGGGGCGTAGGGGACCTTCGTCGGCTTGCCCTGCGGCCCGCGGCCCTCCGTCTGCCAAGCAACCCAGCGCGGGTGGGTGGCAAGGGTGGCGAGGGTGACGGGAAAAGGCTTGTCGTCAGCCTCGTTTGGTGGGACACCATGCCTCGGATCGCCAGTAAAATGGCGGGCCTCGGAAGTGTCCCAGTCGTTAGCAGGCGACTGATTCAGCGAGACTTCCGGACGCCGCCCCTGGGCATTCTCCCCATCCTGACAGCGCCGCCTTCCGTTCACCCCGTCGCGATGCCGGGCGGCTGCTTCCTGCCGCACACTGCCGTCATCCCGCGGGCATCGCGGCCCGCAGCAGGATCGCGCCGGATTCGTGCACCTCGCCGGACCAGCCGGGCGGAACCAGCGTCGTCGCGTCGAGCTGCGTGACGATGGCCGGCCCCTCGAACCGGTCCCCGGCCCCCAGCGCGGCGCGGTCGTAGAGCGCCGCGTCCCGGCTGCCCCCGGCGAAGTGCACGCGCTGCGTGCCCACCGGCACGGCGCCGTCGCCGGGCGGCAGGGTCGCGGCCACGGCGGGCGGCAGCAGCCCCGCCGCCTCCACGCGCAGGGTGACGATCTCGGGCGTTCCCTCCGGCAGGTCGAAGCCGTACAGCGCCCGGTGCGCGCCGGCGAAATCCGCGGCCGCCCGGGCCACGCCGCCGCGCCAGGGCACGGCCAGCTCGCTGCCCTGGCCGGCATAGCGCATCAGCACCACCCGCTCCCGCCGCCGGGAGGCGGGGGCGACCTGCTCCTCCGCCAGCCAGTCCTCCGCCTCGGCCTCCAGCGCGGCGAAGGCGGCTTCGATCGCGGGGTCGGCCGCCTCCCCGGGCAGGAGGGAGCGGCTGAACTCCGCGCGCAGGTCCGCGGCCAGCAGCCCCTGGGCGCAGAGCACGCCCGGCGAGGGCGGCACCAGCACCGTGCCGATCCCCAGCATCCGCGCCAGCGCGCAGCCATGCAGCGGCCCGGCCCCGCCGAAGGGGGCCAGGGCGAAGTCGCGCGGATCGTGGCCACGCTCCACGGACACGACGCGCAGCGCGCCGACCATGTTGGAATCCGCGATGGCCAGGATGCCGCGCGCGGCGGCGTGCAGGTCCAGCCCCAGCGGCTCCGCCACCTCGCGGCGCACCGCCGCCTCGGCCGCCCCCACGTCCAGCACCATGCGCCCGCCCAGCAGCCGCGGCGGCAGGTGGCCGAGCACGACATGCGCGTCCGTCACCGTCGCCTGCGTCCCGCCCAGCCCGTAGCAGGCGGGGCCAGGCCGGGCGCCGGCGCTTTCCGGCCCCACGGCGAGCGCGCCGTCGCGGGTGACGCGCGCCAGCGAGCCGCCGCCGGCGCCGATCGTCACCATGTCCACCATGGGCAGGGGCAGGGGCCATTCCCCCACCTTGCCATGCTGGGTGAGGCCGATGGCCCCGCCGCGCAGCAGGCAGATGTCGGCGCTGGTGCCGCCGATATCGACGGTGAGGATGTCGGGCACCCCGGCCGCCTGCGCCACCGCCCGCGCGCCCACCACCCCGGCCGCCGGGCCGGACAGCGCGGTGACGGCCGGGGCGCGGCGGATGGAGGTGGCGCCGGCCACGCCGCCATTCGACTTCATCAGCAGCAGCGGCGCCGCGATGCGCGCCTCCGCCAGCCGCTCCTCCAGCCGGCGGACATAGGTGGAGACCGCCGGCATCACCTGGGCATTCAGGATCGTGGCGAGCGAGCGCTCGTATTCCCGCACCACCGGCAGCACGTCGGAGGAGGCGGTGACCGCGATCCCGGGCAGGGCCTCGCGCAGCATCGCCGCCACGCGGGCCTCGTGCGCCGGGGCGGCGAAGGCGTGCAGCAGGCAGACGGCGACGGCGGAGACCCCCGCGGCACGGCAGGCTGCGGCCGCGTCGGCGACGCTGGCCTCATCCAGCGGGGTCAGCACCGTGCCGTCGGCCGCGACGCGCTCCACCACCTCGAAGACGCGGGAGGGCGGGACGGGGCGCGCGGGCTTCACCCAGGCATGCAGGTTGGCACGGCGCGGGATGTCCTGCCGCCCGATCTCCAGCACGTGGCGGAAGCCCGCGGTGGTGACGAGGGCCGTCGTGGCGCCCTTGCCCTCCAGGATCAGGTTGGTCGCCACGGTGGTGCCGTGCAGCACCCGCCCCACCCGCGCCTCCGCCTCGCCCGCCGCCTCCAGGGCCAGGCGTACGCCGGTCAGGAAGGCTTCCGAGGGGTCCTGCGGCGTGGAGGGGGTCTTGGCCGTCCAGGCGCGGCCGGTGGCGTCGTCCTGCAAAGTGATGTCGGTGAAGGTGCCGCCGATGTCGACCGCGACCGAAAGGGGGGCCACGGAAAGGTCCGCGTCAGTCGAGGGCATCAGCATAGCTCCCGCGGTGGAAGGCCCGCGCCTCGGGCCGGTCGGCGCGCCGCGCCGCGGTGGCGGCCGCGTCCACCGCGCCGCTCGCGACCACCACGCCGTAGTCGCGCGCCGCGCCCTCCGGGCTCACCAGCCCGCCCAGCACATCGGCCAGGACGGCGTCCGCCGGCCGGTCGAAGGGGTGGCCGCGCCCGCCGCCGCCCCCCGTCTCGATGCGCAGGATGTCGCCGCGCACCAGCCGGTTGCCGTCGGAGAGCGGGCGCAGCACCCGCTCCCGCCCCGTCCCCGGATTCACCACCACGCGCCCGGGTCGCCCGGACTGGCCGCCGGCCGCGCCCCAGGGCGGGTTCTCCACCCCGTCCACGCGCACCGCCAGCACGGCCTCGTCGGCAAGCACCTCGTACTCGCGCAGGATGCCGCAGCCGCCGCGCCAGCGCCCCGGCCCGCCGCTGTCGCGGTGCAGCGCGTAGTGGCGCAGGCGCACGGGGTATTCCAGCTCCAGGAACTCGACCGGGTAGTTCTCCTGCGCGACGAAGTAGACGCCGTCGATCCCGTCGGCGAAGCCGCGCGCGCCATAGCCCACGCCCAGCCCGTCGCTCATCAGGAAGGGCTTTCCCTGGTGCATGCCGCGCAGCAGCATGATGACATAGGCCGCATGCGCCGCCGGCGCCTCGCCGCCGGCCACCGCGACCAGCCCGTTCAGCGCCGCGAGCGTCCGCATCATGGTCAGGCCGCGCATGCCCAGCGCCGCCGGCCAGCGCGGCTGCAGCAGCGAGCCCTCGCGCAGGATCACCTCGTCCAGGGATTGCGGGCCGCCGGCATTGACCACCTGGTTCGGGTCGCCGCCGAGGAAGTACATGCCCAACGCCATGCCCGGCACGTCCGGGTTCATCAGGAAGTTCACCGGGCCGGGCGACTGGTCGTCCGTCTCCGTGGCGTCGAGGATGAAGCGGTCGTCGCCGTCCGGCGCCGGCTCCCGCGTCAGGGCCAGGCGCAGCCGCAGCGGGCCGTTGCCATGGCCGTCGCCATCGATGCGGTCGGTGAAGCGGTGCGTGCCGACGGGGAAGGTGTCGCGCAGCCGGGCGCGCACGATGGCGCGCGTGCGGGCCAGCAACTGCGCCAGCGCATCCGCCAGGATGTCGGGGCCGAAGCGGGCGGCGATCTCGCGCATGCGCGTCGCGCCCAGATCCACGCTGGCCATCAGCGCCCGCGCGTCGCCGCGCGCCACGGCGGGATAGCGGCAGTTGCGGTAGAAGATGTTCAGCGCCGCCTCGTTCAGCGTGCCCGCATCGATCAGCTTCGTCGGCGGGACGATGATGCCCTCGTGGAAGATCTCGGTGGCGTCGGGCGAGATGGAGCCGGGGCGCAGGCCGCCGATGTCGGCGAAATGGGCCCAGCCCATGACGAAGGCGATGCGCCGCCCCTCGTGGAAGACGGGTGCGAGGAAGACCTGGTCGTTGGAATGGCTGACCGCGCCGCGCGAGCCGTAGCAGTCGCTGTACCAGTAGAGGTCGCCCTCCCGCATCGCCTCCTTGGGGAAGTGGCGGAAGACCGGCCCGGTGATGTCGCCGAAGATCGGCACGTTGGAGCCGACCGCCATCACCCCGTCCGCGTCGAACAGCGCGTTGAAGAAGTCCTTCTTCTCGCGGATGAAGGCGGACATGGCGGTGCGCTCGATCAGCGCCTCCATCTCCACCTGGGCGGCGCGCATGGCGCCGCGCACGATCTCCAGCGTGACGGGATCGCAGAGCCGGGGCGGGGGGAGCCGGGACGGGGAGAGCTGGGCGGGCGGGGCGTCGTTCATGCGGCTCTCCGGTCGGGCAAGGGGGCGGGGCTCACTGGAAGGGCCGCGCGGTTTCCCGCGTGCCGGCGGGGTAGCAGAGCCTGCCGCCGACGACGCGGTAGCCGGCCTCCTGCAGGAGGCGCCGCGCGGCCTCGAGGCCGCCCCCCGGGGCGCGGGCCTCGATGCCCGGGTCGTGCCAGAACTCCAGCGCCGGCGAGACCAGCGAGTTCGACGGCACCGCCTGCCCGCCCCAGGCGGCGCCGGCCATCATCTCCCGGTTCGCCACCGTCGAGAGCGCGCGGCGGAAGGCAGGGTCGGAGAAGGGCGGGCGGCGCAGGTTGAAGGCGGCGTACTGGAAGCCGATGTCCACGCCCTCGCGCAGCGCGAGGGTGGCGGATTGCGACGCCACCAGGTCCCGCAGCGGCTCCGGGTCGCCGGGATAGTCGGCGAGCACGTTGACCTCCCCGCGGCGGAGTGCCCCGAGGGTGGATTCGATGTTCGTGATGATGCGGATGATGAGGCGATCCGCCTTCGGCCGGGACCAGTGGTTCGGGTTGGCCTCCAGCACCACCTCCTCGTTGGTGCGGTGGCGGACGAAGCGGTAGGGGCCGGAGCCGACCGCCTTCTCGTCGAGATAGGATTCCAGGTTCTCCGGGCGGCCCATGTAGTCCCGCAGCACCGGCTCCCACAACGCCTTCGGCACGATGTTCAGCTTCGACAGCGTGGCGATCTGGAAGGCGGCATCGGGCTTCCGCAGGGTGAAGCGCACCGTGCGCGGACCCGTCGCCTCGACCGAGGCGATGTTGGCCACGAAGGGCTTGTACATCGGCGCCTCGTCGCCGGTGCCGGGCAGCCGGAAGGAGAAGACGATGTCCTCCACGGTCACCGGGGAGCCGTCGTGGAAGGTCATGCCCTCGCGGATCACGCAGTCGATGGTGGTGGGATCGACCAGCGTCACCGTCTCCGCCGCCCAGGGCTTCGGCAGCCCGTCCGGGCCGACGCGCATCACCCGGTCCCAGACCAGCTCGTTCGCCCAGGAATCGGGGATGCCGCCGATGTTGAAGGGATGGATGACGCGCACCGGCTCGGTGCTGTTCAGCACGATGTCGCGAAGGTTGCCGGAGGGGGCGAGGCCGATCCAGTTCCAGAAGTTGCGCAGCCCCAGCCCCGCCTGCATCACCACGCTGCCCTCGGCGAAGATCCGCTTGTTGAAGGCCTGCAGGTTCACCGGGTGCACGAGGAAGGCATAGGGCTGGTCCTGGTTGATCCGCTCCTGCAGCTCCCGCATCAGCGCCTGTCGCTTCGGCAGGTCCAGCTCCGTGCGCTGCGCCTCGGCCAGCCGGTCATAATCGGGGCTGCTGTAGCCGACGAAGTTGTAGCCGCTGGCGATGTTGGCGGAGTGGAAGAGGTTGTAGACCAGCTCATCCGGGTCGCTGCGTTCGGGGCGGCCGGTCATCGCCCACATGGTGGCGTCCCAGCGCTGCCGCTCGTACCAGACGGTCTGGGTCAGCTGCTGGATCGGCATCGGCCGCAGCTCGATGGTCAGGCCGAGCTTGCGCCATTCCTGCGCCAGCAGCTCGGCGGCCTGCCAAGCGGCGGGAGCGGCAGCCTGGGGGCGGGTGAGCAGGATGATGGGCCGGATCGGGTCGCCCGCAGCGCCCTGTGCCAGGGCGGGGGCGGCCATGCCCAGACCAGTCATGTCCAGCCCGGCTATGCCCAGGCCGGCCGAACCGATGGTGGCGGTGCTGAGAAGCAGGGCTCGGCGGCGCATCGGCGTAGCTCCTTGTGCTTCGGGCGGTCAGGCGAGGTGGCAGGCGGCGTGGCGTCCCGCCGCGACCCCGCGCAGCACCGGCTCCTCCTCCGCGCAGCGGGCGAAGGCCAGCGGGCAGCGGTCGCGGAAGGTGCAGCCGGAGGGCTGGTTCACCTGGTCCGGCAGCCCCCCGCGAAGCGGCAGGGCGCCGCGGTCCTGCTCCACGCGCGGCACGGGCACGGCGGCGACCAGGGCGCGGGTATAGGGGTGGGCGGGGGCGGCGATGACCTCGGCGGTGGGGCCGGACTCGACCACGCGCCCGAGATACATCACCGCCACTTCCTCGCAGACGTAGCGGATCAGGGCGAGGTCGTGGCTGATGTAGAGCGCGGCCAGCCCCAGCTCGTCCCGCGCCGCGCGCAGCACGTTCAGCACGCCTGCGCGGACGGAGACGTCGAGCATGGAAACCGGCTCGTCCGCCACGATCGCCTTCGGATGCGTCACCAGGGCGCGCGCCAGCACCACGCGCTGGAGCTGCCCGCCCGACAGCTCGTGCGGATAGCGGTCGAGATAGGCGGCGGGCGGGTTCAGCCGCACCCGCGCCATCGCCTCCTGGATGCGGGCCGGGTGCTGCGCGGCGGGCAGGCCGAAATTGTTCAGCGGCTCGGTCAGGGAGCGGCGGATGGTGAAGCGCGGGTTCAGCGCGTCGAAGGGGTTCTGGAAGACCAGCTGCACCTTGGCCCGGAAGGGCAGCAGCGCCTTGCCCTGCAGGGGCGTGACGTCCCGCCCCTCGAACAGCACCGCGCCCGAGGTCGGCTCCTCCAGCCGCAGCAGCAGCCGCGCCGTGGTGGTCTTGCCGCAGCCGCTCTCCCCCACGATGCCCAGCGCCCGGCCGGCGCCGACCGCCAGCGACACGCCGTTCACCGCCCGCACCACAGGCCGCCGCCCGGCCAGCACGTCCGCCATGCGCCGCGGCGCCGGGAAGGCCTTCACCAGGTCATTGGCGGCGATCAGCGGGCCCATGTCGCGGCCTCCGCGGCGAGCGGGCGCAACGCGGCCGCCTCGGTGGCGCGCCAGCAGGCGGCATGGTGGTCCGGCGCCTCCTCGACCAGCGGCGGGTCCTCGGCGCAGCGCGCGACGGCGAAGGGGCAACGTGGCGCGAAGCGGCAGCCGCCGGGCGGGTCGAGCAGGGAGGGTGGCGCGCCCTCGATCGGCACCAGCTCGCCGCCCGCGCGCTCCAGGTCGGGGAAGGCGTTCATCAGCCCCATGGTGTAGGGGTGCAGCGGCGCCTCCAGCACGGCGCGCACCGGCCCGCTCTCCACCACGCGCCCGGCATACATCACCACCACCCGGTCGCAGGCATAGGCGACCACCGCCACGTCGTGCGTGACCAGGATCATCCCCAGGCCGAGCCGGGCCTGGAGGTCCTTCAGCACGTCCAGCACCTGCCGCTGCACGATCACGTCCAGCGCCGTCACCGGCTCGTCCGCGATCAGCAGGGCCGGATTCAGCGCCAGGGCCACGGCGATCGAGGCGCGTTGCCGCATGCCGCCGGAGAACTGGTGCGGCCAGTCCCGCAGGCGCCGCGCATCCAGCCCGACCAGGGCGAAGAGCTCCGCCGCCCGCGCCTGCGCCGCCGCGCGCGACATCCCGCCGCGCTCGGTCAGCACCTCCATGACCTGGGCGCCGACGCGCTGCACCGGGTCGAGCGCGTTCATCGCCGTCTGCGGCACGAAGGCGAGGCGGCGCCAGAGCAGCGCGCGCCGCTCGCCGGGCGAGAGGGCGACGAGGTCGCGCCCCTCGAACACGGCCTGCCCGGCGGCGATCCGCGCCGCGCGCGGCAGCACGCCCATCAGCGCGCGGCCCAGGGTGGACTTGCCGCAGCCGCTTTCCCCCACCAGCCCGACGATGGCGCCGGCGGGCACGTCGAAGCTGGCCCCGTCCACCGCCCGCACCGGACCGGCCGGCGTGGCGTAGTGGACGGCAAGGCCGCGGACGGAGAGCAGCGGCGCCATCAATCCCCCAGCTTCGGGAAGAGCAGCTTCTCGGAGCCGCGCGAGATCAGGAAGCCCGCCAGAACCAGCAGCACGACGCAGAGCCCGGGCGGGACGAACCAGTTCCAGGCGCCGCGCGACAGCGCCTGGTTGGCGAAGGCGTCCTGCAGCATCAGCCCCCAGGAGATCGCCGCCGGGTCGCCGAAGCCGAGGAAGGAGGCGGAGGCCTCGGTCAGGATCGCCCAGCCCACCGCGATGGAGCCGTAGAGCGCGGCCAGCGGCGCGACCTGCGGCGCGATGTGCACGAAGATGATGCGCGCGCGGGAGCAGCCGGTGACGCGCGCCGCTTCCACCCAGCCGCGCTCGCGCAGGGACAGCACCTGGGAGCGGATGACGCGCGCCGTGTTGGGCCAGAGCAGCAGCGCGACCGAGGCCACCAGCGTATCCGTCCCGGCATGGGTGAGGGCGGAGATCACCAGCACGAAGGGCAGGAAGGGCAGGCCCAGCACCACGTCGGCCAGCCGCATCACCAGCCGGTCCACCCAGCCGCCGAGGTAGCCGGAGAGCAGGCCGAGCAGCGAGCCCAGCGCCACGACGCAGATGGCCGCGGTGATGCCGACGGTGAGCGCCGAGCGGGTGCCGTGCACGAGCTGGGAGAAGATGTCGCGCCCGCCCGCCGTGGTGCCCAGCCAGTGCGTGGCCGAGGGCGGCAGGTAGCGCGCGACGCGGTAGGCGCCGCTGAACATGATCTGCCGCGGGTCGTGGGTGGCGATGAGGTCGGCGAAGACCGCGACCAGGATGAAGGTGGCGTAGATCGCCAGCCCGACCAGGGCGAAGGGCTGGGCCCGCAGGAAGCCCAGCGTCGCGCCGAGCGCCCGGCCCAGGCCGGGCCCCCAGCCGATCCCGCGCGTGGCGGGCAGGGCCCTATCGCTTGGCACCGACCGAAACCCTCGGGTCGAGCCAGGCATAGAGCAGGTCGGCCACCGTGTTCATGAGGACGAGGACGAAGGCGATCAGGATGAAGGCCCCCTGCGCCAGAGGATAGTCGGCCCCCTGCACCGCGCCCACCAGGACGCGGCCCAGCCCGGGCCAGGAGAAGACCTGCTCGATCACCACGTTGCCGCCGAAGGACTGGCCCAGGCCGAGCGCGAAGGCGGTCGCGACGGGCAGCAGCGCGTTGCGCGCGGCGTGGCGCATGACGATGGCCCAGCGCGAGAGGCCCTTCATCCGGGCCATGACGATGAACTCGTCGTTCAGCACCTCCAGCATGGTCGCGCGCATCAGCAGCAGCGGCAGCCCTTGCAGGTACAGGGCGAGCGTGATGGCCGGCAGGGCGAGGTGGCGCAGGAAGTCGAGCGAGGTCATCCGCGCCCATTCCGAGGCGTGCTCCGCCCCCGCCACGCCGGCGCCGCCGGAGGGGAAGATGCCCCAGGCGAAGGAGAGCCAGGAGAGCAGGATCATGCCCAGCCAGAATTCCGGCGCGGCGCGCGTGGCCAGCGCGGCGGGGATGGCGACGCCCTCGATCAGCGTTCCCCGCGCGAAGGCGAGGAAGGCGCCCGCCACGATCCCGAAGGCATAGGCGACCAGCAGCGCCGTGACGGTCAGCGCCACGGTGTTCGGCAGCGCCTCCATCAGGATGTCGGCCACCGGGCGCTTCTGTAGGAAGGAGATGCCGAAGTCGCCCTGCACGAGGCTGAGCAGGTAGAGCCCGTACTGCTCGTGCAGCGGCCGGTCGAGGCCGAAGGAGGCGAGCAGCGCGGCGCGCATCTCCTCGCTGAAGGATTCCGAGAGGAAGTTGAGCGTCGGGTCGCCCGGCATCAGCCGGAAGACCAGGAAGGTCAGCGTCGCCACCGCCCACAGCACGAAGAGCGCATGACCCAGGCGGCCGAGGAGCAGCCTCACGGGCGGCCCGCCCCCGCCGGCAGGCCCCTCACCGGTGCGCCCTCATCGGCCCCGCCCTCATTGGAACGGCGCCGTGCTTTCCTTCACGCCGGGGGGGTAGTGCAGCCGGTTCCCGACCAGCCGGTACCCCGCCTCCTGCAGCAGCTTCTTCGCCCCGTCGAAATTGCCGCCGGGGACGCGCGTCTCGATGCCCTTGTCGTGCCAGAACTCCAGCGCCGGCGAGACCAGCGAGTTCGCCGGGACCGCCTGCCCGTTCCAGGCTGCGCCCGCCATCATCTCGCGGTTGATCGCGGCCGAGAGCGCGCGGCGGAAGGCGGGGTCGGAGAAGGGCGGGCGGCGCAGGTTGAAGGCGACGAACTGGAAGCCAATGTCCACCCCCTCGCGGATCGCCACCATCGCCGGCATCTGCGCCGCGATGCCCTTCAGCAGCTCCGGGTCGCCGTAGTAGTCGGCGATGACGTTGACCTCGCCGCGGCGGAAGGCGCCCAGCGTCGCCTCCGTGTTGGTGATGATGCGCATGATCCAGCGGTCGGCCTTGGGCTTCGCCCAGTGGTTCGGGTTCGCCTCCAGCACCACCTCCTCGTTCACGCGCGAGCGGACGAAACGGTAGGGGCCGGAGCCGACCGGCTTCTCCTCGACGTAGGATTCGAGGTTCTGCGGCCGGTTCAGGTAGTCCTTGACCACCGGCTCCCACAGCTTCCTGGGCACGATGTTCAGCTTCGCCAGCACGGCGATCTGGAAGGCCGCGTCGGGGCGTTTCAGCGCGAAGCGCACCGTGCGCGGGCCGGTCGCCGTCACCGAGGCGATGTTGGCCACGAAGGGCTTGTACATGGGCGATTCGTCGCCCATCCCCGGCACCTCGAAGGAGAAGACCACGTCCTCCGCCGTCACTGGGCTGCCGTCGTGGAAGGCCATGCCCTCGCGCAGCGTGCAGTCGACGGTGGTGGGATCGACCTGCGTCACCCTCTCCGCGGCCCAGGGCTGCGGCAGCCCGTCCGGGCCGACGCGCATCAGCCGGTCCCAGACCAGGTCGGTCACCCAGGAATCCGGCGCGCCGCTGACATAGAAGGGGTTGGTCGCCTTCACCGGCTCGGTACTGTTCACCACGATGTCGCGCTGCCGCCCGGTGGGGCGCAGGCTGATCCAGTTCCAGAAGTTGCGCAGCCCCAGCCCCGCCTGCATCACCACGCTGTCCTCGGCGAAGACCTGCTTGTTGAAGGCGTGCAGGTTCACCGGATGCACCAGGAAGCCGTAGGGCTGGTCCTTGTTCACCAGCTCCTGCACCTGCATCACCAGGTCCCGGCGGCGCTTCTGGTCCAGCTCGACGCGCTGCGCCTCGGCCAGCCGGTCGTAATCGGGGTTGTTGTAGCCGACGAAGTTGTAGCCCGTGGCGATGTTGGCCGAGTGCAGCAGGTTGTAGACCATCTCGTCCGGGTCGCCGCGCTCCGGCCGGCCGACCATCTGCCACATCGTGGTGTCCCAGCGCTGCCGCTCGTACCAGACCACTTGGCTCTGCTGCTGGTTCGGCAGCGGGCGGAGGTCCACCACCAGCCCGAGCTTGCGCCATTCCTGCGCGATCAGCTCCGCCGCCTGCCAGGCGGCCGGCGCCGCGGCCTGGGGGCGGGTGATCAGCACGATCGGGCGGATCGGGTCGCCGGGCGCTCCCTGTGCCGCCGCGGGCAGGTGCGGCAGGGCCGTGAGGGATGTGGCGGCGAGGAGCAACTGACGGCGGCGCATGGGAAACGTCTCCGGCGATTGGCGCGCATGCAAGCACATCCTGTGCCTCAGGCAAGGCGGAATCCGCATCCATTGCATTCTTTTGGTATGCAGCCGCTTGCACGGCCGGGCCGTCGGTGCTGGCATCCGCGCCGCCAACGGGAGCCCGTCCGATGCCGATCAGCGATGCCGAGCGTTCCTTCCTCGATGCCATCTCCCTCGATGCGCCCTGGGAGCTGGTGACGACCTTCGCGCAGACGCCGCGCTGGAAGCCGGAGGACGTCAACGCGGCGGGCGGGATGATCGCCGAGCGGCTGCGCCGGCACGGCGTGCCGGTGGAGGTGCACCGGCCGGAGATCTGCCTCTCGATTCCCCACGATGCCTCCGTCACGGCCGCGGGCGTGACCTACCGCGCCAAGCCGCCCTCCTCCTCGCTGCCGGTGCCGGAGGGGCGCACCGCGCCGCTGGTCAAGCTGGTCGCCAACCCGAAGGCGCTGCGCTCCTACAACCGCGACATCGCCACGCTGTTCGGCGGCTCCATCACCTCCGTCGAGGAGGTGCGGGAGAAGGTGGGGGGGAAGATCGTGGTCATGCAGGGCTTCGGCAACCCCGCGCTGACCAGCCTGATCGAGGAGTGGGGCGGCGTCGGGCTGATCGCGGTCAATCCCGGCATCGACATCCACTGGGGCACCTGCACCACCATCTGGGGCAGCCCCGACCTGCACGACCTGCCGCGCAAGCCGAAGATCCCCGTGGTGGCGGTGAACAACCCGGACGGGCAGGCGCTGATGGCCCTGGCCGAGCGGGGCGGCGAGGCCACCATCCGCACGGTGATGCAGGAAGGCTGGTTCGAGCAGGCCGTCCCCGTCGCCACCATCCCCGGCACCGAGGAGCCGGAGAAGTTCGTCCTCCTGCACGGGCACTACGACAGCTGGGACGTCGGCGTGGGGGACAACGCCACCGGCGATGCCTGCATGCTGGAGGTGGCGCGGGTGCTCTGGGCCCATCGCGCCCGGCTGAAGCGCAGCGTGAAGATCGCGTGGTGGCCCGGCCATTCCACCGGGCGCTATGCCGGTTCCACCTGGTTCACCGATGCCTTCGCGCAGGAGCTGGACCGCGACTGCCTGGCGCAGATCAACTGCGACAGTCCGGGCTGCCGCTGGGCGACCTCCTACCACGAGACGCGGGCCTTCACGGAATGCGCCGCCCTGGCCGCGGGCGCCATCCGCGACGTGGTGCCCGGGGCGGAGATCAGGACCATGCGGCCGCCGCAGGCGGGCGACTACTCCTTCAACAACATCGGGCTGCCGAGCTTCCTGATGCTGTCCAGCACGATGCCGGAGGCGCTGCGCAAGGAGAAGAACTACTACGACGTCTCCGGCTGTGGCGCGAACATCGCGTGGCATACGGAGAACGACACGCTGGAGATCGCGGACCGCGACATCCTGCTGACGGACATGCGGATCTACCTGCTCTCCGTGCTGCGCGTGGCCAATGCGGAGGTGCTGCCCTTCGACTGGACCGCCACCTGCGACGAATTCGACGGCACCATCGGCGAGTACGAGGCCGCCTCCTCCGGCATGGCGGACCTCGCCCCGGCCCGCGAGGCGGTCGCGGCGCTGCGCCAGGCCCTCTCCGCGCTGGAGGGCGCGCCCACGGCCGCCCGCAATGCGGCGCTGCAGGAGCTCTCCCGGCTGCTGGTGCCGATCAACTACACGCGCGAGCCGCGCTTCACCCACGACCCCGCCTATACCGTGCCGCCCCTGCCCACCCTGGCCGTGGCGGCGGAGCTGCCCTCCCTGCCGGAGCACCTCCGCCGGCCGGGGCAGGTGGAGCTGATGCGCGGGCAGAACCGCTTCGTCGCCGCCCTGAACGCCGCCACCCGGCGCGTGCGGCAGGCCGCCGGCGGCTGAACCCAGCCCGTCCGGGAGGCGGCAGCCTCCCGGCGCGGCCGGGGCCGATCGACCATCATTTGGCGTGACGCGACGGGGTGTGATTCATCGTCTGGCGGCAGGGAAGGGGCCGCCGGATGGTGAGGCGCTACCGCGAAGCGACAGCGTAAGCTAGGGCAAGCAGATCGCGCTGGCTCACCCACGCCCCCACGAGCTCATCTTGAATCATCTGCGCTTCAGCATGCAAACGGCTGAAGACAGGAGGGCCGGGGGTGCTGTTCCTTTTCTGACCGAACATGGACCGCTTGCGTTTCAGGCGGAGTTCGGAGAGCAGATGCTGCATGGCGTCGCGCGCGAAAGACAAGGCCCACCCGCCCGCAGGCAAGGTCACCTCGCCGATGCGCTCGGACGCGCGCCGCAACGAGATGGCGATCGTGAAGGCCGCGAAGACTGAATTCGCCAAGAACGGCGTGGATGTTCCGGTGCGCGTCATTGCGGCGAGCGCCGGCGTCGGCATGGGCACGCTCTATCGCCACTTCCCCAAGCGGTCGGACCTGATCGTCGCGGTCTTCCGCCGCGAGATCGACGCATGTGCCGACGATGCAGCCACGTTTGCCAGCACCAAGGCACCGCTTGCCGCACTCGCCGCCTGGCTCCAGCGCTATGCGGAGTTCATCGAGACCAAGCATGGTTTCAGCGCCGCGCTCCACTCGGGCGATCCCGACTACGACGAGCTGCCGATCCATTTCCGGATGCGCTTCGAGCCGGCGCTGGAGAACCTGCTGGAGACCGCGCGCTCGGCCGGGGTGGTGCGAGCCGACGTCACGGCCTTCGATCTCCTTCGCGGCATCGGCAACCTTGCCACGGCCTCGGGGCCGGGCGGTCCTGCTCACGTCCGGGTGATGCTTGGGCTCATCGTCGACGGCCTTACCGTCATGCGGGCGGATTGACGCCTCCCTCGAACTGCGGCTGCCGGCGCCATGTGTGGGCCGTGAACCGCGCCGGGTTTGGCGGAGGCTGTTTGGCGTGAGTCAGGCCGCCAGGGCTATGGCCTCCTGGGCGGCATAGTAGCGCGCCTCCGCCTCGGCGGGCGGGATGTTTCCGATCGGCTCGAGGAGGCGGCGGTTGTTGAACCAGTCCACCCATTCGAGGGTGGCGAACTCGACGCCCTCCAGGCTGCGCCACGGGCCGCGGCGCCGAATGACCTCGGTCTTGAACAGGCCGATGACGCTCTCGGCCAGCGCGTTGTCGTAGCTGTCGCCGACGCTGCCGACCGACGGCTCGATGCCCGCTTCCGCCAGGCGCTCGGTGTAGCGGATAGACACGTATTGGACCCCGCGATCGCTGTGATGGATCAGCCCCATGCCCTGGACAGGCCGCCGGTCATGCAGCGCCTGCTCCAGGGCATCCAGGACGAAGCCAGCATGGGAGGTGCGCGACACCCGCCAGCCGACGATCCGCCGCGCGAAGGTGTCGATGACGAAGGCGACGTAGACGAAGCCCTGCCAGGTCGCGACGTAGGTGAAGTCCGACACCCAGAGCAGGTTCGGCCGCGGCGCCAGGAACTGCCGGTTTACCCGGTCGGCCGGGCATGGCGCGCCCTTGTCGGGCACCGTCGTCCTGGTCTCCTTGCCACGCACCACGCCGCGCAGGCCCATCTGGCGCATCAGCCGCGCCACCGTGCAGCGGGCGACCGACGTCCCCTCGCGGCCGAGCTGGCGCCAGACCTTCCGCACGCCGTAGACGCCGAAGTTCTCGGCGTGGACCCGCCGCACCTCCGCCCGCAGCATGCTGTCCCGCTGCGACCTGGCCGAGCCCAGAGTGGGATCGGCGCGGCGCGCGGCATGGGCGTGGTAGGTGGACGGGGCGATCGGCAGAACCCGGCAGATCGACTCGACCCCGTACACGCCCCGATGATCGTCGATGAAGGCGATCATGGCTTCGACCGGCGGTCGAGCTCCGCCAGGGCAAAATACGCTGATGCCTTGCGCAGGATCTCGTTCGCCTGGCGCAGCTCGCGGTTCTCCCGCTCCAGCGCCTTGATGCGATCCCGATCCTCGCTCGTGGGCCCGGCACGCTTGCCGCGGTCACGCTCGGCCTGCCGGACCCAGCGACGCAGCGTCTCCGCCGTGCAGCCGATCTTCGCCGCGATCGAGCCAATCGCCGCCCATTGCGAGCCATGCTCCCCGGCGCCGTCCAGCACCAGCCGCACCGACCGCTCCCGAACCTCAGGCGAGTAGCTCGCCGCCGTCTTCTTCGCCGTCATCGCTCCATCCTCTCAACGGTTGGAGCCTCCGCCAAACCCGGCGCGGTTCAGGCGGCGCCGAGCAGCCTTCACAGCGCTTGATTAAGCGGAGCAGTGCTCCATATAGTGCCACAATCGGAGCAATGCTCCGGTAATGGCCGGCCGTCCGGTCGCCCCGTGTGTGGGCCAACGAGGAGGGTACGATGGCCGACCAGGCACCGGTTGCCAGATCAACGGCGATGGATCTCGCGCAGGTCGTGTCGATCGCCCCGGTCAGGCTGACGGCGCCGCAACGTGGCGAGGATATCCAATTGCGTGTGTCGGCACCGGTCGACGGCGACCGGCTGCCGGTTCTCATTTTCTCCCACGGCAACGGTCAGTCGCATCACGCCTACGGGCCCATCGTCCATTACTGGGCCGCCCAAGGCTTTGCCGTCATCAGCCCGACCCATCTTGATTCCCGCATGCTCGCCCTGCCACAGGATGACCCGCGGCGGCCCGACCTATGGCACCACCGCGAGCAGGATCTGGTGCGGATCCTTGATGAGCTTGACGCGATCGCGGATCAGATCCCTGCGATTCACGGCAGGCTGGACCGGGATCGGATCGCGGTCGCCGGGCACTCCTGGGGCGCACAGACGGCCAGTATGCTGCTTGGTGCCACGCATCCCGATCCGCGCGACGGGACGACGGTCGGCATCGCCGACGATCGCGTGAAGGCGGGGGTCCTGCTCGCCGTGCCGGGTACCGGCGGCAGGAACCTCAGTGAGTTCGCCGCGACGCGGTTCCCGTTCATGAACCCCAGCTTTGCCCGGATGGACACGCCTGCCCTCATCGTCGCGGGTGACGCGGACCATGGCGCGATGACGACGCGCGGACCTGATTGGTGGCGCGAGGCCTACGACCTCAGCCCTGGGCGCAAGGCGTTGTTCACGGTGTTCGGCGGCGAACACTCGCTCGGCGGGGTCGCGAACTACGAGGCGAAAGAGACGACCGATGAGAGTCCGCTGCGCATCGCCGCCGTGCAACGGGTCACGACCGCCTACCTTCGGCACGTACTGGGGTTGGGTGATGCCGAGTGGCGGACAGTGAGCTCGGATGTCGCCTCGGAAGGCCGGATCGACACCAAGTGAAGGAGCTGAGCCGCGCCGCAGCCCTGGCGCGTCTGCGTGCCGGATCAATGGCGCGCGGGGCAGCGCGGCCCGCGCCCTGGCACTGTCGAGCATCGCGAGAGGAGATGTCTCAACGATGGCATGCGCAGCATGTTTTCGCTAGGGGCGGGACATTCGGTTCCACGTTCGACGGCGTGAGGAATGTAAGGTCGCCGTACTGGACCCACTCCTCCGCCAGACGGCCGCGGCTGTCGTATCGGAGCAGGTTCATCAGCTCGCGCCGCATCGGTTTTCCGTTTGGCATGGCCGAACCCACCACTGTGCCATGCAGGGTGCAGTCGCGCGGGACATAGCGATCGAGGGATCCGTCACCGGCTCGCGCCATGGCCTCCCTGCCGATGCGCACCAGGCCGCGGGCTTGCTCACTGTATCGAAGGTCGTCAGCGCTGATGAATTCATCCACCGGCTTCATGGCTGTTTGCCGGCGCAGACAGTTCCGTTGACCGCCTGCTTCCGTGCGAGAAAGTCCACGATATGGTCGGCAAACTCCGCAGCAGGGGTTTCAAGGGCAAAGTGTCCCGCGTCGATCAGGTGGATTTCGGCGTCGGGCAGATCCTTCCGATGGGCCTCGCCGCCTGAGGGAACGAACGCGGGATCGTGCCGTCCCCATTCCGCCAGCAGCGGCGGTTGATGGTCCTGAAAGCAGATACTGAAACGATGGACGGGCTGGATGCGATGGCGCTGTTTGTCTCTGCCGTGGACGAAGGTTCTCTCGCTGCTGCGGCGAGACGCCACGGTCAATGGCCGGCAGCCGTCACGGGGGCCGTATCGCTGCTTGAGCGGCAGGCCGGCGATATCCTTTTGCTCCGGTCGACACGCCGGCTCAGCCTGACGCCATCGGGCCAGCGGTATGTCTCTGTATGGAGTGATGTCCTGGCCAGGCTTCGCGAGATCGAGCCTGACCCTGCTGCCAGAACGCTCAAGGGTCAGATCGTCCTGACCGCTCGGAAGTTGTTCGGCCGCATGAAGGTCGTGCCGATCCTCGGGGAATTTCTTCGGGAGCATCCTCACATCGAGGCCAGGATGCTGATGGCCAATCATCTGTTCGATCTGACCGGCGAGGAAGTGGATCTGGCGGTGCGTCTCGCCCCCCTCTCCGATTCGACCTTCAAGACAGTCCAGGTCGGCGAAGTTCAGGTGCTGCTGTGTGCTTCCCCCGATTATCTGGCGAATGCCGGCGCACCTTCGACGCCCGCCAATCTCGACCGGCACGATTGCATCTCGCCAGGGCACCGGCACAGGCCAGGATGTAGCGCAAGGTGCCCCCAAAAACAACGCCGCCAATCCCTTTGCTGGAAGCAACCTGTTCGCCGGCGACAAGGTGGCTGCCGACCGCGCGCATGAAGTCCGAGCTTGCGCGCATGGTCGCGAACCCGGGCGATGGGGTGGAGCCCTACTCCTGTCCTTCTGGGAAGGCGCCCGCAACCACCCGGGCCTCCCCGGTCGGTTCTTGCCCGGGGGCCCGCAGGCTTGTCCCCATCGCCTGTGGGGGAGCGGCTTGAGCCGGCTCCGGCCGGCGCGATAGGATGCGCCATGCGGCATCTGGACACCGAGGCGCTGGCCGCCTTCACGGCGGTCGTGGATTTCGGCAGCTTCACCGCGGCTGCCGCGCAGATGCACAAGACGCCCTCGGCCATCAGCATCGCGGTTTCGCGGCTGGAGGAGCGGCTGGGCCATCGCCTGTTCCTGCGCGGCCACCGCAACATCGCGCTGACGGCGGCCGGAGAGCGCCTCCTCCTGCATGCGCGCAAGATGCAGGCGCTGGAGGCGGAGGCGCTGGCCGACCTGATGGGCGACCGCCGGGAGAGCCGGGTGCGCCTGGGCATGCCGGACGACTACGTCTCCTGGTTCGGCGCCGCGCTGGTGCAGCGCTTCAGCCCGGCGCATCCGAACGTCTACATCGACCTGCAATGCCACTTCTCCCGGCACCTGGAACGCATGGTCGGCAGCCAGGAGCTGGATCTGGCGCTGATCACCCAGAGCACGGACCGCCCCCAGGGCGAGTTCCTCCGCCATGAGCGGCAGGTCTGGTGCACCGCGCCGGACGCGGTGCCGGAAGCGCAGCGGGTTCTGCCCCTCGCGTTGTTCTCCGAGGAATGTCCGGCCAGGCCGGGCGTCTTCGCGCTGCTCCGCCAGGCCGGACGGGACTGGCGGCTGGTCCATTCCTCCTCGCACCTGGCCGGCATCGAGATCGCCGTGGTCTCCGGCAAGCTGCTGACCGTCCTGCCGGAGCCGGCGGTGCCCCGGGGCTGGCGCCGCCTGGGACCGGAGCACGGGCTGCCCGAATTGCCGGAGCTGCCCCTGGGTCTGCTGCATGCCCGCTCGCCCCGGCTGGCGGTGCGCCGGCTCGCCGCATTTCTCCGGCGGGAGTTCGGCGCCACCCAGATGCCTGCGGCAGCGGAATAAATTTCCGTCAAGCCCGCCCCAAATCTTTTCATCCCCCGCCGCCCGGTGGGCGATTGACCGTCGGGGCCCCTGGTCGCTCCAATCCGCCCGCCCCCAACGGACAGCGGATCTTCGGCCCATGACGACCTCTGCGCGCAATACTCCGGGCCTCACGCGCCGCCTGCTCGGCACCGCCGGCCTGGCCGCGGCGCTGGCGCCGGCCTGGAGCGGCCCGCTGCGCGCCCAGGCGCAGCCGAAGCGGGGCGGCCGCATCACGGTGGCGCTGAGCCCCGAGCCGCCGACGCTGATGCTGGGCCTCAGCGGCCAGGGGCCGGTGCAGCTCGTGGGGGGGAAGATCTACGACGCGCTGCTGACCTATGCGCACGACCTGACGCCGCAGCCGAGCCTGGCGAAGAGCTGGGAGGTCTCGCCGGACGGGCTGCGCTACACCTTCCGGTTGCAGGAGGGCGTGACCTGGCATGACGGGAAGCCCTTCACCGCCGAGGATGTGGTGTTCTCGATGCGGGACTTCCTGTCGGAAACCAACCCGCGCGCCCGCGGCCTGACCAGCCGCATCAAGGAATACGCCACGCCCGACGCGCAGACGGTGGTGATCACGCTGGGCGAGCCGGTGCCTGCCTTCCTCTGGTTCTTCGACGTCACCACCATGCCGATGATCCCGAAGCACCTCTATGCCGGGACGGATTTCCGCAACAACCCCGCCAATGCGACCCCCATCGGCACGGGGCCCTTCCGCTTCGTGGAGTGGCGCCGGGGGGAGCTGGTGCGCCTCGCCCGCAACGAGCACTACTGGAAGCCGGGCAGGCCCTATCTGGACGAGGTGGTGTTCCGCATCCTGCCCGACGCCGCCTCCCGCCTCGCGGCGCTGGAGAACGGGCAGATCGACGTCGCCTCCAACTACGACATCGATCCGGTCCACACGCCGATGCTGTCGCGCCTTCCCAACCTGGAGGTGACGAACAAGGGCTACGAGTTCCTCGGCCACCTCTCCTGGCTGGAGATGAACAACCGGGTGAAGCCGATGGACGACCGCCGCTTCCGCCAGGCGGTGCTGCATGCCATCGACCGCGACTTCCTGGCCCAGCGCATCTGGTTCGGCAACGCCATCCCCGCCACCGGCCCGCTGAACCAGGCGACGCGCTTCTACGAGAAGGACACTGCGCGCTACCCCTTCGACCCGGCGAAGGCACGCGCCCTGCTGGACGAGATGGGGCTGAAGCCCGGCGCGGACGGGGTGCGGGTCAGCCTGCGCATGATGCCGCTGCCCTATGGCGAGGTCTGGACCCGGATGGCGGAATACATCCGTGAATCCCTGGGCAAGGTCGGCATCCGGCTGACGCTGGAGGCGGTGGATGCCGGCGCCTGGGCGCAGCGCCTGGGCAACTGGGACTACGACATGACGATCAACGTGGTCGGCCAGTTCGCCGATCCGGCGATCGGCGTGGCCCGCAGCTACGTCAGCAGCAACATCCGCAAGGGCATCCCCTTCACCAACACCGAGGGCTATTCCAACCCGCAGGTCGATGCGCTGTTCGAGAAGGCCGCCGTGACCGTCGACCAGGGCGAGCGCGCGAAGCTCTATTCCGACGCCCAGAAGCTGCTGGTCCAGGACGTGCCGGTCGGCTGGCTGCTGCAGGTGCGCTTCCCGACGGTGCTGAACAAGCGCTTCGCGGACGTGATCACCACCGCGATCGGCGTGAACGAGAGCTTCGACGCCGTCCACCTGCGCTGAACCGGGCCAGGCCCCGTCGCCCGCGTGCCCGTCCTGCGGTTCCTCTCCTGGCAGTTGCTTCGCCTGATCCTGGTGGTCGCGGGTGTCGCGGTGCTGAACTTCACCCTGGTGCATCTGGCGCCGGGCGACCCCGTCAGCGTGCTGGCGGGCGAATCCGGTGCCGCGGACGCGCAGTTCGTCGCCCAGCTTCGCCGCGAGTTCGGGCTGGACCAGCCGCTGGCGGTCCAGCTCTGGCATTACCTCGCCAGCATCGCGCGGCTCGACCTGGGGATGAGCTACCGCCAGCGCGTCCCCGTGCTCGACCTCATCCTGGGTGCGCTGCCGGCCACGCTGCTCCTCACCGTGCCCGCCTTCCTGCTGGCGCTCGGCGGCGGCATTGCCTGGGGGCTTCATGCGGCGCAGCGGCGCGGCGGGCCGCGCGTCGCCGTCTTCACCGCCGGCACCGCCCTGTTCAATGCCGCGCCCGTCTTCTGGATCGCGCTGCTGGCAGTGCTGCTCTTCTCCGTGACGCTGGGCTGGCTGCCCGCCTTCGGAATGCGCGAGACGGATGCGCCGGACTCCGCCCTGCTGGCCGCGCTGGACGTGCTGCGCCACGCGGTGCTGCCAGTGGCCACCCTGGCGCTGTTCTACATGGCCGTCTACGCTCGGGTGATGCGCGCCTCGGCGCTGGAGGTGCAGCATCTGGACCATGTCCGCACCGCCCGTGCCAAGGGCGTGCCGCGGGCCCGGGTGGTGCGCCGCCACGTCGCGCCCAACGCCATCCTGCCGGTGATCGCGCTGGCCGGGCTGCAGGCGGGGCAGCTCATCGGCGGCTCGGTGGTGGTGGAGACGGTCTTCGCCTGGCCGGGCATGGGCCGGCTGGCCTTCGACTCCCTGCTGCAGCGCGACTACCCGGTGCTGATGGGCATCCTGCTGCTCTCCTCGGTCCTCGTCGTGGCGTTCAACGCGCTCACCGATCTGGTCGCCGCCCTGGCCGACCCGCGCATCGGCGGGGGTGCCTGATGCGCCGGGCCTCCCCCGCCCTGCTGCTGGGCCTGCTCTGCCTCGCCCTGGTGCTGGCCATGGCGCTGCTGGGCCCGGTGCTCTACCCGGTGGACCCCTGGGCCAGCGGACCGATGCCCTTCGCCCCGCCCCTGTCCGAAGGGGCGCCGCTCGGCACGGACCTGCTGGGGCGCGACATCCTGGCCGGGGTGCTGCAGGGCGCGCGCGTCTCGCTGCTGGTCGGCGCCGTGGCGGCGGCCGGGGCCGTGCTGCTGGGCGGGGTGGTCGGGCTGCTCGCCGGCTTCTTCCGCGGCGCCGTGGACACGGTGCTGACGGGGGTGACGGAATTCTTCCAGACGGTTCCGGGCTTCATCCTGTCGATCCTGCTGGTCTCGCTCTTCCGCCCGTCCCTCGGCTCGATCGTCACCGCCATCGCCCTGGTCTCCTGGCCCCAGGTGGCGCGGGTGGTCCGGACCCAGACCCTGTCGCTGCGCGAGCGGGAGTTCGTCCTCGCCGCGCGGCTCAGCGGCAAGCCGCTGTGGAAGGTGCTGCTGGTCGACCTCGTCCCGCACCTGCTGCCGCCGGTGCTGGTGGTGGCCAGCGTCATCGTCGCCAATGCCATCCTGACCGAGAGCGCGCTGAGCTTCATGGGGCTGGGCGATCCCCGGCTGATGTCCTGGGGCTACATGATCGGCGCCGCGCGTTCGGTGATCCGCTTCGCCTGGTGGATGAGCGTCTTTCCCGGCTGCGGCATCCTGCTGCTGGTGCTGGGGGTGAACCTGCTCAGCGACGGGCTGGCCCACCACCTCGACCCGCGCCGCTCGGTGGTGCGGGCATGAGCGGGCCGCCCGTGCTGGAGGTGCGCGACCTCTCCCTCTCCCTCGGCGGCCGGGCGCTGGTCCGCGACGTCTCCTTCGCCGTCGCCCCGGGCGAGACCGTCTGCCTGGTCGGGGAGTCCGGCTCCGGCAAGTCGCTGCTCTCGCTGGCCACGATGGGGCTGCTGCCGGAGCCGATCCGCGTGTCCGGCGGCACGATCCGGCTGAACGGCCAGGAGGTCACGGCGCTGGGGGAGACGGCGCTGGAGGGGCTGCGTGGCCGCGAGGCGGGGATGGTCTTCCAGGAGCCCCTTTCCGCCCTGAACCCGGTGATGCGGGTGGGCGAGCAGATCCGCGAGGTCTTCGCCACCCACGGCGTCGCCGCCGATGCCGCGCGGATCGCGGAGCTGCTGCGGCGCGTCGGCTTCCGCGACCCGGAGCGGATCGCCCGGGGCTACCCGCACCGCCTCTCGGGCGGGCAGCGCCAGCGGGTGATGATCGCCATGGCCGTGGCGCTGCGTCCGCGCCTCGTCATCGCCGACGAGCCGACCACGGCGCTGGATGTCACCACCCAGTCCCAGATTCTCGACCTGCTGCGCGACATCCGGCGCGAGCAGGGCAGTGGCCTGCTCTTCGTCACCCATGATTTCGGGGTGGTGGGCGAGATTGCCGACCGGGTGGTGGTTCTGCGCGCCGGCGAGGTGGTGGAGCAGGGGCCGGCCGCCGAGGTGCTCGGCGCACCACGGGCCGACTACACCCGGGCCCTGCTGGCCGCGGTGCCGCGCGGGGAGCCGCGGCCGCGCCGGGCGCTGGATGCTATACCGGCGATCGAACTGGCGGGAGCGCGCAAGACCTACCACCACCGCGCGGGGCTGCTGGCGCCGCGCCAGGCGCTGGTCGCGCTGGGCGACGTCTCGCTGACGGTGCAGCGCGGCGAGACTCTGGGGGTGATCGGGGAGTCCGGCTCCGGCAAGTCCACCCTGGCGAAGCTGCTGGTCGGGCTGGTGCTGCCCGAGGCGGGCACGCTGCGGATCGGCGGCACGGATGCGCTGGCGCGGGGCGCCCGGCGCGGCCTGTACCGGCAGGTGCAGATGGTGTTCCAGGACCCCTATGCCTCGCTGAACCCGCGGCGGCGGGTGCTGGACATCCTCGTCGAGGCGCCGCTCGCCGCCGGCATTCCCGCTGCCGTCGCGCGGGAGGAGGCGCTGGCCATGCTGCACCGGGTCGGCCTGCCCGAGGACGCGGCGCGGCGCTTCCCGCACGAATTCTCGGGGGGCCAGCGGCAGCGCATCGCCATCGCCCGGGCGCTGGCGGTGCGCCCCGCCGTGCTGGTGGCGGACGAACCCGTCTCGGCGCTCGACGTCTCCGTGCAGCGCCAGATCCTGGAGCTCCTGCGCGGCATCCAGGCGGAGCTGGGGCTGACCATGGTCTTCATCACCCACGACCTGCGCGTCGCGGCGGAGCTCTGCGACCGGTTGGCGATCATGCGGGAGGGGAAGGTGGTGGAATACGGCTGGACGGGGGAGGTGATGCGCCGTCCGCGGGATGCCTACACGCGCAGGCTGCTGGCCTCGATCCCCGGCAGGGCAGCGGCATGAGATCGGATGCGCTGACCCGGCGGCCGCCCGCGCCGCCGGCCGGCCCCGCCCCGCGCATTGCCGTCGGGCGGCTGTGGCAGGAGACCAATTCCTTCAACCCGCTGCCCACGACGCGCGAGGACTTCCAGGTGGAGGTGGGCGAGGCGATGATCGCCGCCTATGCCGGCTCGGCCACGCCGCTGGGCGGCATCCTGGCGCGGCTCGGGGCGCTGGGCGCGTCGGCGGTGCCGGTGCTGGCGGCCAAGGCGCGGCCGGGCGGGCCGATCGAGCCGGGCTGGATGGCGGAGCTGCTCGACCGGATGGTGTCGGGGATCGTCGCCGCCGCGCCGGACGGCGTCTGCCTGGAGCTGCACGGCTCGATGGCCGCTGCCACAGGGGCCGTCCCGGAGCTGGACGACGTGGAGGGCACGCTGCTCGCCCGGCTGCGCGCCGCACTCGGTCCGGACACGCCCATCGTCGCGGTGCTGGACCTGCACGGGCACGTCACCGCGACCATGGTGGCGGCGGCCAGCTTCCTGACCGGCTACCGCACCCATCCGCATGCCGACATGGTGGAGACGGGCGAGCGCGCCGCCTCCGTCCTGATGGCCATGCTGGCCGAGGGGCTGCGGCCGCTGGCGGCGCGCCGCTCCCTGCCCTTCCTGGCGCTGTCGAACGACGAGACGAGCATGCCGCCGATGCGGCGGCTGCGCGGCTTGCAGGAGACGCTGCCCGGCTGCCGGGACCCGCGCTTCCTCGACCTCTCCCTGTTCAACGTCCACCCCTTCCTGGACCTGCCGGGCATGGGGCAGGTGGTGCTGGCCTATGCCGAGGATGGCGGGCTGGCGGAGGCGGTGGCGGAGGAGATCGCCGCCGCCTTCTGGGCCGCGCGGGGGGAGTTCGCGGGGGCCTCGCCGGCCATGGCGGAGGTCTTCGCCGCCATCGCCGAATCCCCCGGCCGCCCGGCCGCCATCGGGGACGAGGGCGACAGCGTCCTGGCCGGCACGCCAGGCGATTCCCTGGCCCTGGCCCGCTTCGCCGCAGAGCATCACCCCGGCCTGCGCGGTCTCGCCCCGGTCTACGATCCGGCGGCCGTGGGGGCCGCGCAGGCAGCGGGGGTCGGGGCCTGGCTGGAGCTGGCCCTGGGGGGCGGCATCACCCCCGGGTTGGAGCCCTGGCGCCTCCCGGTGGTGGTGGAGCGGCTGACCGCGGGGCGCTTCGCCAATACCGGCGCCTACATGACCGGCGTGGTCAACGATCATGGCCCCAGCGCGGTGCTGCGGCACGGCGCGCTGCGCCTGCTCGCCACCAGCCGGGCGCCCTCGGCCACCGACCCTGCCCTGGCCACCGAGGCGGGGCTGTTGCTCGCCGATCTCGATTTCCTCGTGGCCAAGTCCGGCAACCACTTCCGCCTGTCCTTCGCGTCGGAATGCCGCTGCCTGGTCGCGGCGACGCCCGGCCTCTCCGCGCGCGCGGTCGGATTCCTGCGGCACCGGCGCGGGCGGCCACTCTTTCCCATCGACCCGCTCTGACGGCAGGCCCTGAGGGGGCCCGCCGCGGCGGCTTGGAGACGGTTTCATGGCACATCTGGTCGGCGGCATCTCCAGCGGCGCACGCGGCCTGCCGGAGTTGGACGGCGAAGGCTTCCTCGTCTCCCGCTCCGAGGGGCCCTGGGTCTGGGATGGCGCCGGCCGCCGTTACGTCGACACCGCGCTGGGGTTCGGTGCCACCGTGCTGGGCCATGCCCCGCCCGCCGTCTGCGCGGCGGTGCGCGAGGCCATCGACCGCGGGCCGATGCCGGCCTTCCCGCACGCGCTGGAGGAGGCCGCCGCCGCGGCCCTGACCGCGCAGACCGGGCCGCTGGATCGCGCGGTCTTCACCAACACCGGCAGCGAGGCCGTCCACCTCGCCTGCCGCGTCGCGCGCGCGGCGACGGGGCGCGGCACCATCGCCAAGTTCGCCGCCGGCTACGACGGCTGGTACGACGAGGTGGCCTTCGGCAATGCCGGCAGCCCGGAGGCGCTGATGCAGGCCAATGCCCGGCCGCAGCGCCAGCGCACCGTGCTGCTGCGCTTCAACGACCTCGACGACGCCCGGCGGTTGTTCGAGGAGAACGGCGACATCGCCGCGCTCGTGATTGAGCCGGTCCTGGCCAATGCCGGCTGCATCCCGCCGGCCCCGGGCTACCTGGCGGCCCTGGCGGCCCTGGCGCGGTCCAGCGGCGCGATGGTGATTGCCGACGAGGTGCTGATGGGCTTCCGGCTGCAGGCGGGGCTGACCAGCCCGCTGCTGGGGGTGACGCCGGACCTGGCGACCGTCGGCAAGGCGATCGGCAGCGGCTTCGCCGTCGCGGCGGTGCTGGGAACCGAGGCGGCGATGGCGCCGCTGACGGAAGGGCGCGTCCCGCGGGCGGGCACCTACAGCGGCAATCCCGTCGCCTGTGCGGCGGTCTGCGCGACGATGGCCCTGCTGCGCGGGATGGACTACGCGGCGCTGCTGCGCGACGGGGACCGGCTGCGCCAGGGGATCGAGGCGGAGTTCGCCGCGGCGGGCCTGCCGGTCTGCACCAGCGGGTACGGCAACGTCTTCACCCTGTGGCGCGGCAGCGAGCCGCCCGGAACCTACGCGGACGCCCTGGCCCGCATCGACCACGGCTTCAACCGGCTGATGCACGACGCGCTGCGCCGGGAAGGCGTGGTCTCCATGGCCGTGCCCTTCGGCCGCCACTACCTCTCCGCCACGCATCCGGGCGAGGCCCTCGACCGGCTGGATGAAGCGTTCCGCGTCTGCGCCAGGCGCATCGGCGACGTGCCGCAGATGCTGAACTGACGGAGGCACGCCGTCGCCCCTCGGCCGGTGGCGCGCGCGTGGATGGCGCCGGACGCGGCGGGGCGGGGCCTGCATCCGGCCTTGCGGGATCGGCTCCGGCAGGGTCGAACCCGAAGGCGCGGCACAGGCACGGCGGCCTGCTGGCCAGCATCTGCTGGCTGTCCCCAGGCGTCCAACCCCCGACGCCCTGGAGCAGGCCCGCGGCAGCCCCTAGGGGCCCGCGAACAGCCGCCACAGCAGCGGCAGCAGCAGGGCGCTGGCGAGGGCGTTCAGCCCCATCGCCAGGCCGCTGAAGGCCCCTGCGACGATGTTCACCGACAGGGCGCGTGCCGTGCCGATCCCGTGCGAGGCGGTGCCGATGGCCAGCCCGCGGGCGCGCCAGTCCTTCACCCCGGCGAGGTCGAGCACCAGCGGCCCCAGGGCGGCACCGACGATGCCGGAGAGGATCACCACCGTCGCCGTCAGGGCCGGCAGCCCGCCCAGCCGCTCGGAGATGCCCATGGCCACCGGCGTCGTCACCGAGCGCGGCGCGAGCGAGGCGGTGACCTCCGGCGAGGCGCCCAGGGCGAGGGCGATGCCGATCCCCGCGGCCGAGGCGAAGAGCCCGCCGCCGCAGACCGCCAGCACCGCCGCCGGGAAGGAACTGCGCACGGCGCTCCACTGCCGGTGCAGCGGCACCGCCAGGGCGACGGTGGCCGGGCCCAGCAGGAAGTGGACGAACTGCGCGCCCTGGAAATAGGCCCGGTACTCCACCCCGCCCAGCAGCAGCCCGCCGGCCAGCAGGGCCACGGCGAAGAGCACGGGATTGGCCAGCGGATGGCGCCCCAGCCGCCGTTGCAGCCGAAGCGCGCCGAGCCAGGCGGCAAGGGTCACCGTCAGCGCCGCCAGCGGCTCCCGCGCCAGATAGACCCAGATCTCGGTCAGCTCGCCGCCCACGGCGTCAGCCCAGCCGGCGCAGCAGGGCCTGGGCGAGCCGCCCGGTGACGGCGATCGCCAGCAGCGTCCCCGCCAGGATGGCCAGGCTGATCGGCGCCCATTCCCGGGCCAGCAGCGGCAGGTAGAGCACCACGCCGACCCCGGCCGGGATGAAGAGCAGGCCGAGGTTGCCCAGCAGCGCATCCGCCACCTGGCCCAGCGCCTGGGGCGGGGGCCGCTCCTCGCCGTGGCGCAGCAGCAGCCAGGCGAAGAGCAGCACCATGCCGATCACCGGCCCCGGTACCGGCAAATGCAGCAGCCGCCCCAGGATCTCGCCCGCGAGCTGGCAGGCCAGAAGGCCCGTGATGGCTCCGATCATGTCGCGCTCTCCTTGCAGGTCCCGGCTCCCTTCCTGTAGCCGGCCGGCGGCAGCGGGGAAGAGGCCGCGATCCTGGCGCGGCGGCCCAGGCCGGGGCCGCGCCGCCCGGCGACGATGCGCCGGCCGCCGGCGGAGACGCCGGCCCCGTTGCTCCGATCCCGTGGGCACCGATCCCCTGGGCAGCCGCCCCCCGGGGGGGTCAGCCCCGTGGCGCCCTGTCCTGCAGCGGCAGCATGCGGTCCAGCAGCCCGTCGCGGCGCACCGCGACATGCCAGGCCGTGCCCAGGATGTGCAGGATCACCAGGCCATAGACCGCGAACTGCAGGGCGACGTGGATCCGGTTGCCGATGACCCCCAGCACGTCGTTGCGCGGCAGGCCGGGCAGGTCGAACAGGCGGAAGAAGGGCACGGGCTGGCCGTTCCCCGCCATCAGGTAGCCGGTGACCGGCATGGCCAGCAGCACGAGGTACAGCCCCCAGTGGGTGCCCCAGGCCAGCGCCCGCAGCACCGGCCCCTCGCCGGCCGGCCCGGGCGGCGGCGGGTGGGAGAGGCGCCAGGCGATCCGCGCGACCACCAGGAGGAACAGGGAGATGCCGCAGGATTCGTGCAGCAGGTACCAGAAGACCCGCACCGGCCCTTCCGGGAAGTTCTCCGCCACCCAGACGAAGGGCAGCAGCAGGAACAGCACCGCCGTGCTGACCCAGTGCAGCAGCTGCGCCACCCCCGAGTAGCGTGGGGCCGCCCCGGGAGCGCCCGCTGACACCATCGCCCTTCCTCCTCGCGCACCCCGGCCGCGCCGCGGCCTCTCGCCGGCCGGCCCCGCCCCTGATATGCGGTTCCGCCGCGATCCGGGGAGGGTGAATGGACAGGCCGTCGGTCAGCGTCCTCACCCCGGTGAAAGGACGCGAGCGGCATCTCCGCCGCCTCCTGGCCGGGCTGGCGCGCGGCACGCGGCGCCCGGACCGCGCCGTGGTGGTGGACATGGGCGAGGCGCCGCCGGCCCTGCCGCCCTGTCCCTTCCCCGTCACGCACCACCGCATGCCCTCGCCCGGCCTGCCGCTCGCCGCCGCGCGCAACGCCGCCGCCCGGCTGGCGGGCACGCCGCTGCTGGTCTTCCTGGACGTGGACTGCATCCCCGCCGCGAACCTGGTGGAGGCGCTGGCGGCCGCGGCCCAGGCCGAGGATGCGCTGGTCTGCTGCGAGATCCGCTACCTGCCCGCCGCCGCCCTGCCGCCGGAGGAGGACGCGCCCCTGCCGCCGGAGGCCGCGCTGCTGGCCGCCGGCCGGCCTCATCGCGACCGGCCCTTCCCCGCCTCGGGCCGGCGGGAGGAGGCGAATGCCGGGTTGTTCTGGTCCCTGGCCTTCGCCGTGCGCCGCGCCACCTTCGAGCGGATCGGCGGCTTCGACGAGTCCTTCACCGGCTACGGCGCCGAGGACACCGACCTGTCCTTCCGCGCCCGTGCCGCCGGGGTGCCGCTGCTCCTCACCGGCGACACCCGCGCCTTCCACCAGCACCACACGGTCCGCGACCCGCCGCTGCAGCACTTCGCCGACATCCTGGCCAATGCCCAGCGCTTCCGCGCGCGGCACGGGCTCTGGCCGATGGATGGATGGCTGCATGCCTTCGCCCGGATGGGGCTGATCGCCCCCCTCCCGGCCGAGGGCGCCAGGATCACCATCCTGCGTGCCCCGACCGAGGCGGAGCTGCGCGCGGCGATCTGCCCGCCGGACCGGGTGTACTGACCCGGGGCCCCGCCGTCACGGCGGCGGATCCTCCAGGCCGATGCAGCCGGAGCCGGCGGGAAGCTGGTTGGCCAGGGTGACGAAGACGCGGCGGAGGCTGTCGTCGCGCATCGGCGAGAGGCCGATGGTGCGGGTGCCCGCCCCGAGGCCGTGCAGGCAGTTGTGCTTGCGCTGGGAGATCAGCGTGTCCAGGCGGGCGATCAGGCCCTTGAGCCGGCGCGGCGTGACCTCGGCCGCCCAGAAGGGGCGCTCGGCCAACTGCGGGCAGAGGATCTCCCGGCCCGCCAGGAAGCGGGCGGCGAAGCGGCGGAAGCCGCTGCCGTCATCCTCCTCGGCCGAATCGACATGCAGGGTGGAGCAGACGGGCAGGACGGCGTGGCCGGGGAAGCGGGCCAGCAGGGCCTCCACGACCGCCGCATCGTGCTCGAGGCAGCGGCGCATCAGCGGGGTGTCGATGATGGACAGGCCGAGCAGCGGCCGGTCCCCGGGGAGCAGCGCATCGGCCAGGCCGAAATCGGGGGCGATGGCGCGCTCGGGGTAGCGGGTGACGCCAGGCAGCACCTCGAGCCCCCATTCGGCGACCATGTCCACCGAGCGGTGGTCGCGCACCGTGAAGGAGGCGAGGCCCTCCAGCACCTCGCGCACCACCGGCGCGGGCCAGCCGGGGCCGGGGGGGATGCGGGCGACGCCGATATTATGGACGTGCAGCTCGGCACCGGCGGCCAGGGCCTCGGCCATCCAGGGGAAGAAGGTCTCGACATCCGCCCGGGTGCCGATGCCGCCGCCGCCATAGACCACCCGCGCCGGTGCCAGGGCCCGCATCTCCGGCCCGTTCCGGAAGGTGCCGGCGAGGCCGGGGACGCAGCGGTGCGTCCACGCCGGCTGCACCGAGAAGGCGAAGGCCTCCGCCGCCGGGAATTCCCGCATGGCCTCGATCAGGCACAGCTCGTCGCCGAGGTTGCCGAAGCCGTAGGCGCCGATGAAGGCCGTCCGCATGGCCTGCCGGGGTGCCATCCGGGGCGTCGGCGCGCAAGCCCGGCCTACCCCTTCACCGCCCCCGCCGTGAGTCCCGCGATGACGTAGCGCTGCGCCGCGACCACCCCCAGCAGCACGGGCGCGAGCTGCAGCGTGGCGGCGGCGAAGAGGATGCCCCAGTCCACCCCTTCCACCGTGCTCAGCATCTCGCCGATGACGAGGGGCGAGGTGCGGGCGTCGCGCGTGGTGAAGACGAGGGCGAAGATGTACTCGTTCCAGGCATAGACCATCACGAAGAGCGAGGCGGCGATGGCGCCGTTCAGCACCAGCGGGAAGACCACCCGGCGCAGAATCTGCACAAGGGTGGCGCCGTCCACCAGCGCCGCCTCCTCCAGCTCGCGCGGCACCTGGTCGATGAAGGCGCGCATGATCCAGGTGCCGAGGCTGACGAAGAAGGCGGCGTAGAGCAGGATCAGCACGAGGTGCGTGTCGCTCAGACGCAGCCAGGAGAAGAGCGGGAAGAGCGGCAGCGTCACGACGATCGGCGGCAGCATCCGCACCACCACCATGAAGAAGGCCGAGCCGGTCAGCAGCCGCCCCGAATAGCGCGAATAGACGTAGCCGGCGCAGGTGGAGGCCACCACCGTCAGCGCCGTGGCGCCCAGCGTGACGATCAGGCTGTTCAGCATGTTGCCGAAGAAGGCGGGCCAGGTCTCCCACAGCCGCGCGTAGTTCTCGAAGGTGGGCGCGAAGACCAGACTGGGCGGGATGGCGAAGATGTCGCGCGGCGGCTTGAAGGAGGCGGCGACCACCATCGCGATCGGGAAGACCGACCAGACCACCGCCACCCCCGCGCCAAGCAGGCGCAGCAGCTTGCCGGGCCAGCGCGGCTCACGCATGGCGGAACATCCTCTGCCAGGCCTGGTACAGGTAGGGCATCGCGACCGCGAGGGAGAGGATCAGCATCGCGAGCCCGGTGGCCGAGGCGAGGCCGAACTCGTGGTAGCGGAAGGCGGCGCGGTAGAGGTAGACCGCCAGCACCTCCGTCATCCGCGCCGGCCCGCCCTCGGTCAGCAGCCAGACCTCGGAGAAGATGCGCATCGCCGTGATGTAGCGGAACAGCAGCGCCACCAGCAGCGAGGGCAGGATGAAGGGCAGCCGGACGTGCCAGAAGCACTGCCAGGCGCCCGCCCCGTCCACCGTCGCCGCCTCCATCTGGTCGCGCGGCACCGCCTGGAGCGCGGCGTAGAGGATCAGGAAGGTGAAGGGGGTGTGGATCCAGATGCTGAGGATCGCCGCCAGCGTCAGCGCGTCGAAGGGATCGGCCGACCAGTCGAGCTGGCCGAGGCCCAGGCTCGCCATCGTCCAGCTCACCATGCCGATGTCGGGCTCCAGCACGAAGCGCCACATCACCACCGCCGAGACCTCGTTGATCGCATAGGGCGCGATCAGCAGGGCGATCAGCAGGCGGCGGCAGGGCATCCAGCCGGAGAGCAGCAGGGCGAGGCCGAGGCCCAGCAGCATCTCGCCATAGACGACGGCATTGACCACCCAGAAGGTGTTCCAGGCGGCATGCCAGAACACGCCGTCGGCCAGCAGCGCGCGGAAGTTGGCGAGCCCGACGAAGGTCCAGTCCCCGGCGAAGGAGGCGCTGTGCAGGCTCATCCAGCCCACATAGATCGCCGGCAGCAGGATCAGCCCGAGCAGCAGAAGCTGCGCCGGGGCGAGCAGCGCGTACTGCGCCGCGCCGGGGCGGCCGGAGGCGGCGCCGCGCCGGCGCCTGGCGCGCGCCGGGGCGGGACGGGCGAGGGCGACGGCCGGCAGGGCTTCCGCCGCCTCCACCCCGGAGGGCGGGGTCATGCTGCGACCCCGCATCGCGGACGGCCGGTCATGCCTGCGTCAGGCCGGCAGCAGCGGCTCGATGCGCGCCTTGGCGGAGCGCATCGCGGCGGCAGGCTCCGAGGCGCCGAGCATGGCCTTCTGCACCTCCTCCATGAAGATATCCATCGCCCGCCCGACCTGGTCGAAGCCCGGCACCACCAGCTTCGCGATGGGCAGCACGCGGCGCTCCGCATCCGAATAGGGCGCGAGCTCCCGCACGCGCGGGTCGTCATAGGCGGACATGCGCACCGGCCCGTTGCCGTTGACCGCGGCGCGGATGGTGTTGTCGCGCGAGGAGATGGTGCGGATCAGCGACCAGGAGAGCTTCTTGTCCGGCGCGTTGCGCGGGATTCCCATGGCCCAGACGGAGGTCTTGGCCGGCACCAGCGCGCCCGGCTTCCCCGCGGCCGCGGCCAGCATCGGGATCGGCGTCACCGCGATCTGGCCGGGGTACTTGCTCTGGCGCGGGTCGTTGTAGTTCTCGAAGCGGCCATAGGGCTGGTTGGTTAGCGCCGCGCGGCCCTGCTGCATGGCGGTGATGACCTCCTCCGTCTTGAAGGTCATCATGTTCCGCGGCAGCACGCCGCGCTTGTACCAGTCCCGCAGCAGGGTGATCGCCTGGAGGGCGGCCGGCTGGTCGGCGACGAACTTGTAGTCGCCCGTGATGAAGTCGCCGCCATGGGCGCGGATGATGTCCATGATCCCCGAAGGGTCGTCCATCGAGGTGGCATAGCCCGCCACCCGCGTCCCGTCCGGGCGCGTGAAGGTCAGGCGCTCGGCGGCCTGGATCACCTCCTCGAAACTCTCCGGCACCTTGGCGACGCCGCGCTCCTCCAGCAGCGCCTTGTTGTAGAACAGCCCGTGCGTCGCGTGCCGGAAGGGCACGCCGATCCAGCGGCCCTGGTAGGTGTGCGCCGCGATCATCGAGGGCGAGATCTCGTCGATCGCCTCGATCGGCTCCGCCTCCATGTAGGGGCGCAGGTCCTCGAACAGGGGCGCGATGTGCGGGCCGCCGTAGCGTTCCAGCAGGAAGCCGACATCCACCTGGCCCTGGGCCAGCGCCGCCTCGCGGTAGAGGCGCTCGTGCACCGCCTCCACGCCGAAGGTCAGCCACTCGATCTCCCGCCCGCCATTCGCCTGGCGCCAGGCGGCGGTGGAATCGCCGCCCTTGGCGCCCGTCACGACGCGCTGGTGCACCGCGTGGCTCATGATCACCACGCGGCGTGGCGCCTGTGCGAGCGCCGGGCGCGCCAGCCCCGATGCCGCCGCGAGCAGGCCGGCGCCGCCGGCCAGGACATCCCGCCTGGTTCCCATCATCACCCTGTCCTCCCACCTTCCGGCGGCCCTGTTCGGCTCTGCCGGCACTCCCTTGGACGTCGGCGGCGCTATCCCGTGCCCGGCTCCAGCCGCAGCGGGTGGCGCTCGTAGATGTGCTGCCGGGCGGCGCCGATATGCGCCTGCATCTCCAGCCGGGCCCGCAGACCGTCCCGGGCGCGGATCGCCTCCAGGATGGAGCGGTGCTCCGCCGCGATCAGCCGGGCGCGCGCCAGCGGCTCGGCCAGGCCGAAATTGCGCACCTCCACCCGGGCGATGCCGATCAGGTTCGGCATCTGCTCCAGCGTGACGATGAAGAACTGGTTCTGGCTGGCCTGGGCCACGGCGCGGTGGAAGCGGAAGTTCATGTCGCCGGCGAGATCGGGCGCCCCCAGCGCCGGCAGCTCCTCCGCCTCGCGCAGCGCCGCCTCGATGCCCGCGAGCGTCTCCGGCGTGTGGCGCAGCGCGGCGAGGTGCGCGGCCTCGCCCTCCACGGCGATGCGGAAGTCGAAGTACTGCTCCACGTCGGCGACGCTGCGCAGCACGGGGAAGCGCAGGCTGCCCGGGTTGGGGCCGCGCAGCACGACGGTACCGGAGCCGCGCTGCGAGCTGACGTAGCCCTCCTCCCGCAGCCGCGCGAGCGCATCGCGCAGCACGGGGCGGGAGACGCCGAAGCGGCGGCACAGCTCGAACTCCGTGGGCAGCTTGCAGTCGCGCGGGAACTCGCCGTGCTCGATCAGCCGGCGGAGCTGCTCGCCCACGCGCTCGCCCAGGGTGGGGGAACGCTCCGTGGGAGAGCGCTCCGTGGGGGATCGCTCTGCGGACGCCTGATCCGCGGGCATCCGCTCCGCCGGGGCGCGCTCCGGCACGGCATCGGGCGCGGCGGCCGGGGCCGCCGCCTCCCGGGCCAGCCGGGCGGGCCCGCGCGCCATTCAGACCGGCCGCTCGCCGCGGGTGGTCAGCCGGTGCATGCGCCGCCGGCCCAGGCCGGTGAAGGCGTCGCGCCGGTGCATGGTGCAGCGGTTGTCCCAGATCACGAGGTCCCCCACGCGCCATTCCTGGGCCCATGTATGGCCCGGCTGGACGGCATAGGACCAGAGCTCCTCCACCAGTGCCTCGCTCTTCGCCAGCGGCAGGCCGGGGATGTAGGAGCCGAAGCGCCGGCCGAGGTAGAGCGCCTGGCGCCCGCTTTCCGGATGGGTGCGGATGATCGGGTGCTGCGGGCCCGGCATCTCCCGCACGTCGTCCGTCTCGATGTCCTGGTAGCCGGGGCGCTTGCCGCCCTGGGCGTTGTGGCTGGCCTGGTGCTTCAGCCGCAGCCGGGTCAGCCGGGCGCGCAGGTCCTGCGGCACCGCCTCCAGCGCCGCGTACATGTTGGTGAAGCTGGTGTTGCCCCCCGTGGGCGGCACCTCCCGCGCCAGCAGCATGGTCAGGGCGGAGGGCGTGTCGGTGAAGGCGAGGTCGGTGTGCCAGTGCAGCTCGCCGTCGCCATGCTCGCCGATCGGCTTGCCGTCCTCGGTGACGTTGGAGATCACGGTGACGTTCGGCGCGTCGCGCAGGTAGGTGGGGCGGCTGCGGGTGAAGTCGGGCGAGGGCAGCAGCTCGCCGAAGCGGGCACCGAACCGCTCGAAGGCCGGGTCGTCGATCGCCGTGCCGCGGATGCGGATGACAAGGTGGTCCAGCAGCGCCTGACGGATGATGGCCATGTCGGCCTCGCCCGGGTTGGCGACGTCGACGCCCAGGATGTCGGCTCCCAGCCCGCCGCCGGTCGGCTGGACATGCGCGCCGCTGCCCGTGCGGGCTTCCGCGAGGTTGGTGGACATTCTTGCCTCCCTTGACTTCCTTGCCAGGAGGTTGAGTGGTTCTGGACATATTTGTCAATTGACATCTGGCGAACGGCCAAGCCTGCCTACGCGGACGGCAGGGAAAGCCGGCTCGGCGCCGGGGCGTCGCGCGCTGCGCCATCCGGAAGGTCGCGCCCGCCCGGGCCTCCGCGCGCGCCAAGGCTGACCTGGGAGGCGCCGCCTCCGGCGCCTCGGCCTCCCTGGCAGCGGTTCAGGGAGCCGCCCGTGGCGGAGAGACGGGGACCGGGAAGGCGGAACTTTTCCCCGGTCGGCGGGAGCGCCCCGCTCAGCCCGCCTCGGCCAGTGCCGTCGCCGGATCCAGCCGCCCGTCGTAGAGCGCCCGCCCCACGATCACGCCCGCGATGTTCCCGGCTTCGCGCAGGGCGGTGATGTCCGCCATCCCGGCGACGCCACCGCTGGCGACGACGGGCGTGGTCAGCCGCGCGGCGAGCGCCGAGGTGGCGGCGACGTTCACGCCGCCCAGCATGCCGTCGCGGTCGATGTCCGTGTGGATGATCGCCGCCGCCCCGGCATCCTCGAAGCGCAGCGCGAGGTCGAGGGCGGTCATCTCCCCCGTCTCGGCCCAGCCCTCGGTGGCCACGCGGCCGTCGCGGGCGTCGATGCCGATGGCGACCTTGCCCGGATGGGCGCGGCAGGCGGCGCGGGCGAAGTCCGGGTCCTTGGCCGCCGCCGAGCCCAGGATGATGCGGCTCACCCCCTCGGCCAGCCAGGCTTCCAGCGTCGCCATGTCGCGCACCCCGCCGCCGAGCTGCACCGGCAGGGAGACGGCGGCCAGGATGGCGCGCACGGCGGCGGCGTTGGCGGGGCGGCCGGCGAAGGCGCCGTCCAGGTCCACCACGTGCAGCCAGCGGAAGCCCGCGGCCTGGAAGGCGGCGGCCTGGGCGCCGGGGTCGTCGGCATAGACGGTCGCCTGGTCCATCTCGCCGCGCTTCAGGCGCACCACCTGCCCGCCCTTGAGGTCGATGGCGGGGTAGAGGGTCAGGCTCACGGGCTTCCCTTTCCGCGCCGGGCGCGCGCCGGCCCCAGCAGCTTGTAGTAGTAGTGGCCGGGCACGGTGGCGCCGTCCACGCGGGCATAGGCGGGGTGGGTGCCCCAGCGCTCGTAGCCGCAGCCCTCGAACAGCGCGATGGCGGTCGTCTGCGTCGCGCGCACGTCGAGGTTCAGCACGCGGTGGCCCAGGGCGGCGGCGCGCTCCTCCACCCGCCGCACCAGCAGGCGGGCGAGGCCGTGGCCGCGCGCATAGGGCGCGACATAGGCGTGGGTGAGCTGCGCGCCCCAGGACTGCGCCTCGTTGTGGCGCGGCGGGCGGACGAGCTGGGCGCTGCCGACCGGGTGGCCGTCGAGGCGGGCGAGGAACAGCTCCCGCTCCGGCACCAGCAGCACGCCGCGGAAGTGGCGGGCCAGCGCGTCGCGGCCCTGGGGCGCGATCCAGCCGAAGCCGCCGCCCTCGATGATGGCTGCGTCCGTCGCCTCGCACAGCTCGGAGAGGTCGGGCTCCTCCAGGCTCTCGACCCGCTCCACGGAGAGCTCGTGGGCGGGGGCATGCAGGCCGCTCACGGCGACCAGCCCAGGAAGTTGGCGAGCATGCGCAGGCCGGTCGGGCCGCTCTTCTCCACGTGGAACTGGGTACCCGCCAGGTTGTCGCGGCCGACCACGGCGCAGACCGGCCCGCCGTAGCGCGCGGTGGCCAGGGTCTCGCCCGGCCGGCCGCCGCGCAGGGCGTAGGAGTGGACGAAATAGACGTGCTCGCCCGGGGCGAGGCCGGCCAGGATGGGGTGGCCGGGCGGCGTGAAGTCCAGCCCGTTCCAGCCCATCTGCGGCAGGGGCAGCGGGGTGCCGTCCTCCGCGCGCGGGTCCATCGGCGCGATCTCGCCGGCGATCCAGCCCAGGCCGGGGGTGGTGCCGTGCTCCAGCCCGCGCTCCGCCATCAGCTGCATGCCGACGCAGATGCCGAGGAAGGGGAGGGCACGCCGCTCCACCGCCTCGCGCAGCGCCGCCTCCATGCCCGGCAGCGCGTCGAGGCCCCGGCGCACGGCGGCGAAGGCGCCCTGGCCGGGCAGCACCACGCGGTCTGCGGCGGCGAGATCCTCGGCGCGGGTGGTCAGGCCGATCTCCGCATCGATCCCGGCCTCCCGCGCGGCGCGGTCGAAGGCGCGCCGCACGGAGGCCAGGTTGCCCGAGCCGGTGTCGATCACGGCGACCTTCATGCCGCGCGCTCCGCGAGGCGCAGCAGCGCCGCCTCCTCGTCTCGCGCCACCACCACGTCGCGCTCCGGCCAGCCGCGCCGGGCCAGCGTCCAGCGCTGCAGGTCGCGGCCGTGGAAGCCGACCAGCAGGGCGAGGGCCAGCGCCGCCCAGGGCTCGACGGGCTCGGGCAGCAGGGCGACGAGCCCGGCCAGCGCCAGCCAGCCGAGCAGCCCCCACCAGAGCCGCTTCGCCGCCAGCCAGAGCGGCGGGAACAGGAAGCCCCACCAGGCGAAGCCCTCCGGCACCAGCCGTGGCGCGGGGCCGGAGGCATCCGGCACGGTCGCCCAGGGTGAGCCGGCGATGGAGGCGGCGAGCGGCGCCGGCAGCGCCGGGGCGCCGGGCGCGTGGACGGTGAAGACCCGCATCACGCCTCCAGCACGCCCTTGGTCGAGGGGATGGCGTCCGCCGTGCGCGGGTCACGCTCCACCGCCTGCCGCAGCGCGCGCGCGACGGCCTTGAAGCAGCCCTCCGCGACGTGGTGCGCGTTGTGCCCGTGGCGCAGCATGACGTGCAGCGCCATCAGCCCGTTGGACGACAGGGCGCGGAAGAACTCCTCGAACAGCTCGGTGTCCATCTCCCCGATCTTGGGGCGCTGGAACTCGACCTGCCAGACCAGGAAGGCGCGCCCCGAAAGGTCGATCGCCGCCTCCGCCAGCGCCTCGTCCATCGGCACCACGGCGTGGCCGTAGCGGCGGATGCCGCGCTTCTCGCCCAGCGCCTGGCGCAGCGCCTGGCCCAGCACGATCCCCACATCCTCGGTGGTGTGGTGGAAGTCCACATGCAGGTCGCCCTTCGCCACCACGGTCAGGTCGAACAGCGCGTGCTTCGCCAGCGCGGTCAGCATGTGGTCGAGGAAGCCGATTCCCGTGTCGATCTCCGCCCGGCCGGTCCCGTCCAGGTCCAGGCGCAGGGAGATGTCGGTCTCGGCGGTCGCGCGCGCGATCTGGGCGGTGCGCGCGGGGGCGAGGAAGGCGGCGTTCATGGCGCCCCTTTAGACCCGCTCCGGGGACGCGGCCAGCCGGTTGCGGCGCCTCCGGCAGCCCGCGGGGCCGCTCATCCCGGAACTGGCGCCGCTCAGCGCCCGATCAGGACGTAGTGGATCGTGAAGTCCACCGTCGTGCTCTCGCGGATGCCATAGGGCAGGGCGGGCACGATGCGGTCGCGGAACACCGACTGGGTGGCGGCATCCAGCATCCAGGAGCCCGAGCGGGTGCGCAGCTGCACCGATTCCACCCGCCCGTCCGGCGCGACCACGACGCGGACGGTGGTGGACCCGTCCTCCCCGTTCATGGCGGCGGCGCGGGGGTACTGGCTGTGCCGCCGCACCCAGTCGACCAGGGCCCGGCCCCAGTCGGCGCCGGGATTGGCGCCGGCCACCACGCGCATGTTGCTGTTCACGTCGCTGCCGCCGCTCGGGCCCGGGGCGGGGTCCGGCACCCGGCCGACCGAGAGATCCATCCCCTGCCGCGGCCGCGAGGGCCGCGCTGGCGCGCCGCCCGGCGGGGGCGCCGGGGCCAGGGCGATGGCCGGGCCGCGGCTGAGGTCCAGTGTGTTGGCGAAGGGGTTGGGGCGCGGCGCCGGGCGGGGCGGGGCCGGGCGGGGCGGGGCCGGAGCCGGCCGCGGCGAGGCCTCGGGCGGCGGCGGGGGCGGCAAGGGCAGCGCCTCCGCCACGGCCGGCGGCGCCTCGGTGGGTGGCGCCTCCGTGGGTGGCGCGGGTGGCGCGGCCGGAGGTGGCGGCAGCAGGGCGACGCTGCCTGGCGTCTCGTCCGGCACGGGCCGCAGGTCGGGCGGCGCCGCGGCGGTCCGGGGCGGGGCCGGTGGCGGCGGGATGGGGGAGGGCGGCACGGGCGGCTGTGGAACGGGCAGCGGCGCCGCCGGGCGGGGCGGCGGCGTCAGTGCCGCGGTCGGCGGGGCAGGGAGGGGCGGCGGCGGGGCGGAGGGGGCGGGAACGGGCGGTGCGGGCGCGGCGACCGGGGGCAGGGGCGCGGGCGGCGGGGCAGGGGGCGCGGCCTCCGCCGCCGGGGAGGGCAGGGCCGGGACCGAGGGCGGGGCGGAGGGGGCGGCGTTGGCGGCCTCGCCGCCTTCCAGCACCACCTCGATGCCCTGGCTGGGCATGGCCTCGCGCATCGGCTCGCGCGGCGGGCTCAGCAGCAGGAAGGCCAGCAGCCCCAGATGCAGCAGCAGCGAGGCGACGAGCGCCCAGTGGAACCAGCGCCGGCGGCGGGAGGAGGCCCGGCCGGGCGGCGGCGAGCCGGGCGGCCCCGGAACGAGGCGCGGCCGCAACGGGGGAATCCCGGGGGGAATCGCGCCGCCCGGCGCATCGGGGGCGCCGTGGCGAAGGAAGGCGCCAGGCCGGGCCGCATCGGGACCACGGGTGGGGGCGAGAAGGGCGGGCTGCACCACCCGCTGGGATTGGGCCCGCCCGCGCCGGGGCGCAAGGCCGGACTCCGCCGGACAGACCGGCCTCCGTCACAGGGCCCCGTTACAGGCCCCCATCGCATGCCCCGTCACACGCCCCCCGGGGCGACGGGCCCGGCCAGGGAGCAGAACCGGGGCGCAAGCCGGCCGCGCGGCGGTGCCCGATTGCAGCGGCGGGGCCGAGGGGCCACATCGCGCGCCATGTCGCATACGAATCCGAACGACCCGCTGGGCTGGCACGGCACCACCATCCTGTGCGTCCGCAAGGACGGGCAGGTGGCCATGGCCGGCGACGGCCAGGTCTCGATGGGCCAGACCGTGGTCAAGAACAACGCCCGCAAGGTCCGCCGCATCGCGCAGGGCCGCGTGCTGACGGGCTTCGCCGGGGCCACCGCCGATGCCTTCACCCTGCTCGAACGGCTGGAGGCGAAGCTGGAGCGCTTCCCCGACCAATTGGAGCGCGCGGCGGTGGAGCTGGCCAAGGACTGGCGCACCGACCGCTACCTGCGCCGGCTGGAGGCGCTGCTGGCGGTGGCCGATTCCAGCCGCTCCCTGCTCATCACCGGCCAGGGCGACGTGCTGGAGCCGGAGGACCAGATCATCGGCATCGGCTCGGGCGGCAACTACGCCCTTGCCGCCGCGCGGGCGCTCGCCACGGTGGAGGGGCTCTCGGCCGAGGAGATCGCCCGCCGCTCCATGGCGATCGCGTCCGACATCTGCGTCTACACCAACGGCCGCATCGTGCTGGAGACGTTGTGATGGACGGTGCGCAGGACGAGGCCGACCGGCGCATGGCGGAGGGGCTGGCGCGGCGCTACGGGATCAGCGCCGAGGCGGTGCTGGCGCTGCTGCGCGCGCTGCGCGCCGGCGGCGGGACCCAGGCGCAGTTCAGCCACCCGGAGCTGGGCGGCATGGGCCAGTGGTCCAACGGGATGCTGATGATCGGCGAGATGTTCAACGACGCGCTGAAGTCGCGCGTCGGCGGGCTGGCCGGCGACCTCGCCGCGCTGCTGCGCGACGGCGCGCTGAAGCTGTCGGAAGCCGCCTCTGGCGGTGGCTTCGGCGGCGGCGGGGCCTCGGGCGGCTGGTGGCCGGCGGAGCTGGGCCGCCCCTCCTCCACCGGGTCGCAGAACGGCGCGGCCTATGCCCTCTTCCCGGAGCGGCAGCGGCTGGCGGTGCGGCGCGACGGGGTGGTGACGCTGCACGACATGGGTGGGCGCCTCCTCTACGGCGTCTCGCAGCAGCAGGGCGGCGGCAGCGGCACGCTGTCCTTCAGCGGGCCGGACGGCACCGTGCGGCTGGAGGAGCTGCCCGTGGTCGGCATGCCGGAACCCGGCGACACGTCCCAACAGGGTTCGGGGCCGGCGGCCGAGCCCGGGCGCGCCGCCGCGGCCCCGCCCCCGGACCCTGTCGGGGCGCCGGGCGGCAGCGATGCCGCCGCGCCCCTCCGGGGCGACATGGCCGCGCCCCTCCGGGGCGACGCGGCCGGCACGCTGGACACGCTGGAGCGGCTCGCCGCCCTGCGCGACCGCGGCGTGCTGACCGAGGACGAGTTCGCCGCCAAGAAGGCCGAGCTGCTGCGCCGGCTCTGAGCCGCGCGCCAACGACACGCTTTTGGAGGGCGGGGCCCGGCCCTGCCCGGATGGATCGAGAATGGACCCCGTCAACCTTTCCCCGCGCGAGATCGTCTCCGAGCTGGACCGCTACATCGTCGGCCAGCACGACGCCAAGCGCGCCGTCGCCATCGCGCTGCGCAACCGCTGGCGCCGCCAGCAGCTCCCGGAAGGGATGCGCGAGGAGGTGGTGCCGAAGAACATCCTGATGATCGGCCCCACCGGCGTGGGCAAGACGGAGATCGCGCGCCGCCTGGCGAAGCTGGCGCAGGCGCCCTTCCTGAAGGTCGAGGCGACGAAGTTCACCGAGGTCGGCTATGTCGGCCGCGACGTGGAGCAGATCGTGCGCGACCTGGTGGAGGCCGCGATCGTGCAGACCCGCGACACCGCCCGCGCCGAGGTGCAGGCCAAGGCGGAGCTGAACGCGGAGGAGCGCATCGTCACCGCCCTCGTCGGCGAGAACGCGGCGGGCGAGACGCGCATGAAGTTCCGCCGCATGCTCCGCGAGGGCAGCCTGGAGGACAAGGAGGTCGAGGTGCAGGTCTCGGACTCCGCCGGCACGCCGATCGGCATGATGGACATCCCCGGCATGCCGCCGGGCGCGCAGATGGCCAACATGCAGGAGATGCTGGGCAAGATGTTCGGCGGCCGGCAGCGGCCGCGCAAGCTGCACGTCGCCGAGGCCCGCACCCTTCTCATCCGCGAGGAGGCGGACAAGCTGCTCGACCAGGAGAAGCTGACCCGCGACGCCGTCGCCAAGGCGGAGAACCACGGCATCGTCTTCCTCGACGAGATCGACAAGGTCGCGGCCCGCACCAGCGAAGGCGGCTTCCGCGGCGGCGACGTCTCCCGCGAGGGCGTGCAGCGCGACCTGCTGCCGCTGATCGAGGGCACGACGGTCAACACCAAGCACGGCCCGGTGAAGACGGACCACATCCTGTTCATCGCGAGCGGCGCCTTCCACATCGCCAAGCCCTCCGACCTGCTGCCCGAGCTGCAGGGCCGCCTGCCGATCCGGGTGGAGCTGTCGGCGCTGACGCGGGAGGATTTCCGCCGCATCCTGACCGAGCCGGAGCACAGCCTCGCCAAGCAGTACGTCGCGCTGCTGGGCACCGAGGGCGTGACGCTGGAGATCACCGACGACGCGATGGACGCCATCGCCGACCTCGCCGCCGACATCAACGCGCGGGTGGAGAACATCGGCGCCCGCCGGCTGGCGACGGTGCTGGAGCGGCTGCTGGAGGAGCTGTCCTTCTCCGCCTCCGACCGCGCGGGGGAGTCGGTGCGGGTGGATGCTGCCTATGTGCGGGAGAAGGTGGGGCCGCTGGCCGCGAGCACGGATCTCAGCCGCTTCATCCTGTAATACCGATGGCGGGATGTCGCGCCCGGTGATCCGGCGCGGGACCGGGAGGGGACGCCGTCCCCTCCACGGACCCTCCCCTGCCGGAGCCACAAGCGGGCCCCGGACCCCGCTGGGAGTCTGGTGCTTCCGGTAGACGTCAGCCTGCGAGCTGAACCCTGACGGAGCGCGACAAGCGGGACTCCATAAGAACTTCGTAGGCGTCAGTAAGTGCGGTGGCCGTACCCGCCGAGGAGCATGGCTCCTCGGCGCCTTGACCCCGTATCAGGCTGTCCCGCGGCAGCGCTGATCGGGTCCAGGGCCCGCAGGGTCCTGGCGGAGTGGGGGTACGGGGGCGAGGCAGAGCCTTGCCCCCGGGGAACGGGTCCCACGCCGGCACGGATCAAGGGGCATCCCGCCGCGCGGATCAGCCGGCCGGCTGTGGCGGCGTCACGCGCACCAGGTTGTCGCCGCGCAGGCGGTAGCCCAGCCGGTGGGCCAGGGAGAGCAGGGCATAGGTCGCCTTGAAGGCCAGGACCGGGAGCTGCCGGTTGGTGTCGGCGTGCACGTCCCCGGCCAGCAGGCTGACCAGCCCGTCGCGCATGCGGAAGCGGTTGGAGGGCTGCATGAACATGTCGCGCAGCACCGGCCGGTTGATGCGGTAGATCAGCCAGGAGAGCGAGCCGATCGCGCGCTCCACCTTGCGCTCGAAGCGGCGCAGCAGGGGGGCGGCGCGGCGGGGGTCGTCCAGCCAGGTGTCCACCGCCTCTGCCCCCAGCTCGGCGCTGGCCATGGCCAGCATCACGCCGGAGGAGAAGACGGGGTCGATGAAGGCGAAGGCGTCGCCCACCATCAGCCAGCCCTCCCCGGCCATGCGGGCGGAGCGGTAGGAGTAGTTGCCCGTCATCGTCGCCGGGCCGAGGATCTCCGCCCTTTCCATCCGCGCCGCCGCCGAGGGGCTGCGCGCCAGGGTCTCCCGCAGGAAGGCCTCGATGCTGCCTTGGCGGGTCTTGAAGTAGCCGGGGTTGCTGACGACGCCGACGCTCATCACCCCGCCGGGCAGCGGGATCATCCAGCACCAGCCCTGCTCCAGCAGGTGGATGGTGATGTTGCCCTCGTGGCAGCCCTCGCAGAAGGCAACGTTGCGGAAATGGCCGTACATGGCGGCCGTGTTGTTGTGCGGGTTGCGCGCCTTGCTGCGCATCTGCCCCGCCAGCACCGTGTCGCGGCCGGAGGCGTCGACGACGAAGCGCGCCAGCCAGGCGCGGCGGTTGCCGCTCTCATCCTGGGCGATCACGCGGGAGCCATGGACGGGGTCGATTGCGACCTCCATCACCCGCCAGCCCTCCAGCGCCTCCGCCCCCCGCTCGCGGGCGGTGCGGAACAGCAGCGTGTCCAGGTCGGCGCGGCGGATCTGGTAGCTGTGCTTGTAGGTGGCGTTCAGCGCATTGGCGAAGGTGAAGGTCACCTTCTTGCCGTGCTCGTCCGAGATGAAGGAGGCGCCGGGCTTGAACACGCCCAGCCGGTCCACCTCCGCCGTGATGCCCAGCCGGTCGAACAGGCGCAGGTTCTGCGGCAGCAGGGATTCGCCGATGTGGAAGCGGGGGTGCCGGTCCTTCTCCAGCAGCACCACGCGGCGCCCCTTCTCGGCCAGCAGCGCGGCGGTGGTGGAGCCGCCGGGGCCGCCGCCGATCACCAGCACGTCGCAGCGCTCGGCCAGAAGCTGGTCGGGGGCCTCGGCGGCCGGGGCGTCGAGCGGCATCGCGGCGCGTTCTCCGGAAAGGGGATGGGGCCTCACCCATAGAACAGAACGCAACGGGGCGGAAACATCCGGACGGGTGGAGACGCCAGCTTGCGGCGGCGGGCTGCCCCGCCGCCATACCGCCCCGCCGGCCGGCGGGGCCGGTGGTCAGAGCGCCTGCTTCTTGTCCTGGTAGACCGCCAGCGTGCCGATGGAGTTCCCCCCGTCGACGGCCAGCGCGGTGCCCGTGACGAAGGCGGCCGCCTCGCCCGCCAGGAACAGCGCCGCCCGGCCGACATCCCCGGCGGTGACGCCGCGCCCGAGCGGGATGTTCCCCGCCGTCGCCGCCACATGCGCAGGCGTGAGGGGGGAGGTGGCGCTGCCCGCGGCGAAGCCCGGCTCCAGCGCGTTCACCCGGATGCCGTATTCCGCCAGCTCCAGCGCGAAGCCCTTGGTCAGCCGGTCCAGCGCCGTCTTGGACAGGCAGTAGGGCGCCACGCTGCGCCGCATCTTGCGCGCCGCGCCCGAGGAGATGTTGATCACGCTGCCTTTCACCCCGCGCTCCACCATCTGCCGGGCGAGGGCGCGGGTGAGGAGGAAGGGCGCGCGCAGGTTGATGCCCAGGATGCGGTCCCACTCCGCCGCGTCCACGTCGAGCAGGAAGCCGGAGGGGTAGACCCCGGCATTGTTCACCAGCACGTCCGCCGCGCCCCAGCGCCGCCCGACCTCGGCGGCCAGAGCCTCGATGGCGGCGGCGTCGAGCAGGTCGGCCGCATGGGTGAAGCCCTCGGGCCCGAGGTCGCGCCCCTCCAGCGCCGCCGTCGCGGTGTCGGTCAGGCAGAGGCTGCACCCGGCGGAGCGGAAGGCGTCGGACAGCCAGGTGCCGATGATGCCGCCCGCCCCGGTGACGACGACCCGCTTGCCTGCGAGCCCATGGGACAGATCCATGCCGTGCCTTCCTTCCCGCCGTTCCATGCGGCCGGCAGGATGCCGCCGCCGCCGCCAGGGACCAAATGCCCGCCGGCGTCCCGGTCGGATGCGGCGGGCGGCCGGGCCTTTAGCCCTTGCTCCCCCCCGGGTGGCGGTGGCCGGGCCGGCGGCGCGGGCTATGCTGCCCGGCCCGTGGCGCCGTGGCCCGCAGGCTCCATCCCGGGAGGAACCGATGACGGAATGCTCTCTGATCCTGGCGCGCGCCGCCCCGGATGCCACCGCCCGGATCGGCGCCGTGCGCGAGGCGCATCTCGCCCTGCTCCGCCCGACGGCCGAGGCGGGAGAGCTGCTGGTCGGCGTGCCGCTGCTGGATGCGGCGGGGGCCTTTCGCGGCTCCCTGATGCTGGTCGCCGCCACGGCGCTGGAGCGCTACCTCGACGCCGAGTCGTTCCGGCGCGAGGGAATCTGGGAGAGCCACTCGGTCCACCCCTTCCGCGTCGCGCCACTGCCCTATCGCCCCCTGCCCTCGGGCCCCGCGCCATCCCAGCCCAGCCACGTGGTCACGCTGGCCTGGGACGGACGGGACGACGCCGCGCTGTCCCGCCGCCTGGCGGCGCGCGAGGCGCATCTCGCCCGCGTCCGCCCCGCCGCGGAGGCGGGGGTCCTGGCGGTGGGCGGGGCGATCCTCGACGCGCCGGGCGGGCGCATGGTGGGGTCCATGGCCATCACCGCCCATCCCGACATCGCCGAGGCCCGTGCCTGGTGGGCGCAGGACCCCTACGGCACGGGCGAGGTCTGGAAGGAGACGGAGTGGCACGCCACCCGCTTCGCGCCGCTGCCCTACCGCCCCTTGCCGGGCGCAGCGTGAGACACCGGGGCCATGCCGGCGTGGGGTGCGCTCGTGGCCCGGGGGCAAGGCTCCGCCTCGCCCCCGTACCCCCACTCCGCCAGGACCCTGTGGGCCCTGGACCCGATCAGCGCTGCCGCGGGACAACCTGATACGGGGCCACAGCGCCGAGGAGCATGGCTCCTCGGCGGGTACGGTGTCCGCGCTCGCGGACGCCCCAAATTGCTTCTTCGGAGTCCCATCTGTCCGCGTTCCGTCAGGGTTGAGCCCGCAGGCTGACGCCCACCGCGTAGAGCCAGACTCTCAGCGGGGTCCGGGGCCCGCTTGTGGCCCCGGCAGGGGAGGGTCTGGGAGGGGACGGCGTCCCCTCCCGGTCCGCCGCCGGCCTGCCGGGCGCAACCGGTCAGGGCGAGGGCGCGCGGCAGGCGAAGCTGGCTGCCTCGTCCGGGCTGCCCCGGCCGTCATGGACGGCGAGCTGGGGATAGGGGCAGAGCGGCCGGGTCCGCGCGATGCGGCTGCCGGCGAGCTGGGCGGCGGGGATGCTGTCCGGCGCCGTCCCGGCCTCCACCCATTCGACCAGTGCTGTCATGGCGTCGAAGCTGTCGGGGCCGAAGCCGCCGCGGCAATGGAACATGCCGGGTACCATGAACAGGCGGAAGAAGTCGGGCGTGCCGGCACCGTTCGCGGCCAGCGCCTTCTGGTAGTACTCCACGCTCATCAGCGGCGTCAGCGCCGTGTCCGCCCAGCCGTGGTACATGATCAGCCGGCCGCCGCGCCGCCGGAAGGCGGAGAGGTCCGGGTCGGTTGCGTTGATCAGCGACCGGGCCGCGGCCATGCGGCCGGGGTCGCGGGCGAAGTCGAAGCCGGCCGGGTCGAAGCCGGGGTTCGCCTTCCCGAAGGCCATGTTCTGCATGAAGGTCATGGCGTACTCGAACTGGCGCGAGGGCTGCCCCGGCAGGGGGATGATCCAGCGCGTCCAGCCGCTGGCGGAATCGCTGCCGCCGGGCAGCGCCGGGCCGGCGGCTTCGGAGCCGGGCGGGAAGCCATGGAAGTACGGGCTGCCATCCGGCAGGCGGATGCCGCCCTGGATGGCCGCCACGGCGCGCGCCTGCGGCTCCGTCAGGCAGTCGTCGCCGTCCTGGCCCGGGGCGCAGCGCTTCACGTCGCGCGCCGGGTCGAAGTCGCAGCGGCGCGGATCGGCGAGCAGCCCGTCCTGCAGCCCGTCGGCGGCGTCGCAGCGCGCCAGCACCCCCTGCGAGACCGCGCCCATCTTGGCGATGGTCAGCCCGCTGCCGCGCAGGGCGCGGTCGTTCCAGATGTAGTTGACCATGGTGTCGACGAAGTTCGACACCGGCGCGCCGGCCAGGATGCCGTCGAAATCGTCGGGGAAGCGCTGCGCCGAGATCAGCCCCTGACGCCCGCCGGTGGAGCAGGCATCCCAGTAGGAGAAGGCGGGCGGGCGGCCGTAATAGGCCGCCGTGGCGCGCTTCGCCTCCTCGACCGTGCGGTGGACGGCGCGGAAGGCGTAGTCGACCAGCTTCGCGGTGCTGGCGGCGAAGGTGCCCAGCGGCTCGCGCTCTGCGTCGTGGCCGGTGTTGTTGCTGGCGACGACGAAGCCGCGGCGCAGCGCCGCCTCGCGCGTGTCGCGCCGCGTGGGGGAGTCCAGGTCCTCGCCGGCATAGCCGCCATTGCCGAACATGTAGAAGCGGCGGTTCCAGCGCTCCGGCAGGTTCACCTCGAACTGCACCTCCGGCGCGATCACGCCGCGCAGGCGGCAATAGGCGGGGATGTCGCCCGCCGCCGGGATGGCGGTGGCGGAGACGATCGTCACCTCGCCGCCCGACAGCCCGGTCCGCAGCGCGTCGCAGCCCTGTCGAGGCTGCTGCGGCGTCAGCGTGTAGGGAACGCTGGACCGCTGCGCGCGGGAAAAGGTGCCGGTTCCCGTGCTCTCCGACACGCCGGGGGGCTGTGCTGCCGGCTGGGCGAGGGCGGCTCCGCCCAAGCCCAGAGAGCAAACGACGACCGCCGCGCCCAGCCCGCTTGCCGCGCGTCCCATGCCCGTATCCTCCCTGACGTCTTGTCGCGGAGAGGATCGCGCAACGCCATCGGAGATCAAGCCCGGTCGCGGCGCTTCCCCGTCGCCAAGCGCGGCGCATGGGGCCCGGACGCCGCGTGGCGAGGAGGGTCGGGGGAAAGGCGGACCCTTCCCCCCGTGCCAAGGGCGCGTCGCGCGGGCCGGAGGGAGGCCGGCCCCCGGGGGCCGGCGATCCGCGCGTCAGCCGACGCCGAGCAGCTCCACGTCGAACAGCAGCGTGGCGTTCGGGGGGATGACGCCCCCGGCGCCGCGGGCGCCGTAGCCGTGCTCGGGCGGAAGCTGGAGCATGCGGCGGCCGCCGACCTTCATGTCTGCCACGCCGAGGTCCCAGCCGGAGATCACCTGGCCGACGCCGATGGTGAACTGGAAGGGCGAGCCGCGGTCGCGGGAGCTGTCGAACTTGCGGCCGGGCTTGCCGCCCTCGTCCAGCCAGCCGGTGTAGTGGACGGTGACGGTCTGGCCGTGGCTGGGGGAGGGGCCGTCGCCCACCACCTCGTCGCGGTAGCGGACGCCGGAGGGGGCGGCGGTGAAGCCCTCGGGGTTGTCGGTCATGGTATGGGCGCTTCCCGTCTGTGAAGGGAAGCCTTTAGCCCCGTGGCCGCCCGGCGCCAAACCGGCCGGCCTGTGCCCGGCGGGGCGGCTTCCCCTCCGCCCGGCGGCTGCCCCGGCCGCCGGGCCCGCCGAGCCGCTCCGACTCGGTAACCCAGCCCCCCGTTCCCGCCGGTGGACTCCGCCCTGCCGCCCCGCTACCCCGGCCCCGCCGTGACCCCTGCCCCGGTTCCTTCCCTCGCCCCGCTGCGGACGGCGGATTTCGACTTCGCCCTGCCCGAGAGCCTGATCGCCCAGTCCCCGGCCCGGCCGCGGGATGCCGCGCGGCTGCTCGACCTGACCGCCGGCGCGCCGGCCGATCGCGGCGTGCTGGACCTGCCAGGGCTGCTGGAGCCGGGCGACCTGCTGGTGGTGAACGACACCCGCGTCATCCCCGCACGCCTCCGGGCGAAGCGCGGCGAGGCGGCCATCGAGCTGCTGCTGAACCGCGCCGAGGGCGGCGGCGTCTGGCACGCGCTGGCGCGCAACGCGAAGCGCCTGCGGACAGGGGACGTGCTCACCGTCCAGGGCGCGCCGGAGCTGGCCCCGCGCGTGGTGGAACGGCTGGAGGACGGCGCCGTCCTGGTCGATTTCGGCCCGGACGAGGCGGCGCTGCTCGCGGCGCTGGAGGTGGCGGGCGAGGTGCCGCTGCCGCCCTACATCGCCCGCCCCGGCGGGCCGGGGGCCGCCGACCGCGAGGACTACCAGACGGTCTTCGCGCGCAACCCCGGCGCGGTGGCGGCGCCGACCGCCAGCCTGCACTTCACCCCCCGCCTGCTGGCGGCGCTGGAGGCGCGGGGCATCGAACGCGCCACCGTCACCCTGCATGTCGGCGCCGGCACCTTCCTGCCGGTGCGCGGCGAGGATGCGCGGGCGCACAGGCTGCACGCCGAATGGGGCGAGATCACCGAGGCGACGGCGGCGCGGCTGAACGCGGCGAAGCGCCTGGTCGCCGTGGGCACCACCGCGCTGCGCCTGCTGGAGAGCGCGGCGCGGGAGGACGGCAGCATCGCCCCCTTCCGCGGGCTGACCGATCTGTTCCTGCTTCCGGGGCATCGCTTCCGCAGCGCGCCCCTGCTGCTGACCAACTTCCATCTGCCGCGCAGCACGCTGTTCATGCTCGCCTGTGCCTATGCGGGCACGGAGCGCGTGCGCGCCGCCTATGCCCACGCCGTGGCGTCCGGCTATCGCTTCTACTCCTACGGCGATGCCTGCCTGCTGCGTCGGGAGGAATCCGCGCCGTGACCCTGTCCTTCACCCTCTCCGCCACCGATGGCGGCGCCCGCGCCGGCACGCTGCGCACCGCGCATGGCGAGGTGCCGACCCCCGTCTTCATGCCCGTGGGCACCGCCGGCACGGTCAAGGCGATGACCGCCGACGCCGTGCGTGCGACGGGGGCGAGGATGATCCTCGGCAACACCTACCACCTGATGCTGCGCCCCGGGGCGGAGCGGGTGGCGCGGCTCGGCGGGCTGCACCGCATGGCGGACTGGCCCGGCCCGATCCTGACCGATTCCGGCGGCTTCCAGGTGATGTCGCTGAGCAAGCTGCGTGACATGGACGAGGACGGCGTGACCTTCCGCAGCCACCTCGACGGCTCGAAGCACCGCCTCACGCCCGAGCGTTCGGTCGAGATCCAGCGTCTGCTGGACGCGGACGTGACCATGTGCCTGGACGAGTGCACGCCCTTCCCCGCGACGGAGGCGGAGGCGGCGAAGTCCATGCGCCTGTCCATGCGCTGGGCCGCGCGCTGCCGGGACGCCTTCACCCCCCGCCCCGGCTACGGGCTGTTCGGCATCGTCCAGGGCGGCATCCACCCGGCGCTGCGCGCCGAGAGCGCCGCGGCCCTGACCGCCATCGGCTTCGAGGGCTACGCCATCGGCGGCCTCGCGGTGGGCGAGGGGCAGGAGGCGATGTTCGCCACCCTCGACGTCACCAACCCGCTGCTGCCCGCCGACAGGCCGCGCTACCTGATGGGCGTCGGCACGCCGTCGGACCTGATCGGCGCGGTGGCGCGCGGGGTGGACATGTTCGACTGCGTCATCCCCACCCGCTCGGGGCGGACGGCGCGGGCCTATACCTCGCGCGGGGTGCTGAACCTGCGCAACGCCCGCCACGCGGATGACGGCGCGCCGCTCGACCCGGCCTGCGACTGCCCCGCCTGCACCCGGCACAGCCGCGCCTACTTGCACCACCTGTTCCGGTCCGAGGAGATGCTCGGCCCGATGCTGCTGACCTGGCACAACATCGAATACTACCAGCGCCTGATGGACCGGCTGCGCAGCGCCATCCTCGCCGGCCGCTTCGCGCGCGAGGCGGAGGCCATCGCTGCCGGCTGGGCCGCCGACGCGCCGGAGCCCGTCCCCCCGGAACCGGCCCGTCCGGAAGCGGCGCCTCCGGAAGCAGCTCCTCTGGGAAGCCCCGCATGACCGCCACCGACGTCTCCGGCCTGACGCAGCTCGGCCACCACGCCGCGCCGCCCGCCAGCCCGGAGGAAGCGGTGCTGGAGCGCGTGCCCAACCCGCATCCCGGCACGCGCTACCTGGTGCGCTTCACCGCGCCGGAGTTCACCTCGCTCTGCCCGATGACCGGCCAGCCGGACTTCGCGCACCTGATGATCGACTACGTGCCGCGCGACTGGCTGGTGGAGAGCAAGTCGCTCAAGCTCTACCTGACCAGCTTCCGCAACCACGGCGCCTTCCACGAGGCCTGCACGCTGGACATCGCCAAGCGCCTGGTGGACGTGCTCTCGCCGGAATGGCTGCGCATCGGCGGCTACTGGTACCCGCGCGGCGGCATCCCGATCGACGTCTTCTGGCAGTCCGGCGCCTCGCCCGAGGGCGTTTGGATCCCCGCCCAGGACGTGCCGCCCTATCGCGGGCGCGGCTGATCGTCCCGGGGCCGGCGGCCCCTGCCGGTCGTCCCGGCCCGCGCCTCCGGCCATCGCGGAGCCCGGCCGTGGCGCCGCCCCCGGGGGGCAGGTACGGCCCCGGTGGCCCGGGGCGCCTTTCCCCCGGGGCCGGTGAAACGGGTTTCCGTCAGCCGGCCAGCAGCGGCACCAGGGAGGCGACCAGCAGCCCGGCCATGACCCAGTTGAACGGCCGGCGGCGACGCGGATCGGCCAGCCAGCGGCGCAGCCCCACGCCGAAGCCGGCCCAGAGGGCGATGGCCGGCAGTCCGACCGCCACGAAGACCATCGCCATCCAGCCGGCGCCGGTGCCGTAGGTCGCCAGGGCCGAGACCACCATGACCCAGGCCTTAGGGTTCACCCACTGGAAGGCGGCCGCGGCGAGGAAGCCGAAGGGGCGGGCCGGGCTGGCATCGGGCGCGTCCGGGGCGGCGGCGCGGACGATCTTCCAGGCCAGCCACAGCATCCAGGCGGCGCCCAGCCAGCGCATGGCCGCCGCCAGCCCGGGCCGGGCCGCCAGCAGCGGCCAGAGGCCCAGCCCCAGGGCCAGGACCATCACCACCATCCCCGTGCTGATCCCCAGCATGTGCGGCACGGTGCGGCGGAAGCCGAAATTCACCCCGGAGGCCAGCAGCATCAGGTTGTTCGGCCCGGGCGTCACCGAGGCGACAAAGGCGAAGACGGCCAGCGGCAGCAGGCCCGCCAGCCATGACGGCTCGCTCATGGCCAGGGCCGCCGGCGGCTGGGATCGCGGGTCGGCGGGCCCAGGTCCCAGGGCGGGCGCGACGCCTCGCGCAGCGCCTCGGCACGGGTCACCCCGATGTCGGACAGCAGGCGCGGCGTCATCTCGGCCAGCTGGCGCCGGGTGGCGATGGCGCGCAGCGCCAGTTCCAGCGCGGCCAGGAAGCCCGTGGCGCCCCGGCCGCGGCGTTGCGTTATCGGGAAGGCGATTGTAGCGTTACTGATGTCTCTCATGGAAACCAATAACACCGCCGATCGCGTTACTCAACGCCTGCGCGGCCTGGCCCTGGCCGGGACGGCGGGCGCGCGGCTGCCCTCCGTGCGCGCGCTGATGCGGGAGTGGCGCGTCAGCCCCGTCACCGTGCAGCGCGCCCTCGACACCCTCGTCCGCGAGGGGGTGATCGAGGCGCGGCCCGGCCGCGGCACCTTCGTGGCCCGCCGGCCCGGATCGGTGGCCGCCCCGGCGGATTTCGGCTGGCAGAGCCTGGCGCTCGGCCCGGCCGGGGCCAGCCTGGACGGGCTGACCAACGCCACGCGCCTGCACACCGGCGCGGCCCGCCGCCTCCAGGTCGGCTACCTGCCCGAAGCGTTGCAGCCGACCGCCCTGCTCGCCGCCGCCTCGGCCCGCGCGCTGCGCCGGCCGGGCATCTGGAACCGCGTCGCGCCCGAGGGGCAGGAGGCGCTGCGCGGCTGGTTCGCCGCCGGCACCGGGGGCGCCTTCGCGACGCACGAGGTGACGATCTGCCCCGGCAGCCAGGCCGCCATCGCCGCCGCCTTCCGCGCCCTCGCCCGGCCCGGGGACGCGGTGCTGCTGGAGAGCCCGACGTATTTCGGCGCCATCGCCGCCGCCCGCGCTGCCGGGCTGCAGCCCGTGCCGGTGCCGACCGACCGCGAGGGGCTGCGCCCCGAGGCGCTGGAGGACGCCTTCCAGCGCAGCGGCGCCCGGCTGCTCTACGCCCAGCCCCGCCACGCCAATCCGACCGGCGCGAGCCTCTCCCCGCCCCGGCGCGCCGCGCTGCTGGAGCTGGTGCGCCGCCGTGGCGCCTTCCTGGTCGAGGATGACTGGGCGCACGACTTCACGCTGGAGGGCGAGGAGGAGCCGCTGCCCCTGGCCGCCGCCGACCGCGACGGCCACGTGGTCTATCTGCGGTCCCTGACGAAATGCGCGGCGCCGGGGCTGCGCGTCGCCGCGCTCTGCGCCCGCGGCCCGGCGCTGGAGCGGCTGCGCGCCGCCCGGCTGGTGGACGACTTCTTCGTCCCCGGCCTGTTGCAGGAGACGGCGCTGCAACTCGTCACCTCCGCCGCCTGGCCGCGCCACCTGCGGGCGCTGCGCGCCGCCCTGCGCCGCAACCGCGACCTGCTCGCCGCCGCCATGCGGGCCCGGCTGGGCGAGGAGTGCCTGCCCGTCCTGCCGGCGGGCGGCCTGCATCTCTGGGTCCGGCTACCCGGCGGCCGCAGCGACCTGGCGGTGGCGGAGGCGATGGCGGCGCAGGGCGTGCTCGTCACCGCCGGCCGCTACGCCTTCCCGGCCGAGCCCTCCGGCTCCTACCTGCGGCTCAGCTTCGCGACGGTGGAGGCGGACTGGGTGGCGGAGGCGGCGGAGGTCGCCGCCGCGGCGGTCGGGCAGGCCTGATCGCCCTCACCCCCCGCGTGGCACGCGGCCTTCCAGCGGATAGGCGGGGTCGTTGTAGCCCGGCGTCGAGGGGTGCCCCGGCGCCACCAGCCCGTCCACCAGCGCCTCGTCCTCCGCCGTGAAGCGGTAGTCCAGCGCGCCCAGGTAGTCCTCCCACTGCGCCTCCGTGCGCGGCCCGGCGATGGGGGCGGTGACGAAGGCGTTGTGCATCACCCAGGCGGTGGCGAACTGCCCCGGGGTGATGCCGCGCGCCCCGGCGTGGCGGGCCAGCGTCTGGGCGATCTCCAGGCTCTCCGGCCGCCACTCCGTCTCCAGCGCGCGCCTGTCGCCACGGCCGACGCGGCTGCCCGCTTCCGGCTCCGCGCCGGGGCGGTACTTGCCCGTCAGCACCCCGCGCGCCAGCGGGCTGTAGGGCACGACGCCCAGGCCGAAATAGCCGCAGGCCGGCAGGTGCTCGACCTCCGGCATGCGGTTCAGCGCATTGTAGTAGGGCTGGCTCACCACCGGCCGGTCGATGCCCGCCTCGTCGCAGAGGCGGCAGATCTCGGCGATCCGCCAGGCGCGGTGGTTGGAGACGCCGAAGTGCCGGATCTTCCCGGCGCGGACCAGGTCGGCCATGGCGTGCACCGTCTCGGCCAGCGGCGTGCCGTGGTCCTCCTTGTGCCAGTAGAGGATGTCGATGGTCTCGACGCCCAGCCGCCGCAGGCTGGCCTCGGCCGCGCGCTGCACGTGGCGCCGCGACAGGCCGCGCTCGTTGGGGCCGGGGCCGGTCGGGTTGGCCAGCTTGGTCGCCAGCACCCAGTGGCCGCGCTCCGCGCGGATGGCGCGGCCGGTGATCTCCTCCGAGCGGCCCTCGGTGTAGACGTCGGCCGTGTCGATGAAGTTGATGCCGCGCTCGCGCCCGCGCGCGACGATGCGCGCCGCCGTCGCCTCGTCGGTCGGGCCGCCGAACATCATCGTGCCGAGGCAGAGGGGCGAGACCTGCAGGCCGCTGCGGCCCAGTCGGCGGTAGTCCATGGATGCTCTCCTCCGCAGCGGCCGCGCGGGGCGGCCAGGGTCTTGCGGCGCGGAGGATAGACCCGCCGCCCCCGGCCGGGCCACGGGGGGGCACGGGTGGGGCCGGCGAGGCCGCTCCGCCGGCCCGGTGCTGGCTGTCCCGCGGCGCCGGCGGATACCGGCCGCGGGCGATCTGCTCTACCACCGTGCCATGCGGATTCTCGGCCTCACCGGCAGCATCGGCATGGGCAAGTCCACCGTCGCCACCACCTTCCGGCGGCTGGGCGTGCCCGTCTTCGACGCGGATGCGGCGGTCCACCGGCTGCAGGGGCCGGCCGGCCGTGCCGTGGCGCCCATCGCCGCCGCCTTCCCCGGCACGGTGCGCGACACGCCGCGCGGCCGGGCGGTGGACCGGGAGGCGCTGCGCCGCGCCGTGCTGGGCGACCCGGCCGCGCTGACCCGGCTGGAGGCGATCGTCCACCCGCTGGTCCGGGCGGAGGAGCGCCGCTTCCTGGCCCGCGCCCGCCGCGCGGGGCGGCGCCTGGTGCTGCTGGACGTGCCGCTGCTGTTCGAGACGGCCGGGGAGGGCCGGGTGGACGAGGTCGTCGTCGTCTCCGCCCCCGCCGCCGTGCAGCGCGCCCGGGTGCTGCGCCGCCCGGGGATGACGCCGGGGCGCCTGGCCGCCATCCTGGCGCGGCAGGTGCCGGATGCCGAGAAGCGCCGCCGGGCGGACCATCTCATCCGCACCGGCCTGTCGCGCCACGCGGCGCAGCGTGCCGTGCGCAGGCTGGTGCGGGGCCTGCGCGCCGGGCCGCGGCGGCGGGCCGACCGGGGAACGCGCACCCGCACCGGGCGAGCCCAGAGGAGCCACGCATGAGCCGCACCCTGATCCTCGACACGGAGACCACGGGGCTGGACCCGTGGACCGGCGACCGCGTGCTGGAGGTCGCGGCGGTGGAGGTGGTGAACCTCGTCCCCACCGGCGTGACCTACCACAGGCTGATTAACCCGGAGCGGGAGGTGCCGGAAGAGGCGGTGCGGGTGCACGGCTTCACCTGGGACATGCTGCGCGACAAGCCGCTCTTCGCCGAGATCCTGCCCGGGCTGCTGGAGTTCCTGGGCGACGACCCGGTGGTGGCGCACAACGCGCCCTTTGACTTCGGCTTCCTGGACGCGGAGTTCGACCGCTGCGGCGTGCCGCGCATCGCGCGCGGCCGCATGGTGGACACGCTGGAACTGGCGAAGCGGCGCTTCCCCGGCCTGCCCAACAGCCTCGATGCGCTGTGCCGGCGCTTCGGCATCGACAACTCGATGCGCACCTCGCACAACGCGCTGCTCGACGTGAAGCTCCTCTCCGAGGTCTACCTGGAGCTGATGGGCGGCAAGCAGCCGGGGCTGGAGCTGGCCAGCCAGCGACGCGAGCCTGCCCTGGTGGTGAGCACCGGTCCCGCCGGCCCGCGCACCCCACGCCCGATCGTGCCGACGCCCGAGGAGCTGGAGCGCCATGCCGCCTTCGTCGCGCGCTTCAAGGACAGCGCCTGGAAGGACATGACGCCGGGGCCCTAGCCGGCCCCGGACACGCGCCCCGCCTTCAGGGCGTCCCCTCGTACCAGGTGCGGCCGTCGCGTTCGATCAGGGCGATGGCGGCGGTGGGACCCCAGGAGCCGGCGGGGTAGCTGCGCGGCATTTCCGGCTTGTTCTCCCAGGCGTCCAGCAGCGGCTCCACCCAGGCCCAGGCGGCCTCCACCTCGTCGCGGCGCATGAACAGGGTGGCGTTGCCGCGGACCACGTCCATCAGCAGCCGCTCATAGGCATCGGGGAAGCGCTGGCCGAAGGTCTTCTCGAAGGAGATGTCGAGCCCGGTGGGGCGCAGGTGCAGCCCGCCCGGGCCGGGCTCCTTGGTCATCATCTCCAGCCGCATCCCCTCCTCGGGCTGCAGGCGGATCAGCAGGCGGTTGGGTTCGGTGCCGATGGTGTCGGCGGGGAAGATGCTGAAGGGGGGCGTGCGGAACTGCACGACGATCTCCGACACCTTCTGCGGCAGCCGCTTGCCCGTGCGCAGGTAGAAGGGCACGCCCGCCCAGCGCCAGGAGTTCACCTGCACCTTCAGCGCCACGAAGGTCTCCGTCAGGCTCCGTTCGCCATGGCCGTCCTGGCCGTTGCCGAGATCGGACTGGTAGCCGGCGACCGGCTGGCCGCCGACCGCGCCGGCCGCGTACTGGCCGCGCACGGTGAAGGCCGGCACCTCGTGCGGCGCGATGCGGCGCAGGGCGCGCAGCACCTTCAGCTTCTCGTCGCGCACGGCATCGGCGTCGAGCGAGACGGGGCTCTCCATGGCCAGCAGGCAGAGCATCTGCAGGATGTGGTTCTGCACCATGTCGCGCAGCGCGCCGGACTTGTCGTAGTAGCCGCCGCGCCCCTCCACCCCGACCGTCTCGGCGACCGTGATCTGCACGTGGTCGATCACGTCGGCGTTCCACAGACGCTCGAAGATGGTGTTGGCGAAGCGCAGCGCGAGCAGGTTCTGCACCGTCTCCTTGCCCAGGTAGTGGTCGATGCGGAAGACCTGCGCCTCCGGCACCACCGCGCCCACCGCGTCGTTGATGGCGCGGGCGGAGGCCAGGTCGTGGCCGATCGGCTTCTCCAGCACCACGCGGGAGAGGGGCGTGATGCCGCCATGCGCCGCGAGGTTGTGGCAGATCGGCCCGTAGAGGTCGGGCGAGGTGGCGAGGTAGTAGGGGCGCACCTGCTTCGGCCGGGCATCGAGGTCGGCGATCAGCGTGTCCCAGCCGGTCTCGCCGGCGCCGTCCACCCGGGCGTAGTGCACCAGCCGCAGGAAGTCCTGCACGGTCGCCGTGGCCTGGGCGGATTCCGGCACGAAGCGGCGCAGCGCGGCCTCCGCCTTGTTGCGGTACTCTTCCTCGGACAGGTCGCTGCGCGCCGCGCCGATGATGCGGCAGCCGCCATCGTACTGGCCGTCACGGAAGCGGTTGTAGAGCGCGGGCAGCAGCTTGCGCATCGTCAGGTCGCCGGTGGCGCCGAAGACCACGCAGTCGAAGTTCGGAACGGGCAGGATACGGGCCATCAGGCGGTTCGCTCGCGCTGTCTCGGGGGAGGGGGTAGCAGGCGGGGGAGGGCGGTCAGAAGACCGCGGCCCCCATCTCGGCGGAGCCGACCTGGGCGCGGAAGGCGCCGAACAGCTCGCGCCCCACGCCCTCGTGCGAGGGGGCGAGGTCCGCCTCGGCCAGCGGGCGGGCGTCCCAGGTCGCCGGGTCCACCCGCACCTCCAGCCGCCCCGTCACGGCATCGACGCGCAGGACGTCGCCGTCGCGCAGCTTCGCGATCGGCCCGCCGGTCGCGGCCTCGGGCGTTACGTGGATCGCGGCCGGCACCTTGCCCGAGGCGCCAGAGAGGCGGCCATCCGTCACCAGCGCGACCTTCTGGCCGCGGTCCTGCAAGACGCCCAGCGGCGGCATCAGCTTGTGCAGCTCCGGCATGCCGTTGGCCTTCGGCCCCTGGAAGCGCACCACGGCGATGAAGTCGCCGGTCAGCTCGCCGCGCCTGAAGGCCGCCTGCAACTCCGCCTGGTCGTGGAAGACCTTCGCGGGCGCCTCGATGACGTGGCGCTCCGGCGCGACGGCGGAGGTCTTGATGACGGCGCGGCCCAGCGGTCCGTCCAGCACCTTCAGCCCGCCGGTCGCCTGGAAGGGGGCCGCGGCGCTGGAGAGCACCTTGGGGTCGCCGCTCTCGCGCGGGGCGTCGCGCCAGACGACGCTGCCCTCCGCATCCAGCCCCGGCTCGGTGGTATAGGCGCGCAGGCCGGGTCCCCAGACGGTGGCCACGTCCTCGTGCAGCATCCCCGCATCCAGCAGCTCCCGGATCAGGAAGCCCATGCCGCCGGCGGCGTGGAAGTGGTTCACGTCCGCCTTGCCGTTCGGATAGACGCGCGCGAGCAGCGGCGTCACCTCCGCGAGGTCGCTGAAATCGTCCCAGGTCAGCGCGATGCCCGCCGCCGCCGCCATGGCGACGAGGTGGATGGTGTGGTTGGTCGACCCGCCCGTGGCATGCAGCCCGACGATGCCGTTGGCGAAGGCGCGCTCGTCCAGCACGCGGCCGATGGGGGTGAAGGCGTTGCCCGTGGCGGTGATGGACAGGGCGCGCTTCACCGCCTCCACCGTCAGCGCGTCGCGCAGCTTCGTGCCCGGATTGACGAAGGCGGCGCCGGGCAGGTGCAGCCCCATCACCTCCATCAGCATCTGGTTGGTGTTGGCCGTGCCGTAGAAGGTGCAGGTGCCGGGGCCGTGGTAGGATTTCGCCTCCGCCTCCAGCAGCGCCTCCCGCCCCACCTTGCCTTCGGCGAAGAGCTGGCGGGCCTTGGCCTTCTCGTCGTTCGGCAGGCCGGAGGTCATGGGCCCCGCGGGGATGAAGACGCCCGGCAGGTGGCCGAAGGACAGCGCGCCGATGACGAGGCCGGGCACGATCTTGTCGCAGATGCCGAGATAGACGACGGCGTCGAAGGTCTGGTGCGAGAGGGCGACGGCGGTGGCCAGCGCGATCACGTCGCGGGAGAAGAGGGACAGCTCCATCCCCGCCTCGCCCTGGGTCACGCCGTCGCACATGGCGGGCACGCCGCCCGCCACCTGCGCCGTGGCGCCGGCCGAGCGCGCCGCCTCGCGGATCAGCTCCGGGAAGCGCTCATAGGGCTGATGGGCGGAGAGCATGTCGTTGTAGGCGGTGACGATGCCCAGGTTCGGCGCGTCGCTGGCGAACTGCCGCGCCTTGTCGCCCGGGGTGCAGGCGGCGAAGGCATGCGCCTGGTTGGCGCAGCCCAGGCGGTGGCGGGGCAGCGTCACCGCCGCCGCGCGGTCGATGCGGTCGAGGTAGCGCGCGCGGGCCGAGGCGCTGCGCCGGGCGATGCGTTCCGTGACCTCACCGAGTCGGGCGTTCAGCGTCATGTTACCGATCCCATCGAGGGTGCGTGCGCGGCATGGCATCATGTCCGCATCATGGGAAGCCGGGTGGAATAACTCTCCCGTGCGCGGTCGCGGCCCGGGCCCTGCACGTGCCGTGCCGCGGGCACGGCCCCCCTACAGGCCCAGCAGCTCCATCGTCCGCGCCATGACCCGTTCCTCGCTGTAGCGTTCCAACGCCCGCGCCCGGCCCGCGGCCCCCATCCGCGCCCGCAGCGCCGGATCGGCTGCCAGCCGCGCCAGGGCCGCGGCCAGCGGGGCACTCCGCTGCGGCGGCACCAGCAGGCCCGTCTCTCCGTCGACCACCATCTCGCGCGGGCCGCCGATCTCCGTCGCGACCACCGGCAAGCCGGTCAGCATCGCCTCGATGACGGACATCGGCAGCCCCTCGAAATGGCTCGGCAGGCAGAAGACGTCCGACGCCGCCAGCACCCGCGCCACGTCCTCCCGGTAGCCCAGCATCCGCAGCCGCGGGCCCAGCGCCGCCTCCGCGCGGGTGAAGGCGGGGGTCAGGTCCTCGCCATGGTCCGAGGCCAGCCTCTCCCCCACCACCCACAGGGTGGCACCGGGGACGGATTCCATGGCCTCCAGCAGCTCGGGGTGCCCCTTGTGGCGCACCAGGCGGGAGACGACGGTCACGACGCACTCCCCCTCCGCGGCGCCGAGCTCGGCCCGCACCGCCGCCCGCGCCACCGGGTCGGGGTGGAACACCGCCGGGTCGCGCCCGTTCCCGGCGGCCACCGCGTTGCGCGCGATGCCCAGGCGCCGGGCGTCCCGCGCCTCCTCCTCGCTGACCGTCAGGAAGATGTCGGTCATCCGGCCGCCCAGCCATTCCAGCCCGAGCGACAGCGCCCGCCGCCAGGGTCGCCCCGGCTGGTTGAACAGGAAGCCGTGCACGGTGTAGGCGACCCGGGGCACGCCCTCCAACCGGGCCGCCAGCCGCGCCAGCAGCCCGCTGATTGGCATGTGGCCATGGATCAGATCCGGCTTCTCCGCCCGGATCAGCGCCCGCAGCGCCTTCAGGGCCCGCCCGTTGGCCGCCGGCGACAGGCTGCGGGCCAGGGGCACGCCGACCACCCGGAAGCCCTCCGCCCGTGGCACCTCCAGCAGCGGCCCCTCGGCACAGGCGGCCACCACCTCGTGCCCCCGCGCCCGTGCCGCCCGCATCAGCGGCAGGACGAAGTGGCGGAGCGAGAAATCCACGTTGGCGACGAAGAGGACCTTCACCGCGCGAGGTCCGTTCCCCGGAGGGAAGGCGCCGCCTTGCCCCCCGTACCCCCCGACCGCCAGGACCCTGCGGGCCCTGGACCCAGGGGGCGCTGCTGCGCGACGGGCTTCGACGGGGTCGCGTCGCCGCAGGTCGGCGACCTGCGGCGGGCAAGGCCGCCTCGCTCGCTGACCGCTTCTTCTGCCCCTTGCCGGGCCCCGCCCGACCGCGTGCTCTCAGGGGCCAGTCCGCAGGCCGGCTCGCTGCCGCCCCGCGCCAGACTCCCGGCGGGGTCCGGGGCCAGCCCGTGGCCCTGGCGGAGGGGGTATCGGGAGAGGCGGCACCTCCCCCGGGGGGCGGACGCGCCCGCCCCTGGAACGACGATCCGGCGGCTCATGGCATGGGGAGGGTGGCCGCTACCCGTCCTCGCCTGGCGCGCGGGTTGCCACGCGGCGGATGGCCCATTGCACGCTGGCGGTGCCGGGCTCGGCGTGCAGGGCGACCTGCTGGGCCGGGCGGGGCGTGCCGGAGAGGTGGACGCTCTCCTCGATCGACAGGTTGGCGCCCTCGGCCCGCAGCCGCCAGGCGGCGCCGGAGGGCAGGCGCAGCAGGGCGCCGCCCTCCGCGTGCAGCGTGGCGGAGACGCCGGGATGCAGGTGGAAGCGCACCACGAAGGTCGGGACCGTATCGGCTTCCACCGCGTCCTCGCCGCGCAGGTCGTCGCCGGTCTCCGACAGCCACAGGCGGCGGCGGTGGATGGCGCCGAAGCTCTTCTTCCAGCCGTCATGGGTGGCATCGAGCCACTGGGCGCCCTCGGATTCCTGGCGGTCCGCCTCCACCCGCTCGGGGCGGCGGCCCAGCCCGTCCTCGCGCAGCTCGGCGCTGTTGGTGTCGGCCAGCACCAGGGTGGAATGGGCCGCGGTGGCGCGCAGCGCGTCGCGCCACTCCGCTTCGGCGGCCGGGGCGGCCCCGCAGTTCACGATCAGCCGGTCGCGCCCGACCGACATCTCGAAGGAGAGGGTGCCCGCATGGTGCAGCCGGTCCGCCCCGCGCGGCAGGGCGCCCGGCGATGGCGGGCGGTTGCCGTGGCGGGCCGCGGGCGGGGGGCCGCAATCCGCGATGACCAGGGTCCGCCCGGCCTGGAGGCGCTGGAAGCCGCCATCGGGCAGGATCAGGGGGGCGCGGCCGCGGGTCTGGGCCTGGGTCAGCACCAGGTCGAGCAGCGAGGCCAGCTCCTCCCGCGTGCCGTTGAAGCTGGCGAGGGCGCCGTCGCCGTGGCGGAAGACGCGCAGCGCGGGGCCGGCGCGCTCCAGCACCAGGGAAAGGTGCGGCGGCGCCTCCAGCCCCGCCCCGTGGAACAGGTTGCGCAGCTCGATCAGGTCCTGCAGGGCGGCGAGCTGCATCGCCGGGCTGCGCTCGACATGGCTGCCGTCGGGCAGGAACTGGCGCTCCAGCTCGCCCGGCAGCAGCTTGGCGCAGCGGGCGAGCCAGTTCTCCTCCTCCAACGCTACGGCCGCGGCCAGCGCGCCCTTCAGCGCCACCAGCGCGCCGCGGTGGCGGCATTCGGCCGGCAGCGTCACCACCAGGGCGCGCGCATCCTGGGCGAGGCGCAGCATCAGGGCGCGGCGGAAGCCGTCCTCGGCGGTGGCGGCCAGGAAGTCCCAGTGCCCCAGCCAGGCGGAGAGCCGGGCGCCGACCACCTCCGGCGCCTCCGCCAGCGCCTCGGCGCCGGTCCGGGCCAGCCAGTCCTGGGTGAGCGCCCGGGCACGCAGGCGCGCGCCATCCGTGCCCAGCGCGCGCAGGTCGCGCAGCCAGGCGAAGCCGTGCAGGGCGGCGCGCCAGGCAGGGGTGCCGCCGCGCGCCGCGGCCTCGGCGCCGGGGATGGCACGCAGGGATTCCGCGGGCAGCAGGGGACCGCTGGTGCCCAGGACATCGAACTCGCCCTTCAGCAGCCGCTGGCCGCGCGTGGCGTCCCCGGGCCAGAGGTCGCGGAAGGCGCGGGCCGGCGCATCCGGCACGCGGATGGGTTTCAGCCCCGCCAGGGTCCGGCGGGCGCCGCGCATCCAGTCACTCATCGTGGACGCTCACGCGGAGTTGCTCCGCAGCGCGGCGATCGCGGCAGCGTAATCGGGCTTCCCGAAGACCGCCGTGCCCGCGACCAGCGTGTCCGCACCCGCCGAGAGGCACAGTGGCGCGGTCGCGGCGGTGACCCCGCCATCGACCTCCAGGGCGATGTCGCGCCCCGTGCGCTCGATCATCCGCCGCAGCCGCTCGATCTTGGGAAGCTGGCTTTCCAGGAAGGACTGGCCGCCGAAGCCCGGGTTGACCGTCATCACCAGGATCAGGTCGACGAGGTCCAGCACGTGCTCCACCGCCGTCTCGGAGGTGGCGGGGTTCAGCACGACCCCCGCCCGCTTTCCCAGGGCCCGGATGGTCTGCAGCGAACGGTGCAGGTGCGGCCCAGCCTCTGGATGGAGGGAGATCAGGTCCGCCCCGGCCTCGGCGAAGGCGGCGAGGTAGGGGTCAGCCGGGGCGATCATCAGGTGGACGTCGAAGGGCAGGGCACAACGTGGCCGCAGCGCCTTCACCAGCGCCGGGCCGAAGGAGATGTTGGGCACGAAATGCCCGTCCATGATGTCGAGGTGCAGCCAGTCCGCCCCCGCCGCCTCAATGGCACGGACTTCCTCGCCGAGGCGGGTGAAGTCGGCGGCGAGCAGGGACGGGGCGATGCGCGGCACGTGTGACACGGGCAAGGTTTTGCCAGCCGCGCCCCCGAGCGGCAACCGGGCGCGCCCGGCCCGGGCCTCGGGCGTGGCCCCGCCCCCGCGCCGGGCCTCCACCACCCCGGGGGATGGGGGGCACAGGGAGAGGGCGTCATACCGATAGCGGGATGACCTGACCGGTCGTGCTGTGGTGTTCGGGCGGGGGACCGAGAGGGGACGCCGTCCCCTCCCAGACCCTCCCCTGCCGGGGCCACAAGCGGGCCCCGGTCCCCGCTGGGAATTGGTTCTGTGCGGTGGGTGTCAGCTTCCGGGCTGAACCCTGACGGCGCGCGGACAGGCGGGACTCTGAAGAAGCTTCAGAAGGCTTCAGCGAATGCTGCGGCCGTACCCGCCGAGGAGCATGGCTCCTCGGCGCCTCGACCCCGTGTCCGGCTGTCCCGCGGCAGCGCTGATCGGGTCCAGGGCCCGCAGGGTCCTGGCGGAGTGGGGGACCGGGGGCGAGGCAGAGCCTTGCCCCCGGGCCACGGGCGCAGCCTGTGCTGCCACGGATCGAGGCATCCCGCCGTCCGTATCACAGGGAGAGGGCGGCCCGCAGCCCCAGGGCCTGGAAGTCCCGCACCCGGTCCTCCAGGGTGAGGCGTCCCGACTGCAGTTGGGCCGTGAGGCGCAGCGCGGGGTGCGGCCGCCAGGTCAGCGCCCCGGTCCAGATCGCCTGCCGCCCGCCCTGCACCGGCCCGTCGCGCAGGTCGGCGACGCTGTAGCGCCCCGCCAGCTCGACCGAGCCCCAGCGGCCCAGCCCCTCCTCTGGGGGCTCCCAGGTGCCCGTCTCCGCATCGCGCCGGCGTGGCGGGCCGAGCAGGGGCAGGGTGCCCTGGAGATACCAGCCCTCGAAGCGGCGCGTGCCCTCGCCCGTGCCGCGCAGCAGGAGCTGCTGGTACACCCCCTCCAGCACCAGCGGGCCGAGCCGGGCCGTGGCCTCCGGCCCCCAGGCGCCGGCGCCATCGGCCGCGAGAGTGCCGGTGTCCAGGAAAACGCGGCTGTCCACCCGCAGCTCGGGGTAGTCGTCCAGGCTCAGCCGGTCGGCGGCGCCGCGCGTGCCCGGGCGGAACTGCCAGGCCGCATCCAGCCCGAGCTGGAGCTGCGCCGCCGGGGCGTCCAGCAGCAGCGCCGCCACGCGCCCGGCCAGGCCGCGCTGGCGGTCGTCGTTGCGGGTGGAGAGCACCCCGCCCGTGGCATAGGCGCTGGCGACCCAGCGTCCGCCATGCGCCTCCGCGCCGAGCGCGGTGCGGCTGTCGCCGCTGGCGAGGCCGGCCGCCAGGTTGCTGATGGCGGCGCGCTCCAGGAAGGGCAGGCCGAAGGAATCGCCCGAGTAATCCGGCAGGTGCTTCGGGGTGAAGGCGCCCAGCCGCAGGGCGAGGCCATCGATCCCCTCCCAGGCGAGCTGTGCCTCGTAGGGCTGGCCATAGTCGCGCGGGTCGGGGCCGCCGAACTCCCAGACGAGGCGCCAGGACAGCCGGGCGGGCAGCGTCCCTTCCAACCCCAGCCGCCCGCGGCGCAGGTTCACGCCGCTGCGGAACCCGTCGGGCTCGGACTGGCCGGCATAGCTGCCTGCATCGGCATCCAGCCGCAGCAGGGGGGAGAGGGTGACCTGCCCCCCGGCGAGGTTCAGGGCCGGGGTGGCCCCGTCCCAGGCCAGTTCGGCGCCCAGGGAGGGCGGGGCGGCCAGGAGGAGGAGGAGCAGGGGCGGGAGGAGGCGGCGCATCCGCCCCGCCTGCCATGGCGGCGGCATGGCCGCCAGGAGCGCGCCGCCTCAACACCGCGTGGCCGCGTCACGCCGCCCGCGGAAGGAACGGTCCGCCCCCGCGGGACGGCCCGCTTGCGGGTGCCGGGGCGGCCTGCACGGGCACGGGGCCCGTGCGGGCCGGCATCAGCGCATCGGCAGCGGGTAGTGCAGCCCGCCCTTGGTCCAGAGCTCGTTCGGGCCGCGCGCCAGCCCGACCGGGGTGCGCGGGCCCATGTGGCGGTCGTAGATCTCGCCGTAATTGCCCATCGCCTTGACGATGTTCACCACCCAGGCCGGGTCGAGCTTCAGCGCCTGGCCCAGCTCCGGCGTCACGCCGAGCAGGCGGCGGGTGTCGGGGTTGGTGCTCTCGCGCCGCATCTGCTCGACATTGGCCGCGGTGATGCCGCGTTCCTCCGCCTCCATCAGCGCGTTGACGGTGTAGCGGATCACGTCGAACCACTCGTCGTCGCCGCGCCGGACATAGGGGCCGTAGGGCTCCTTGGAGAAGCGCTCCGCCAGGATGGTCCAGTCCCCCGGGCTGGGCATCGAGGAGCGGCCGGCGGCGAGCTGCGAGGCATCCGTGCCGAAGGCATCGCAGCGCCCGGCCTGCAGCGCGCCGAGCGCCTGGTCGGTGCGCTCGAACAGCACGGGCGTGAAGCTCTGGCCGATGGTCCGGAAGTAGTCGGCCGTCACCAGCTCGTTGGTGGTGCCGGAGACGAGGCAGATCGTCGCCCCCGCCAGCTCCGACGCCTTGGCGATGTTGGCGCTGCTGCGGACCATGAAACCGTGGCCGTCGTAGAAGTAGGGCGTGATGGCGCGCAGCCCCAGCGTGACGTCGCGCATCATGGTGTGCGTGCTGGTGCGGAACAGCACGTCCACCTCGCCCGAGCCCAGCGCGGTGAAGCGGGTGGAGGAGCTGAGCGGCGTGAAGCGCACCTTGTTCGGATCGTTGAACAGCGCCACCGCCACGGCGCGGCAGAGGTCGGCGTCCAGCCCCTGCCAGACGCCGCGCCCGTCGGGAAGGGCGAAGCCGGCGATCCCGTTGTGCACGCCGCAGATGAGCTGCCCGCGCGCCTTCACCGCATCCAGCGTCGCGCCCGCCCTGGCCGGCAGGGCCAGCCCCAGGCAGGCCGCCGCCGCCAGGGCCGTCCGCAGTATCGCTTTCCTCATCGCCGTCGTCCTTCCCGTCGTGGCGGGGAGGATGACGGGCGGATCGGCCGAGCTCAAGAAACCTTGATGGTGCGAAAGCCGACGCGGGTGCGCCGGGCGCGCAAAACGGAGGCAGCGGGCCCGCCGCTGCCCAGGTTCGGACCGGCCGGGCGCCCCGGCCCGTGGCCCGCGCTCAGCCGGGCAGGGGCCAGTCCGCCGCCAGCACGCTGCCGCTCGCGGATTCGGTGATCAGCGCCGTCCCGCGCCCCGGCGTCAGCGCCAGGTTCGTCACCGTCCGGCCGCGGCAGGAGCGCAGCCGCGCCAGCACCTCGCCCTGGTGCGACAGGGCGAAGACGCAGCCCAGCGAGGCATGCGCGACCAGCAGGTGCCCTTCCGCATCCATCGCCATGCCGTCCGGGCCGCTGGTGCCGTGGAAGGAGGCGAAGCGGCCGACCTTGGCGGTGCTGCCATCGGCCAGCAGCGGCAGGCGCCAGACGGCGTTGTCGCGCGTCATGGCGACGAACAGCACGTCCTCCTCCGGCGAGAGCGCCAGCCCGTTCGGGCTGGGCCCGTTGCCCAGCAGCAGGTCCAGCCGCCCGTCGGGGCGCAGCCGGAAGACCCGACCGGTGGGGTCGTGCAGCCCGCTCTGCCCCTGGTCGGTGAAGTAGAGGTCGCCGTTGCGGGCGAAGACGAGGTCGTTCGGGCCCTTGAAGCGCTCGCTGTTGCGGCGGGTCAGGAAGGGCGTCACCCGGCCACTGCCGAGGTCGAGCGAGAGCAGCCCCTGCTTGTAGTCGGCGATGACGAGGCGCGACCCGTCGGGATGCAGCGCCAGCCCGTTCGGCTCGCCGTCGTATTCCGCGACCACCGTCCAGCCGCCCGCCGGGTCGAGGCGGAAGAGGCGGCCATGCGGGATGTCGGTGAGGTAGAGGTTCCCGTCCCGGTCGAGGCAGGGGCCCTCCAGGAAGCTGTCCACCGGGGCGCCGCCCTTGTTGGCGCGCGACCACTCGGTGGGCACCGGCCGGCGCAGCGCCTCCGGCAGGGCGGCGTGCAGCCGCGTCTCGATCAGGCGGGGTGGGGAGAAGGGGTCCATGGCGTCGTTCCCTGGTGGGTGTCGGGGCTGGGTCGTCACGCGGTGCGGCCGCCGCCGAGGGCCAGGGACAGGCTGCGTGCCCCGGCGAGCACGGCCTCGGCCAGCGCGGGGCGGCGTGGCTCCTCCAGCCGGTGGCGGGGGCCGGCCAGGCCCAGCGCCCCCAGGAAGCCGTCGCTCCCGAAGACCGGCGCGGCGATGGCGATGGTCTCCGGATCGCGCTCGCCGAGCGAGACGGCGAAGCCCGCCGCCCGCACCTCCGCCGAGCGCGGGCCGGCATCCCCGGTGAAGGCCGCCAGCACCCGGGCGCTGGCGCCGCGATCGAGCGGCAGGCGGGCGCCCTCCTCGATGTGGTGGCGGATCAGCCGCTCCGAATGGTGGCGGAACAGGCAGATGCGGTCGTTGCCCTCGCGCACGTAGAAGCCCGAGGTCTCGCCCGTGCGGGCGGTGAGGTCGGCCAGGGCCGGCCGCACGTGGTCGGCCAGGTTGAAGGCGCCCTGGTAGAGCCGCCCCAGGCGGAGCGGGGTCGGCCCCAGGCGGAAGGCGCCGTCCGCGTCGCGCTGGAGGTAGCCGAAGCGCGCCAGCGAGGCGGCGAGGCGCAGCGCCGTGCTGGGGTAGAGCCCGCTGCGGGCGGCGAGCTCGCTGAGCGCCAGCCGGGGCGTACCATCGGCAAAGGCTTCCAGCAGGGAGAGGGCGCGTTCCACCGCCTCGACGCGCGGCTCCTCCACCGGATCGCCGGCGGGGCGGGGGGCGGGCGGGCGGCCGCGGCGGCGGGGCGGGTCGGTGAGGTTCATGGTTGACGCGCGGGAACTCGCAGGGCTAGGTATTTCTGTCAGAGGGAAGTATTTTCTGTCAAACAGAAAATAGAAGCTTGAACGAAGAAGCGGCCGAACCGGCCCGGGAAGGACGTCCATGCGCCATCGCCCCCATGCCCCGTTGACCCGCCGCGCCCTGTCCGCCGGGCTGGCCGGCCTCGCCGGCGGGCTCGCCGCCCCCCGCCTGGCCCGGGCCGCCGAATGGCCCGACCGGCCGGTGCGCGTGATCATGCCCTATGCCGCCGGCGGCCCGACCGACGTGATCGGCCGGCTGATCTGCGACAGCCTGTCGCAGCGCCTGCCGCAGCGCTTCGTGGTGGAAAACCGCACCGGCGCGGGCGGCAACATCGGCGCCGCGGCGGTGGCGAAGTCCGCGCCGGACGGGGCCACCTTCCTCTTCACCAACACCGGCCATGCGGTGAACCGCTCGCTCTACGCGAAGCTCGACTACGACCCGCAGAAGGATCTCGTCCCCGTCACCATCGTGGCCGAGAGCCCCATGGTGCTGCTCGTGCCGCCCGACGCGCCGACGCGGACCCTGGCCGAGTTCGTCGCGCGGGTGCGCGCCGCGCCGGGCGAGTTCTCCTACGGCAGCACCGGCACGGGCGGGGCGCTGCAGCTCGTCAGCCTGCTCTTCCTGAAGGCCGCCGGGTTGAAGATGGAGGAGATTCCCTATCGCGGCAGCGCGCCCACGGCGCAGGACCTCGTCGCCGGCCGGCTCGGCATGCTCTACGACGCGGGCGTCACCGCCTTCCCGCTGGCCCAGGGCGGCCAGGCGCGGGCGCTGGCGGTCTCCTCGGCCGAGCGGTCGAAGGTGATGCCGGACGTGCCCACCATCGGCGAGGCGGGCTTCCCGGCCGCCACCTTCAGCGTCTGGCAGGGCATCCTGGCCCCGGCCGGCACGCCGCAGCCGATCGTCGACCGTCTCCGGCAGGAGGTCGCCGCGATCCTGGCCGAGGGCAGCCTGCGCCAGCGCTTCGCCGAGCTGGGCGCCGAGCGCATCATCACCAACACCCCTGCCGAGGCACGGCAGTACGTCGATGCCGAGATGGACCGCTGGGCCCGCGTGCTGCGCGAGGCCGGCATCCAGCCGCAATGAGGAACCCGCCCATGTCCGCCATCCTGGCCAGCCCCATCCTGGTGAGCGAGGTCGGCCCGCGCGACGGGCTGCAATCGATCCACCGCACCATGCCCACCGAGGCCAAGATCCGCTGGGTGCGGGCGCTCGCCGCCGCCGGGCTGCGCGAGATCGAGGTCGGCTCCTTCGTCAACCCGAAGCGCCTGCCGCAGATGGCCGACGCGGCCGAGGTGGTGCGCGCGGCGCGGGAGATTCCCGGCATCACCGTGCTGGCCCTGGCCCCGAACCTGAAGGGCGTCCAGGGCGCGGCGGCGGCCGGGGCGCACAAGGTCACCATGCCCGTCTCCGCCTCCAACGAGCACAGCCTCGCCAATATCGGCGTCTCCACCGACCGCGCCATCGAGCAGGTGGCGGAGGCCGTCGCCTGGTGCGCCACCCTGCCGGAGGACGCGCGCCCGGCGATCGAGGTCGGCATCGCCACCGCCTTCGGCTGCACCATCTCCGGCCCCGTCGCCGAGGACCGCGTGATCGACATCGCCGTGCGGCTGGCCGCCGCGGGCGCGGAGAGCGTCGGCCTCTCCGACGGCGTGGGCTACGCCAACCCGGCGCAGGTGCGGCGCCTGTTCACGCGGCTGATCGCGGAGCTGGGCGACAAGGCCGGCGGCGCGCACCTGCACAACACGCGCGGCCAGGGTCTGGCCAACGTCGTCGCCGCGCTGGAGGCGGGGGCGACCACCTTCGACGCCTCGCAGGGCGGCATCGGCGGCTGCCCCTACTCCCCCGGCGCCACGGGCAACATCGTCACCGAGGACCTGGTCTGGATGCTGGAGGCGATGGGCCACGACACGGGCGTGGATCTGGACGGCCTCGCCGCCGCGCGGCGCATCCTGGCGGAATCCCTGCCGGGCGAGGCGCTCTATGGCCACCTGCCGGATGTCGGCACGGAGAAGGGCTTCCGCTACGCCGCGCGGGGGCCGGTTCCGGAGGGGACGGGGCGGGCGCATCCCGGCGGCGCCGCCTGCCAGCCTTCCGGCAAGGAGATCGCGGGCAAGGGGATCGCAGCATGAGCGCCGACGCCGCCCCGCTGCCGCTCGACGGCGTGCGGGTGATCGAGTTCTCGCACATGGTGATGGGCCCGACCTGCGGCCTCATCCTGGCCGACCTGGGCGCGGAGGTGATCAAGGTGGAGCCGCGCGGCAAGGGCGACCGCACGCGCTACCTGACCAGCAGCGGCACCGGCTTCTTCGCCGCCTTCTCGCGCAACAAGAAGAGCGTGCAGCTCGACACGGACGACGCGGCCGACCTCGCGACGCTGAAGGCGCTGATCGACACCGCCGACGTGGTGATCGAGAACTTCCGCCCCGGCGGGCTGGAGGCGAAGGGCCTCGGCTACGCGGCGCTGTCGCGGACCAACCCCGGGCTGATCTACTGCTCGCTGAAGGGCTTCCTCTCCGGCCCCTACGAAAAGCGTACCGCGCTGGACGAGGTGGTGCAGATGATGTCCGGCCTCGCCGCCATGACCGGCCCGCCCGGCCGGCCGCTGCGCGCGGGCGCGCCGGTGAACGACATGATGGGCGGCATGTTCGGCGCCATCGCCATCCTCGCCGCGCTGCGCCAGCGCGACCTGACCGGGAAGGGCCAGCACGTCCAGTCCAGCCTGTTCGAGAACGCGGCCTTCCTCGTCTCCACCCACATGCTGCAGCAGGCGATCACCGGCGTCGCGCCGCCCTCCATGGCGGCGGGCAAGCGCGCCTGGGGCGTCTACGACATCTTCACCACCGCCGACGGCGTGCAGCTCTTCATCGGCGTCGTCACCGACCGGCAGTGGGAGATCTTCACCCGCGAGCTGGCGGAGCCGGCGCTGCTCGACCCGCGCTGGGCCACCAACACGCTGCGCGCCGAGGGGCGCGAGACGCTGATCCCGCTGGTGCAGACGCTGGTGGGCCAGCGCGACCTCGCCACGCTGGAGGCGATGTGCGAGCGCGCCGGCCTGCCCTTCGCCCGCATCGTGCAGCCGGGCGACCTGTACGACGACCGCCACCTGCAGGAGAGCGGCGGCCTGCTGCCGCTGACCCTGTCGGACGGGCGGAGCACCAGCGTCCCGGCCCTGCCCATCCAGTTCGGCGACCGCCGGCTGGGCGTGCGCCACGACCTGCCCGCCCCCGGCCAGCACGATGCCGAGGTGCTGGGCGCGCTGCCGCGCGGCGGGGCCGCGCCGTCGCCGGCGGACACCGTCGCGGAGGGCTGACGCGACGCGAGGAACGGGCGGGCCGGACGCGCTCCGGCCCGGACGGGAAGCACCCGGGGCCGGTCTCCGGGTGCAAACGACGAGAGGAAATGGACATGCACCGCCGTCATCTGCTGCGCGGGGCCGCCGCCCTGCCACTGCTTCCCGCCCTCGCGCGCGCCCAGGCCGCCTGGCCGGACCGGCCGGTCCGCCTGATCGTCCCCTATCCGCCGGGCGGCGGGACGGACGTGATCTCGCGCGAGGTGGGCAACCGCCTCACCGCCGCGATGGGCTGGACCGTGGTGGTGGAGAACCGTCCGGGCGCCGGTGGCAACATCGGCATCGACGTCGTGGCCAAGGCCACCGACGGGCACACGATCGGCATGGGCCAGACCTCGAACCTGGCGATCAACCCGACGCTCTACGCCGCCAACATCCCCTACCAGCCGCTGCGCGACCTGGCGCTGGTCTCGCTGGTGGCGGTGCAGCCGAACGTGCTGGTGGTGGCGAAGGGGGCGCGCTTCCGCAGCCTCGCCGACGTGATCGCGGCGGCGAAGGAGAAGCCCGGCGCGCTGACGGCCGGCCATCCCGGCAGCGGCACGGTGGGCCATCTCTCGTCGGAGATGATCGCCCAGCGGGCCGGAGTGGAGCTGACCATCGTGCCCTATCGCGGCGCGGCGCAGCTCACCAACGACCTGCTGGCCGGGCGCGTGGACCTCTACTCCGCCAACCCGCTGGCGGTCCGCGGCATGCTGGAATCGGGCGACCTGCGCGCGCTGGCCGTGACCTCGGCCGAGCGGATGCCCTCGCTCCCCCAGGTGCCGACGGTCGCGGAATCCGGCTTCCCCGGCTTCGAGGCGGTGAACTGGACCGGGCTGGTCGGCCCGGCCCAGATGCCGGCCGAGGTGGTGGCCAAGGTCAATGCGGCGATGCGGCGCGTGCTGACCGACCCGGCCGTGATCGAGCGCCTCGCGGCCGAGGGCGCCACGCCGCGCCCCTCCACCCCCGAGGAGTTCCGCACCTTCCTGGCCGCCGAGATCGAGAAGTGGGGCAAGGTGGTGCGCGAGGGCAACGTGCAGGTCGGCTGAGCCGGCGGGATCGCCCCCCGCGCCGCCCGCCGGCATCCGCACGGGAGGGCGGCGCGATTCCCGGTTTTCCGCGGGGTGGCCGCGGCGTATCCCTGTGCCGCGAGACGAACCGGAAGGAGGGAACGGATGTCCACGGCGATCGCCTTGCCACGCATCCTGCGCATCGGCGGAGGGGCCCTGGCCGAGACGGCGGAGGTGCTCGGCCTGCTGGGCCTGTCACGCCCGCTGATCGTGACCGATCCGATGATGGTCCGCTTCGGCTTGGCCGAGCGGCTGCAGGGCGAGCTGAAGCGGGCGGGCATCGCGGCGGATGTCTTCTCCGACACGGTCCCCGAGCCCGACAGCGACGCGGTGGACCGCGCCCAGGCGGCGGTGCTGGCCGGGGATTACGATTCTCTCGTCGCCCTCGGCGGTGGCTCGCCCATCGACACCGCCAAGGCCGTCGCGGTGCTGGCGAAGCAGGGCGGGCGGATGCGCGACCACAAGGCGCCGGCGGTGAATGCCGGCCCGGCCCTGCCGGTGATCGGCATCCCCACCACCGCCGGCACGGGGTCGGAGGCGACGCGCTTCACCGTGGTGACGGACAGCGAGACGCACGAGAAGATGCTCTGCATCGGCCCGTCCTTCCTGCCGGTCGCGGCCATCGTGGACTACGAGCTGACGCTGACCTGCCCGCCGCGCCTGACCGCCGATACGGGGGTGGATGCGCTGACGCACGCGATCGAGGCCTATGTCTCGCGCCGGGCCAACCCCTTCTCCGACACCTTCGCGCTCTCCGCCATGCGGGCCATCGCCGGCAACCTGCGCCGCGCCTATCGCGACGGCGGCGACCGCGCGGCGCGCGAAGCGCTGATGTTCGGCGCGACCCAGGCCGGCATCGCTTTCTCCAACAGCTCCGTCGCGCTGGTGCACGGCATGTCGCGCCCGATCGGGGCGCATTTCCACGTCCCCCACGGCCTGTCCAACGCCATGCTGCTGCCGTCGGTGACAGCCTATTCGGCGCCCGCCGCGACGCAACGCTACGCCGACTGCGCCCGCGCCATGGGTATCGCCGGGGCGGGCCTGCGCGACGGCGACGCCGTGGCCGCGTTGCTGGACGAGCTGCGCGCGCTGAACGCCGACCTCGCCGTCCCGGGCCCGCGCGCCTGGGGCATCGACCCGGCGCAGTGGGAAGCCCTGCTGCCGACCATGGCGGCACAGGCACTGGCCTCGGGCTCGCCCGCCAACAACCCGCTCGTGCCGGATGCGGACGAGATCCAGGAGCTCTACGCCCGGGTCTGGGCCGCTTGATACGGATGGCGGGATGACCTGGCCGGTCGCGCTATGGTGTTCCGGCAGCGGCACCGGGAGGGGACGCCGTCCCCTCCCGGACCCTCCCCTGCCGGGGCCACAAGCGGGCCCCGGTCCCCGCTGGGAGTCTGGTGCTTCCGGTAGGCGTCAGCCTGCGGGCTGATCCCGGGGAAAGCGCGGACAGGCGGGACTCCAGAATAGCTTTGAAGGCATCAGCGAGTGCGGCGGCCGGTCCCGCCGAGGAGCATGGCTCCTCGGCGCTGTGACCCCGTGTCAGGCTGTCCCGCGGCAGCGCCCTTCGGGTCCAGGGCCCGCAGGGTCCTGGCGGAGTGGGGGTATCGGGGGCGAGGCAGAGCCTTGCCCCCGGGCCACGAGCGCGCCCCGCGCTGGCATGGATCAACGCATCACGCCGCGCATATGAGGCCGGGGGGCACCGCGCATCACCACGCGGAACCTGTACCGGGCCGGGACTTCGCCGCCGATTCCGTGCGTGACCTACCGGGAGCCGGTCCCGGGCCGCAGCGGCCGGTTCCCCAGCGTCATCCCCGCGCACCTCGGCCTCGCCCGCCTGGCGGGGGGTGCGTCAGGCGGCCTCCGGCCCGCCATGGCTCGGGTCCAGGCAATGGCCGTGGGCGTGGTCGGCCAGCGCCTCGACGATGCGGCAATGGCCGACCTGGCCGCCGTCGCAATCTCCGTCGAGCATGCGCTCCAGCTCCGCCTCCAGCGAGCGCAGCCGGGCGATGCGGGAGCGGGTGGCGGCAAGCTGCTGCCGCGCGACGGCATGGGCTCCGGCGCAGGGGCTCTCCGCCCCGGCATCGGCGAGGCGCAGCAGGTCGCGGATCGCTGCCATGTCGAAGCCCATCTCCCGGGCGTGGCGCACGAAGGCCAGGCGGTGCAGGTGCGCGGGACCGTAGCTGCGCTGGTTGCCGGCGGTGCGGGCCGGCTCCGGCAGCAGCCCGGCCGCCTCGTAGTAGCGGATGGTGCGCACATTCACCCCGACCGCCGTGGCCAGGTCGCCGATGGAGAGGCGGCCCTGGACGGGGCGGGGCAGGGGGTCGGATGGCGTGGCATGGTCCGGCATCGAACAAACCTCCCATGGCTGGAGCTTCTATCTGGGGCCTTCCGCCGTCCGGGCCAAGCCGGCGCCCAATACCCCCTTGAACCTCCAGTGGCTGGAGGTCCCATAACCCCGGCCATGACAAGCGAGGCGAGCATGGCGGATTCCGGCGGGCCGGGCACGGCGCTGTCCTGGCGGGTGGAAGGCATGGACTGCGCCTCCTGCGTCGCGAAGGTGGAGCGGGCGGTGAGCCGGCTGCCGGGGGTGCGCGACGTGCGGGTGAACCTGATGGCCGAGCGGCTCAGCCTCCTGGCCGAGGATGCCGGGTCCGGGGCGGCGGTGGAGGAGCGGGTCCGGGCCCTGGGCTATACCCCGACCCGCCTCGCCGCGGCGGGGTCGGCCGAGGCGGGCGGGGAGGCGGCCGGCCACGGTCATGGCCGCGCGCCGCATCCTGACCACGGCCACGACCATGGTCACAGCCACGACCACGACCGCCATGGCCCCGGCCATGCCGCGCCCGCCGACGCCCACGGCCATGCCGCCGGCCTGGCGCACGGGCACGACCATGGCGCGGAGGAGCCGCCCGGCACCCCCTGGTGGCGCAGCGGCAAGGCCCGGCTGGTCTTCCTGCTCGGCGGGCTGGTCGCGGCCGCCTGGCTGCTGTCCCATCTCTGGCCGGCGGCGTCCTTCTGGTTCTACCTCGCCGCGACCCTGGCCGGGCTCTGGCCCTTTGGTCGGCGGGCGGTGGCGCTCGCCCGCGCCGGCTCGCCCTTCTCCATCGAGACGCTGATGTCCGTCGCTGCGCTGGGCGCCGTCGCCATCGGCGCGGTGGAGGAGGCGGCGCTGGTGGTCTTCCTCTTCGCCCTGGGTGAGCTGCTGGAGAACGTGGCGGCCAGCCAGGCCCGCGCCGGCATCCGCGCCCTGGTCGCGCTGATCCCCCGCACCGCCCAGCGCGAGGGGCCGGGCGGTGCGCCGGAGGAGGTGCCCGCCACGGCGCTGCGTCCCGGCGACACGGTGATCGTGCGTCCCGGCGACCGCGTCCCCTGCGACGGGGAGATCCTGGAGGGCCGCTCGGCGCTGGATGAGAGCGCCGTGACCGGGGAGAGCGTCCCCGTCTCGCGCGGACCGGGCGAGGCGGTGGTGGCCGGTGCGATCAACGCCGAGGGGATGCTGCGCGTGCGGGTGACGCACGGCGCGTCGGACAACACCCTGGCCCGCATCGTGCGGATGGTGGAGGAGGCCACGGCCTCCCGCGCCCCGACCCAGCGCTTCGTCGAGCGCTTCGCCCGCTGGTGGACCCCGGCGGCCATGGCCGCGGCGGCGCTCACCATGCTGGTGCCGCCGCTGCTGCTTGGCGGGGAATGGGCGGTCTGGATCTATCGCGGCCTTGCCCTGCTGCTGGTGGCCTGCCCCTGCGCCCTGGTCATCTCCATCCCCGCCGCGATGGCCTCCGGCCTCTCGGCCGGGGCGCGGCGCGGGCTGCTGGTGAAGGGCGGCGCGGCGCTGGAGGCGATCGGCGCCGCCCGCCGCATCGCCTTCGACAAGACCGGCACCCTGACGCTGGGCCGGCCGCGCGTGACCGACCTGCTGCCGCTGGCCGGGCAGGACCGGCGCGAGGCGCTGCGGCTGGCGGCGGCGGTGGAGCAGGGCTCCTCCCACCCGCTGGCGCGCGCCATCCTGGCGGCGGCCGAGGCCGAGGGGATCGGCACGCTGCCCGCCCTCGCCGAGGCCGGGGCGGTGGCCGGGCGCGCGGCGACGGGGCGGGTGGAGGGACGGTCGATCGCCATCGGCAGCCCCCGCCATGCCGCCGAATCCGGCGCTCCGCTGGATGCCGCCGCCGGGGCCGCCACGGAGGCGCTGGAGGCAGAGGGCAAGACCGTCACCGTGCTGCTGCTGGATGGGCGCGCCGCCGCGCTGATCGCGCTGCGCGACGAGCCGCGCCCGGAGGCCGCCGAGGGCCTCGCCGCGCTGCGCCGCCTGGGGGTGGAGACGGTGATGCTGACCGGCGACAACCCGCGCACCGCCCAGGCCATCGGCGCGGCGCTGGGGATCGAGGCGCGGGCCGGGCTGCTGCCGGAGGACAAGCTGCGCGAGATCCGGACGATGGCGGCGCAGGGCCCGGTGGCCATGGTGGGGGATGGCATCAACGACGCGCCCGCCCTGGCCGCGGCCTCCGTCGGCATCGCCATGGGCGGCGGCACCGACGTGGCGCTGGAGGCGGCGGACGCGGCGCTGCTGCGCGGCCGGGTGACGGGGGTGGCCGAGCTGGTGGCGCTGTCCCGCGCCACCCTGGCCAACATGCGCCAGAACGTGGCGGTGGCGATCGGGCTGAAGCTGGTGCTGCTGGTCACCACCCTGCTGGGCATCACCGGCCTCTGGCCCGCGATCCTGGCCGATACCGGCGCGACCGTGCTGGTCACCCTGAACGCGCTGCGCCTGCTGGCCTGGCGGCCGCGGGACGCGTGATGCGGTTCGGGGCCCGGAGCCGGCCCCCCCGGGGGGGGGAAGGCTCCGCCTTGCCCCCCGGACCCCCCATCCGCCAGGAGCAGAGCCCCTGGACCCCCGTTCACGGACGCGTCGGCACGCCGGGGAGCCATGCTCCCCGGCGACGGCGGCCGCAGCACGTGCGGCCTTTGATTCTTCTTCGGTGCCCCGCCTGTCCGCGCGCTCCGCGGGTGCCGCCCGCAGGCTGACACCGGCCACGCGGCGCCAGACTCCCAGCGGGGTCCGGGGCCCGCTCGTGGCCCCGGCGGAGGGGGTCCGGGGGAGGCAGAGCCTTCCCCGGTCCGGCGGTGCCACCTACGCCACGCGCCGCCCTCAACGCAGGGCGAACAGCCCTTCGAACAGGCCGCGCAGGAAGCCGACCGCCTCGCGGATGCCGTCCAGCCGCAGCGGCCGGCCGGCGGCCTCGCCGCCGCCCGGTCCGGGCAGGCTGCGGTCCTGCATCAGCTCCCGCACCGACAGGCGGCCGTCGCCGTCATAGTCCAGGCTGTCCACGGCCAGCCGGGCCGCGCCCAGTGCCGCCACCGACCCGGCGCCGACGGCCAGCGCGATCTCCGGCGTGCCGGCGCCCTCCCGGACGGCGATCATCCAGGTCAGGCCACGGCCCAGCCGCGCCAGTTCCGCCGCGCTGAGCAGCCCGTCGCCCGAGACGCTGGCCTGGGCGATCAGCGCCTCGGCGCAGCCCTGCATCGTCGCGCCCTCGCCGCAGGCCGCCTCGATCCGTTCCAGCGCGCCGAGCACGGCGATCCCCTCGCCATGCTGCAGCATCCATTCCAGCGGCGGCGTGGCGCAGCGCTGCCAGCGGCGCAGCGGCGTGGGGCCGGGCAGGCGGTCGTCGCGCAGTTTCGCCTCCGGCTCGCCCGTCTCCAGCATGCTGTCGCGGGCGCGCAGCATCAGGCGCGGCGCCTCCGCCCCGCGCGAGGTGCCGATGAGCCAGCCATCCGCCTCGCGCGTGGCGACGAAGCGGTCCAGGCGCGAATCCTCGGCCGAGAGGCGGGCGGCGCTGCGCGCGGTCAGCACCAGCATCTCCTCCGGCGCCGCGCAGGCCCCGGCGAACCAGGTGCCGCGCAGCGCCTCCGGGACGGGCCGCAGCTCCTCCGCCGCGGCAGGGAAGGCAAGGGCCAGCAGCAGGAGCAGGGTGGGGCGGGGCATGCGGGTCATGGCAGCGTCACCTCCGTGCCCTGGCAGAGATCAAAGGGGTCGCGCCGCACCTCGCGCCCGTCGCGGAACACGGCGACCAGGGAAGCGGCGCAGGCCTCGGGCTCGGGGGGCAGCAGGTCCAGCGTCTCCCGGCTGCCCAGCACGTTGCGGCCCAGCCGGTCCGGGCCGCGCGGCTCGCCCGGGGCGTCCACGTACAGCTCCACGATCGGGCTGTCGGAGGCGTTGCGCAGCCGCACGCTGCCGGGGCGGGGGCCCGGCGGCCCGGGCGGGGCGGGGCTGTCGTCCAGCCGCTCCGCCAGCGTCCAGCCGGGGCGCAGGACGATGGTGCCGGCCTCGCACAGGTCCAGCTCGCGCCGCTCCTCGGCGGCGCCGCTGGGGAAGACGATGCGCAGGTCGGCCGTGCACTCCACCGGCAGCGACAGGCCGATCCGCTCGCCGCGCTCCAGCGGCTCCTCCAGCCGGTCCGGGCCCCAGTCGCGCTCGGAGGCGGCGGAGACGTAGACCTCCTCCACCGGCGCGTCGTGCCGGTTCACCAGCGTGACGCGGATGGTCGGCGGCTGCGGGATGGCGCTGCCGTCGAAGGCGACGGCCGGCGCCAGGCTCGCGCAGAAATCCACGCCGCGCCGCTCCTCCGCCGCATCGTCCTCGTAGACGGCGCGCAGGTCGAAGCGGCAGGCCGCGCGCCGCAGCCGCAGGCGGACGCTGCCGCCGTCCGACAGCACCTCCGGGCCCAGCCGGTCCGCGCCCCATTCCCCGCCGCCCTCCTCCGCCGGACGGGCGTGCAGGTTGCGGATGATGCGGCCGGCGCGGTTCTCCACCCGCGCCTCGCGCCAGGGCAGGGAGGGATCGCCGAGGACGACGCGCGGGCTGCGGCAGAGATCCGTCCGCGGGCGCGTCACCGTCGAATCATCGGCCAGCACGCCGGTCACGTCGAAGACGCAGTCCCGCGTCCGACCCAGCCGCAGGCGCAGGCTGCGGCCCGGCGCCACCGTCTCCGCGCCCAGCCGGTCCGGGCCACGGGCGTCGGCGCCCTCCGGCGCGTTGGCGGGGCGCAGGTACAGCTCCTGCAGCGGCAGGTCCGTCTCGTTGACGACGAGCGCCTCGCGCTGCGGCGCGGACGGGTCGCCGAAGACGACCCGGTTCTGGCGGCAGAGGTCCACGTCCCGCCGCTCCTCGATGCTCTCGTCCGCGAGCACGGCGCGCAGGTTGAAGCGGCAGGGCTGGTTGCGCCCCAGGCGCAGGCGCAGCCGCCCGCCCGGCGCCAGGGTGTCCTGGCCCAGCCGGTCGGGTCCCGGGTCGGCCTGCCCCACCGGTGCGGCGTAGAGCTCGCGGATCGAGAGGCCGAGCTCGTTCTGCACCAGCGCCTCCCGCTCGGCCGGCGCGCGGGGAGCGGCGGCGCGCGGGCCCTGCGCCAGGGCGGCGGGGACGATGGCGGCGGGAGCGATGCAGGCCGACAGCGCCAGTACCCCGATCCAGCCCGGCCAGGCGCCGCGTCCGATCATTCCCGATTCCCCAAGGTGCGCCCAACATCCCTGGCACACGTGTCGCGCGCAAGCCGCCGGGCCGCGCGTCGGAGGCGGTCGTTGCCCTCCATGGCATCGCCGCTACAGTGGGGTCGGTACGCCCTCGTCGTACCGGGAGGAACCCATGCTGCGCCGTCACCTGCTGCTCGCCACCGCCCCTGCCGCCGCGCTGCTCGCCGGCGCGCCCCGGGCCCGCGCCGAACAGCTCTTCCCCAGCCTTAACATGTTCATCCCCGCCGGCCCCGGCGGCGGCTGGGACGGGCTCGGCCGGGCCTTCGAGAACGTGGCCCGCCAGGCCGGGCTGGTCGGTTCCTTCCAGTTCGAGAACGTGGGCGGGGCCGGCGGCATGGTCGGGCTGCCCCGCTTCATCTCCCAGCGCCGCGGCAAGCCCGATGCGCTGATGGTCGGCGGCTCCGTGATGGTCGGCGCGGCGCTGACCAACAAGGCGCCCTACAGCCTGAAGGACGTGACGCCGGTCGCGCGCATGACCGCCGAGGACGCGGTGATCGTGGTGCCGGGCGAGAGCCCGATCCAGACCATCGCCCAGTTCATCGAGGCGCTGAAGGCCGATCCGCGCGGCATGCCGGTGGCCGGCGGCAGCGCCGGCGGCACCGACCACATCGTGCTGGGGCTGATGCTGAAGGCGCTGGGCCGCAGCGCGCGCGACGCCAACTTCGTGGCCTTCGCCGGCGGCGGGCCGGCCCAGGCGGCGATCCTGGGCAACCAGGTCAAGGCGGGCATCTCCGGCTATTCCGAGTTCGCCGAGCAGGTGAAGGCGGGCCGGATGCGCGCGCTCGCCACCTCGGGCGACAAGCGCGCGATCGAGGGGCTGCCGACGCTGAAGGAGAGCGGGCTGGACGTCTCCGCCACCAACTGGCGCGGCTTCTTCGGCCCGCCCGGCATCCGCCCCGAGGCCCGTGCCGCGCTGACCCGGCTGGTGACCGAGGTCCACGCGCTGCCGGCCTGGACGGAGCTGCTGGCCACCCGTGGCTGGGACGACGCCTTCCTGACCGGCGCCGAGTTCGAGACGTTCCTGCGCAACGACAACTCCGCGACCGACGGCGTGCTGCGCGAGTTGGGCCTGGTGACGTGAGCGGCGCCGGACCCGGCCACAGCCCCTTCGACCACGTGACCCCGGAGCATGCCGGGCCCGATGCCATCGGGCCCACCTCCGCGCCGCCGCCGGGACAGGAGGTGGGGCGCGGCCCCGACCTCGCCGTCGGCGTCGCCGTCCTCCTCATGGCCCTGCTGGTGGTCTGGCAGACCCTGGTCATCCCGGCTTCCCCCACCTACGCGGTGGTGGGGCCGACGGTGGTGCCCTGGCTGGTCGCCGCCCTGCTCGTCGGCGTCGGCGCCGGCCTCTGCGGCGCGGCGCTGCGCGGCGGCTGGAGCAAGGACCTGGAGGAGGTGCGGGAGGCCCCGCCGACCAACTGGCGCGCGCTCGGCCTCCTCGCCGCCGGCCTGATCGTGCAGGTGGCGCTGATCGAGTGGCTGGGCTTCGTCATCGCCTCCACGATCCTCTACGTCTTCGTCTGCGCCGCCTTCGGCTCCCGCCGGCCGCTGGTGGACCTTCTCATCGGCATCATCGTCACCGTCGTCGCCTACCTGGCCTTCGACCGCCTGCTGGGCGTGAACATCGGCGCCGGCATCCTGGAAGGGATTCTCTGACTCCATGTCCGTCTGGGAAGGCCTGGCGCTGGGCTTCGGCAACGCGCTCTCGATTTCCAACCTCGGCTGGGCGCTGCTCGGCTGCTTCCTCGGCACCGCCATCGGCGTGCTGCCGGGCATCGGCCCGGCGCTGACCATCGCGCTGCTGCTGCCGATCACCTTCAAGGTCTCGGCCACCGGCGCCTTCATCCTGTTCTGCGGCGTCTTCTACGGGGCGATGTACGGCGGCTCGACCACCTCGATCCTGCTGAACACGCCCGGCGAGTCCGGCTCCATCATCACCTCGCTCGAGGGGGCGAAGATGGCGCGCCACGGCCGCGCCGGCCCGGCGCTGGCGACGGCGGCCATCGGCTCCTTCGTGGCGGGGACGATCGGCACGCTGGGCATCTCCTTCCTCGGCCCGATCGTGGTGGAGCTGGCGCTGAAGCTGGGCCCGCCCGAGTACTTCTGCCTGATGGTGCTGTGCTTCGTGACGGTCTCCGCCGTGCTCGGCGGCTCGCCGCTGCGCGGCCTCACCTCGCTCGCCTTCGGGCTGACGCTGGGGCTGATCGGCGTGGATCTGCAGACCGGCCAGCCGCGCATGACCTTCGGCATGATCGACCTGCTCGACGGCATCGACGTGGTGCTGGTGGCGGTCGCGCTCTTCGCCGTGGGCGAGACGCTCTACCTCGCCTGGCGGCATGTCGAGGGCGCGCAGAAGGTGCTGCCGGTGGGCAGCATCATGATGTCGAAGGAGGACTGGAAGCGCTCGGTCGGGCCCTGGTTCCGCGGCGCGGCGCTGGGCTTTCCCTTCGGCGTGATGCCGGCGGGCGGCACGGAGATGCCGACCATGCTGAGCTACTATGCCGAGCGGCGCCTGGTGAAGCCGAAATACGCCAAGGAGTTCGGCACCACCGGCGCCATCGAGGGCGTGGCGGGACCGGAGGCGGCGAACAACGCGGCGGCCGCGGGCATCCTGGTGCCGATGCTGACGCTGGGGCTGCCCACCTCGGCGACGGCCGCGATCATGCTGAACGCCTTCCAGTCCTACGGCATCCAGCCGGGGCCGCTGCTGTTCACCTCGCAGGCCGACCTGGTCTGGACGCTGATCGCCTCGCTCTACATCGCCAACGTCATGCTGGTGGTGCTGAACCTGCCGCTGGTGGGGCTCTGGGCGCGGATGCTGAAGATCCCGCAGCCGCAGCTCTACGCCGGCATCCTGGTCTTCGCGACCATCGGCACCTACGGCATCAGCAACAGCGTCACCGACCTGATCCTGCTCTACGTGATCGGGACGATCGGCATGTTCATGCGCCGCTTCGACTTCCCCACCGCGCCCGTGGTGATCGGCATGATCCTGGGGCCGATGGCGGAGCAGGCGATGCGCCAGGCGCTGACCATCAGCCAGGGCGACTGGTCCGTCTTCGTCACGCGGCCGGTCTCGCTCGCCATCCTGCTGCTGGCGCTCCTGGCCCTGGTCGGCCCGCGCGTCTACGGCGCCTGGGCGGCGCGGCGCGGGATGCGGCTCTAGGCGGCAGCCGGGCGCGGCCCGCTGCGCCGGCCCCATGCGGGACGAGCCCGTCGCCGTCCGGCGCACGGTCTTCGCCGCGCTGGCCGGCTGCGCCGCCCTGGGGCTGCTCTGGCTGTGCTGGCGGGCACTGGCCCCCGGCGGCTGGACCGTCTGGGAGGCGGCGATCCTGCTCGCCTTCGCCGGCACGCTGCCCTGGTCGGCGATCGGCGTGGCCAACGCGGCGATCGGCCTGGCGCTGCTGCTCTGGCACCGCGACCCGCCGGGGGCGGTGATGCCGCAGCTGCGCGCGCCGCCGGTCACGCCGCCGCTGCGGACCGCCCTCGTCGCCTGCGTCCGGAACGAGGCGATGGACGCCGTCCTGCCCCCGCTCGTCCGCCTGCTCGACGGGCTGGAGGCGGCGGGCGAGGGCGGCCGCTTCATCCTCTGGGTGCTCTCCGACACCCAGGACCCTGCCCATGCGGCGCGGGAGGAGGCGGCCGTCGCCGCCCTGGCCGCGGCGCGCGCGGGGCGGGCCTGTCCCGTGCGCTACCGGCGGCGGGCGGGGAATGCCGGCTACAAGGCCGGCAACGTGATGGAGTTCCTCGACCGCCACGCGGCGGGCCTGGACCTGTTCCTCTGCCTGGACGCCGATTCCGAGATGAGTCCGGCCGCCGTGCTGCGGCTGCGGCGCTGCATGGAGGCCGACCCGCGCCTGGCGATCGTGCAGCCGCTGATCGTCGGCCGGCCCGCGCGCGCCGCCTTCCCCCGGCTGTTCCAGTTCGGCATGCGGGCGGGGATGCGCGCCTGGGCCACCGGCCAGGCCTGGTGGCAGGGCGACGAGGGCCCGTACTGGGGCCACAACGCGATGGTCCGCATCGTCCCTTTCCGGGAGCACGCGCGGCTGGAGACCCTGCCGGACGGCCGCGCGATCCTGTCCCACGACCAGCTGGAATCGGTGCGGCTACAGGCGGCGGGCTGGAAGGTGCGCGCCCTGCCGGTCGAGGAAGGCAGCCTGGAGGCCAACCCGCCTGCCTTGCCGGACTTCCTCGCCCGCGACCTGCGCTGGGGCGAGGGCAACATGCAGTACGGGCAGCTTCTGCGCCTGCCCGGGCTGCGGCCGATGGGGCGCTGGCAGCTGTTGCAGGCGATCCTGCTGTTCCTCGGCGCGCCGCTCTGGGTGCTGATCCTGCTGGCCGCGGTCCTGAACGTCCTCACCGGCGGGGCCGAGGCGACGCCGCGCGGGGCGCTGGCGCTGCTGCTCGGCCTCGGCTGGGTCGCCTACCACGCGCCGAAGCTGGCCGGGTACCTGGAGGTGCTGCTGAAGCCGCGCCTCGCGGCGGCGTATGGCGGGCGGGCCCGCTTCGCCGGCGGCGCGCTGGCGGAGATCGCCTTCACCCTGTTCCTGGAGCCGATCAGCCTGCTGAACAAGGCGAGGCTGCTGGTCCTGCTGCCCTTCGGCTGGCGGGGCGGCTGGCGGCCGCAGCAGCGGGCGGATCGCGGCGTGTCCTGGGGGGATGCCTGGCGCCTGCTGTGGCCCCAGACCCTGCTCGGCCTGGGCGGCGCCGGGCTGCTGGCCGCGCATTCGGCGGCCCCGCTGCTCTGGGCGCTGCCGTTCCTGGCAGGGCCGGTCCTGGCCGTCCCCTTCTGCGTGCTGACCGCGGAGCCCGGGCTGTCCCGCGCGCTGGAGAGGCGCGGCATCGCCGCCACGCCGGAGGAGCTGGCCGCCGGGCTTTCCTGCCCCGGCGCCCCGGCCCACCATCCGCGGCAGCCATGACCGACCTCACCAGCTTCGACCTCAACCTGCTGCGGGTCTTCGATGCCGTGGCGCAGGAGCGGCACGTCACCCGCGCCGCTGCCCGGCTGCACCTGTCGCAGCCGGCGGTGTCCAACGCGCTGAACCGCCTGCGCGCCGCCCTGGGGGACGAGCTGTTCCTGCGCGCCCCCGGCGGGGTGGAGCCGACCGCCCTGGCCCTGTCGCTGATGCAGCCGGTCGCGGAGATGCTGGACCGGCTGCGCGGGACCCTGGTGGCGCAACTGCCCTTCGACCCGGCCACCGCCGACCGCGTCTTCCCGGTGGCCTTCAGCGAGTATGCCGAGGCCGTGCTGGCCCCGCCGATGCTGGAGCGGCTGGGCCAGGAGGCACCCGGCTGCCTGCTGGCCATCCGCCACGGCGACCGCACCAACGCCGCGGCGCTGCTGGAATCCGGCGAGGCGCTGCTGGCGGTGGGCATGCTGCCGGAGCCGACCAGCCTCTATACCCGGCTGCGCCTGCTGCCGGAGGAGTTCCTGGTGATCTTCCGCCGTGGCCATCCGCTCGGCGAGGGCGAGCTGACGCTGGAGCGCCTCGTCGCCTATCCGCACCTGCTGCATTCGCCCAACGGCTCCCGCGACGGGGCGCTGGACGGGCCGCTGCGGGAGGCGGGACATCCGCGCCGCCTGGGGGCGGTGGTGGCGCACCTGGCGGCGGTCCCGGCGATCCTGCAACGAACGGAGATGGTGATGTCCCTCTCCGCCCGGCTGGCCCGTAACCTGGCGGAGGTCCACGGGCTGGAGCTGCGCCCGCTGCCGCTGCCGATGCGGCACGTGCGCCTCTCCCTGGTGTTCCACCGCCGCTTCGAGGCCGATCAGGGCCACGCCTGGCTGCGCCGCACCCTGATGCAGGTCGCCCGCAGCATCGGCCGCGAGGAGCCGGTCCGGACCGGGCAGGAATGCGGCCGGGCGGACCGGCTGGACTGATACGGGCGGCGGGGCCTCCCCCCGGTCCGACGCCCGAACACGACTGCCCCGCCCCGGTCGGCGGAACGAAGAAGGGCCCGGACCATCATGGTCCGGGCCCTTCTTCGTTCCGCCCGGGGGAGGAAGCGTTGCTGCCGGGCGGTGGCGTCCGGCAGCGGCGCAGCGTCAGCGGCGCAGGCCGAGGCGGCCGATCAGGCTCTCGTAGCGGGCCTGGTCCTTGCGCTTGACGTAGTCGAGCAGGCCGCGGCGCTGGCCGACGAGGACCAGCAGGCCGCGCCGGGAGTGGAAGTCCTTGGCGTGGCTCTTCAGGTGCTCGGTGAGGTTGGCGATGCGCTCCGACAGGATCGCGACCTGGACCTCGGGCGAGCCCGTGTCGCCGGCCTTGGTGGCATACTCGTGGATGAGCGCGGTGCGGCGCTCGGCAGTGATCGACATCGGGTTTACCCCTCTGGTGTGTCGTGAACGGGAACCGACTGGGCGAGCCAGCGCTCGGGGCGGAGCATGCCGTCCCCCAGCAGGCCGAGCCCGACCAGGCGTCCCCCCGCCACCACGCGCACCAGCCCGCCATCGGGGTTGGCGTCGGATGGAACCCGACCCATGAACTCGACCAGGGAAAGCTCCTGGCCGAAGGAGAGTCGGGCAGCCTCCGCCTCGGTCACGGCCAGAGCCGGGATGTCGGCCAGCGCGGTCATGACGGGCAGCAGGAGGTCCGGGGAAGGGGGCGGGGCATCGCCCGTCGCGGCCAGGCTGTCAAGCGAAACCGCATGCGACTCGTGGAAGGGTCCGACCCGCAGCCGGCGCAGGGCGGCGATATGGCCCACCGTGCCGACCGCGCGCGCCAGGTCCCGGGCGAGGGAGCGCATGTAGACGCCCTTGCCGCTCTCCACCGCGAAGATGGCCGTATCCGCGTCCGGCCGCTCGATCAGCTCGAACCGGTCCACCCGGGCCGGGCGGGGCATCAGCACGGGGGCATGGCCCTCCCGCGCCAGGTCATAGGCGCGCTGGCCGTCCACCTTCAGGGCGGAATAGGCGGGGGGCACCTGCATGATCTCGCCGCGGAAGGCGGGCAGGGCCTCGCGGATCGCGTCGTCGGTCGGGCGGGCGGCATCGGTCGCGGTCACCTGCCCGTCCGCGTCGTCCGTGTCCCGCGCCTCGCCGAAGCGCAGGGTGAAGCGGTAGGCCTTGGTGCCGTCCATCACATACGGGACGGTCTTGGTCGCCGCCCCGAAGGCGATCGGCAGCAGCCCGGTCGCCAGCGGGTCCAGCGTGCCGCCATGCCCCGCCTTCTGCGCCTGGAAGGCGCGCTTGACGCGGTTCACCACCTCCGTGCTGCCGATGCCCGAGGGCTTGTCGACGATCAGCCAGCCGTCCAGCGGCCGGCCCTTGGGCCGGCGATGCTGGAAGCGGCCGCGCGGGGGGCCGCCCCGGGGTTCTCCTGCCATGTTCTCTGCGTTGCTCCTCGCGTGCCGGCGCGCCCTATCACGGACGGCGGGTGCGGGGAGAGGGGGTGCGACGCAGGGGAGGGTCGAGAGGGGGGAGGGCGTGCCCGGCCCGGTCTGCCTCCCCGCACGCCATCCGGGCGGGCGAAGCGGCAGGATGCCGCCGCCGGGAGCGTCCCGGCCGCCGCTTTCACGGGGAAGCTTCCGGCCCCGCGCTTGCATCCTCCCCGGCCCGGGCCAAGGATCGGCCGACCTTGCGGGGCGATGCGCTTGAAGATTCTCCTCGACTGCGATCCGGGCCACGATGATGCCGTCGCCCTGCTCTACGCGGCCTGCCATCTCGACCTCGTGGCGATGACGACCGTCTACGGCAACCAGACGCTGGACCACGTCACGCGCAACGCGCTCGGCCTGTGCCGCTTGGCGCAACTCGACATCCCCGTGGCGCGCGGGGCCGCGAAGCCGCTGCTGGCGCCGGCCATGGATGGCGGCACGGTGCATGGCAAGACGGGGCTGGACGGCGCCGAGCTGCCGGAGCCGGACCGCGACGTGGTCGAGGAGACGGCGGCGGAGCTGATCATCCGCCTGGCCCGCGAGCATCGCGGCGAGCTGGTGGTGGCCGCGACGGGCAGCATGACCAACCTCGCCCTGGCCCTGCTGATGGAGCCGCGGCTGCGCGAGTGGCTGAAGGGCATCAGCATCATGGGGGGCACCACCGGCATCGGGAACGTGACCGCCGTCGCCGAGTTCAACATCTACTGCGACCCGGAGGCGGCCGACATCGTCTTCCGCAGCGGCGTCCCGCTCTGGATGGTCGGGCTGGACGTGACGCGGCGGGTCGGCGTGGATGCCGCCGGCATCGCCTCGCTGCGCCAGGGCGGCCGCCTGGCCAAGACCATGGCCGACCTGCTGGACTTCTTCCTGGCCTCGCTGAAGCGGGTGCACGGGCTGAGCACGGCGTCGCTGCACGATCCCTGCGCGCTGGTGCCCTTCATCGACCCGTCGCTGATGACCTACCGCCACACGCATGTGGCGGTGGATCTGGCCTCGCCGCTCACGCGTGGCATGACGGTCTGCGACCTGCGCCACCTGGGCCAGGGCGTGGGCGGGCACTTCCGTCTTCAGCAGCCGCCGAACGTGTGGCTGGCGCGCGATCCGGCGCCCGGGCTGGTGCCGCATATCCTGGACGCGATCCGACGGGTGGACGCGCGGCTGCGCTGACGCGATCCTCCTTCCCCGAACCTGGAGCAAGACCCATGGCACGGCGCAAGCTGATCCTCGACGTGGACACCGGCACCGACGACGCGGTGGCCATCATGTGCGCGGCGCTGCACCCCGACCTGGAGCTGGTGGGCATCACCACCGTCAACGGCAACACCACCGTCGACCACTGCACCGACAACTCGCTGCGTGTGCTGGACTTCATCGGCCGCGGCGACATCCCCGTGCACCAGGGCCTGTCGCGCCCGGTCATCCGCCTCGACTTCCCGATCCCGCGCGCGATCAAGAAGGACACGGGCGTGCACGGCAAGGAGCTGGACGTGCCGCCCGCCACCAGCCGCAAGCAGGAGCAGGGGGCGGTCGAGTACCTGATCGAGACCTACCGCGCCGCGACCGACCCGATCACCCTGGTGCCCACCGGGCCGCTGAGCAACATCGCCGCCGCCATCGCCGCCGACCCGAAATTCGTGGAGCGCGTGCCCGAGGTGGTGCTGATGGGCGGCGCGCACCACCACGGCAACGTCACCCCCTCGGCCGAGATGAACATCTGGGCCGATCCGGAGGCCTCGGCGGCCGTCTTCTCCGCGGGCTTCCGCAAGCTGGTCTGCGTGCCGCTGGACGCCACGCACGAGGCGCTGGTGTCGCGCCAGGTCTGCGACCGGCTCAAGGCGCTGGGCACCCCCGCCGGCATCGCGGCGGAGCGCTTCATCGGCCGCCGCATCGGCGCCTACGACGCCAACCAGCCGATGAAGGAGCAGGGCGCGGCCCCCGTCCACGACGCGCTCTGCGTGAACTACCTCGTCGATCCCTCCGTGATCGAGACGGAGTTCCTGCACGTCGCCGTCGAGATGCAGGGGGCGCTGACCGTCGGGCGGACCGTGGTGGACACCAACCGCCGCGGCACGGGCGAGCCCAACTGCCATTTCGCCTTCCATGCGGACCGGCAGAAGTTCTGCGACTTCCTCCTCGAGACCCTGGCCCGCACGGCCTGAAAGGACCGGACGATGTCCCTCCGACACCTTCCCCGACGCCTGTCCCCGGGTCTTCCCGCCCTCGCCCTGCTCGCCGGGCTGGGGGCCGGCCTGACCGCCGCGCCGGACGCGCGGGCGCAGGGCAGCGCGCAATGTCCCGGCGGCCCCGTGACGCTGACCGTCCTGAAGCCGCAGAACAACCCCCTTTTCCCGAACCAGATCGCCGCCTACGAGGCGGCCAACCCCTGCGTGGAGTTCGAAGTGTCGGAGGTCCCCTTCGGCCAGCTCGCCGACAAGATCAGCGTCCTCGCCGCCTCCGGCTCGCCGCCCGACATCCTGGTCTATGACGGGCCGAACACGCAGAGCTACGCGCTGGCCGGCATCCTGGAGCCGCTGGACGCCTACATCACGCCGGAGATCAAGGCGGACATCCTGCCGGCTTCGCTGACCGAGCACAGCTTCAACGGCCGCATCTATTCGCCCGGGTTGCAGCAGACGACGCTGGCATTGTTCTACAATCGCAACGCCCTTCGCGCCGCCGGGATCACGGAAGACCCGCCGCGCGAGCTGTCGCGCGCCTGGAGCTGGGACCAGGCGCTGGAGGCCTTCAAGAAGTGCCAGCAGGGCGAGGGCGACAACGTCTCCGTCTGGGGCCTGGCGCCCAGCCGCTTCGGCACCGGCCAGCCCGGCTTCGTCTACCGCGACATGCTGTTCCTGCGCACCTTCGGCGACCCGAACGCGCCGAAGGAAAGCTCCGCCTACCGCACCTACTGGGGCATCTCGCCCGACGGCAAGACGGCGCAGGGCTGGCTGAACACGCCGGAAGCGGTGCAGGGCGCGAAGTTCTTCCAGGATCTGTTCAACGTGGCGAAGGTCACGCCGCGCACGGGCATCCCGACCGCCTTCCAGGACGGCAAGGCCTGCTTCACCATCGACACCTCCTACTTCGTCGCCGGGCTGCGCCGGCCCGATCTCGGCTTCGAATGGGGCGTCACGCCGATGCCCTACGCGCGCAGCCCGATCGTGCACACCGGCAGCCTGACGCTGGGCGTCACCGCCCGGTCGGCCCACAAGGAGGCGGCGGTGCGTGCCGTGATGGCCTTCAGCACCGGCCAGTTCGCCCTGGACTATGCGCGCAGCAGCGGCATCCTGCCGGTGATGCAGTCCATCGTGCCGCAGGTGCCGGCGCTGTCGGAATACCCGCTCGACATCTTCATGCAGGAGCTGCGGGAGTGGGGACAGCCGCGCCCGCCCAGCCCGCGCTTCGCCCAGTACGACAAGCTCGTCAGCGACGCGCTGCGCGACATCGCCTTCGGCGCCGACCCGAAGACCCGGCTGGATGCCGCGGTGCGCTCGCTGCAGCCCCTCCTGGCGCGATGAGCAGGGCTGCCCGGACGGTTGCCTCCTCCATCTCCTACTGGGCGACCGTCCTCGCCTTCATCGGCCCCTTCCTGGTGCTGCTGCTGGTCTTCCAGTACTGGCCGGTGCTCCAGATGGTGCGGGACAGCTTCTATGACTTCTCGCTGCTGAACCCGACCGTCCGCAGCTTCGTCGGCCTGGACAACTTCGCCTATGTCCTGACCGACCCGGACCGGATCCAGGCCTTCCTGGTCACCTTCGCCCTGGCCATCGGCACGGTCTGCACCGTCGTGCCGCTGTCCTTCCTGCTGGCCGTCTACCTGAACGGGGCGCTGCCGGCGCGCGGGATCATCCGCACCATCATCTTCCTGCCGGTGGTGACCTCCGTGGTGGTCATCGCCACCATGTGGACCTTCCTGCTCGACGCCAACAACGGGCTGGTGAACAGCGCGCTCTCCAGCCTGGGCCTGCCGCGCGGCCTGTTCCTGACGGACAAGCACCAGGCGCTGCCCTCCATCGTGCTGATGACGCTGTGGCAGCAGACGGGCTTCGCCACGGTGCTCTACCTCTCGGGCCTCCAGGGCATCCCGCAGGAGCTGGAGCATGCGGCCGCCGTGGACGGGGCCGGCCCGCTGCAGAAGCTGTGGCACGTCACCCTGCCGCTGCTGGCGCGCACCACCGTCTTCGTGGTGGTCATCATGACCATCTTCTCGCTGCAGGCCTTCGCCCCGCCGCTGATCATGACCGGGGGCGGCCCGGAGGGGATGACCAACTTCGTCGCCTACGACATCTACCAGCTCGCCTTCCAGCTCCAGCTTCCCGGCGTCGCCTCCGCCGTGTCGGTGGTGTTCATGCTGATCGTGCTCGCCATCAGCCTGGTGCAGATGCACCTGCTGCGCGCCCGCTGGAACTACTGAGATGCTGCGCCATCCCGTGAGGCTGCTGCTCGGCCTGCTGGTGCTGGCGGCGGTCGTCGTCTTCTTCCTCGGCCCCTACGCCTGGATCGTCGCCTCCTCCTTCAAGCCGCAGGACGCGATCTTCCGCGACCTGCGGCCGCTCTCCTGGGCGACCTTCTGGCCGCAATCCCCCACCCTCGACAACTTCATCCACCTCTTCACCAACCGCGGCATGGGCCGCGCCCTGCTGAACTCCGCCATCATCTCCGCCTGCCAGGTGGCCTTCACGCTGATCCTGTGCTCGCTCGCCGCCTACGGCCTCACGCGCATCCGCTTCCGCGGCGCCAACCTGGTCTTCACCCTGGTGCTGATGACTTTCCTCCTGCCGATCGAGAGCCTGATGGTGCCGCTCTACATGACGGTCAGCGGGCTGCGGCTGCAGGACACGCTGCCCGGCGCCTTCATCCCCTGGATCGCCAGCCCCTTCGGCCTGTTCCTGCTGCGCCAGCACTTCGAGGAGCTGCCGCGCGAGCTGGACGAGGCCGCCCGCATCGACGGCGCGGGGCATTTCCGCATCTTCTGGAGCATCGTGCTGCCCAATGTCCGGGTGGCGCTGGTGACGCTGGCGCTGGTCACCTTCCTCTTCTCCTGGAACGCCTTCCTCTGGCCGCTGGTGATCCTCTCCTCGCCGCGCAACATCGTGGTGCAGCTCGCCATCGCCCAGTCCGTCGCGCCGGGCCAGTTGCCGAACTGGGGCGAGACCTTCGCCGGCGCGACCATCGCCACCGTGCCGCTGATCCTCCTCTTCCTGTTCCTGCAACGCTTCTTCGTCCGCGGCGTGGCGATGAGCGGGGTGAAGGGATAGCGGGCCGCGCGGCCCGGCGGGGCCGCCCCTCGCCATGCCCCGGCGGCGGCGATAGGCTGCGCGGCGTGTCCAGGCCGCAGCCCCTCGACGAGCTCTACGCCCTGCCGGGCCATCTGATCCGGCGGGTGCAGCAGATCAGCACCGCCCTCTTCGCGGAGGAGTGCGGGAGCTTCGACCTCACCTCCGTCCAGTACGCCGCGCTGGTGGCGATCCAGGCGGTGCCGGAGGTCGATGCCACCCGCCTCTCCGCCCTGATCGCCTTCGACCGCTCGACCCTGGGCGACGTGCTGGAGCGGCTGGAGACGAAGGGCTGGGTGGCGCGCGCCCCCAGCCGCCAGGACCGCCGCGTGAAGCGGCTCACCCTCACGCCGGAGGGCATGCGCGTGGTCCGGGAGGTGGAGCCGGGGATGCGCCGGGTGCAGGAGCGCCTGCTCGCCCCGCTCGCGCCGGAGGAGGGGGAGGCCCTGGTCCGCCTGCTGGCCCGCATCGCCGACGTGCACAACGACGTGCTGCCGGCCCCGCTCCGCGCCACCGGGTAGCAGGCGGCGCCTGGCGCCTGGCGCCTGGCGCCTGGCGCCGGCCGTCGGCCTGCGGCGGCCGGGGGCGCCCCCCGCCGCTACCCCGCCGTCTCCCCCTCGCGGCGCCGGCGGGACGGGGACCGGGGCACGGCGGCCGGCGCAGCGGCCGTCTGGAAGCGCACCCAGCCCGGCGCCTGGGCGCCCAGGTTGACCTCCCGCCACTTCGGGTGGCGCGGCGGGCGCAGCAGGGCCGGGAAGCGCTTGGTGAAGCTGTCGACGAAGCGCATCACCTTGGCGTGGCGCTCCGAGCCCGGCTGCCAGGCATAGACCGCCATGATGGCCCCCACCGCCACCGTCTCCACCGGCGCGTCCTCGGCGACGAGGTTGGGATAGTCGCCCGCCCCGAGGCGCGAGGGCAGGTAGGTTTCCAGCAGCGCGGGCGTCATCGGCACGGACAGGAAGCGCAGCCCCGTCCCGGCCGGCAGGGCCGAGAACAGCCGCGCCGGCTTGCCCGCGACATAGACCAGCGCCGCGATCTCGCCGCTGCGCAGCTTCTGCACCGCCAGGTCCTGGGTGTCGTTCGTCACCCGGACGGGGATGCCCAGGCTCTCGAAGATCAGCGAGGCGGTCATGGCGGTGCCGCTGCCACGCACGTCCACGTTCACCGGCTTTCCGGCCAGGTCCTCGATGCGCTCGACCCCAGGGCCGGCGAGGAGGTGGACCTCCTCGTCATAGAGCTTGGCGATGTAGCGGATCAGGCCGTCGGCCCCGGGGAGCAGGCGCTCCCGCCGCACGAAGGCGAGGCTGTCCGACTGCACGATGCCGATGTCGATCCCGCGCAGATAGGCGATGTCGCCCAGGTTCTGCACCGAGCCCTTGCCCAGGATCGGCAGCACCCGGAGCCGGTCGCCCTCGTCGAGCACGGCGGCCAGGTCGGCGGCGATGCGGATATAGGTCCCGTCCACCCCGCCGGAGACCACGCCCACCGTGCCCGCATTGGCACGGTTCACCGCCTCGGCCATCGAGCGCGGCGGCGCGGGGCGCGCGGCGGCCGGGGGCGGGGCCGCCGGTTGCGGCTGCGCCAGGGCCTGCCCGGCGGGCAGCAGGGCCGGGGCCAGCAGCAGGCCGCGGCGCGTGGCGCCGGATGTGGTCATGGGCCTTTCCCTCCCTTGGTTCCGTTCCCCCCTGGCGGCGGGCGGGCCGGTCAGCGCGGGGGCGCCGATTCGATCCAGCGCAACAGCCAGGGGGCCTCCGCATCGCCCTGGGCGATGGCGCGCCGGTACCAGGCGGCCGCCTCCGCGCGGTCGGCCAGGTCGGTGCGGGCCCCGATCGAGCCGAGGAACAACGGGTCGTAGGTCTTGCCCATCCCGGTCATCGCCGCGCGCAGCCCGGCCTGGGCGGCCCGGCTGAAGAGCAGGCGTGCGGCGGAGATGTCGCCGAGGTTCAGCATCTCCTCCCCACGCCGCACCAGCGCGGCCGCCAGGGCTGGCGACGGGGCGGGCGCGACGATGGGCGCGCGCGGAGCGGTCAGGACGGGGGACGCACCCGCCCCGTCGCCGGGAGAAGGCAGCGCGGGCGGCATGGCAAGCGGGGGTGCCAGGAGCATGGCGGTGCGGGTGGGGGGCGGCTCCTGGCCCGATGGCTCGGACGGGGGGGGCGGGGTCGTGGCCTGGAGGCTGTCTGCTGCGGTCTCGGCGGTGTCGGGAAGCGGCAGGGCCTCCGGGGCGGCGGCCTCTGCAACAGCAACGGGCGCGGGGGCGACGGGCGCGGGGGCGACGGGTACGGGGGCGACGGGTACGGGGGCGACGGGTACGGGGGCGGCGGGCGCGGAGGCAGCCGGCACAGGGGGCGGCAGCGCATCCGGCTCGCTCGGCCGGGCGACCGGCGGAGGTGGCCAGGCGGCGGGCAACGGGTCCGGCTCCGCCCGCTCGGCCATCTCCGCACCGGCGGTGTCCTCGCTCGGTGCCGCAGCGGGCAGGGACGGCACGGCCGCGGCCTCGCCGCGGGGCGGCTCCGCGGCCGACAGGGCCGGCATGGGCGGGGGCGCCGTGCGATCCGGTGCGGCGGGGGATGCGGCGGGCTGCGGCGGATCGGCCCTGGCGACGACCTGGGGCGACGGGGCGGCGGGGGGGCCGAGATACTGCAGCAGCGCGGCACCGCCCCCCAGCCCCAGCAGCAGCGCGATCCAGAACCAGCGCAGCGCGGCGCCGCCGCGTCCGCGGCGTGCCGTCGCCTCCGGCGCGGCCTGCCGCCCCGGAGGGAAAGCGGCCTCGGGGGGCTGGCCGCTGGCCACGGTACGCAGCATGAACTCGGCGGAGAGCACCTCGCGCACCCGGGGAACCCAGGCCCCACCGCCGCGCAGCACCAGGGCCGGCTCGGTCACGAAGGCGCCGTCGAGCGTCGCCCGCAGCCAGGGCAGGTCGCGCAGGGGGACCACCCGGTGCACGATCGGCGGCAGGCCGCCGAAGCTGGCGCGGAAATCCGCCTTCTCCAGGCGGCGGAGCAGCATGCCCGTCGCGTCCAGCGTCACCGAGGGGGCGACATCGACCAGCGCGATGCCGATCTCCCGGTGCAGCAGCGTGTAGGGAACCCAGCGCCGCGGGCCGTCGCCCGCCGTCTCGCGATGGCGCAGAAGAAGCCAGCCCGGCTGCATGCCGGCCAGGGCCACGGCCATCAGCTCATCGGCTTCCTCGGAAGCGGCTGACACGGGTGCCAATCCAGGGAGGACGTCCATCCTGATCCCAGAAAAGCATTTCGATCAAAAAATGTAAAAGGTCTGCCGAATTCTGCCTTTGCTGCCCGGATCGGCGCCAGTTCCCGGATATATGCAGCAAAATCAATCATCTGATGCTGTGCTGTGCAAGCGTTGGGGCTTGGCAGCTGACGGGCGGGCGTCATCGCGCCGCCATAATTTATTAACCTTTGGAGCGGATTCTGATCCGCTTGTGCCTGTCGCGAGCCCAGGCTCCTGCGGCCGCGACGTTCCGTGGGCAGGCGGGCTGCCATCCACCCGGCCTTTGCGGGGACAGCGCCCCGGCCTGCCTCATCCGGCCAGCCTTCGGGGGGGAGGCGCCGCCGGCACGCCCGGCCGGCGGCACCGGCCCGGTCAGGCGGCGGCGGCCACCGCCGGCGCGCCGACCGCTGCCGCCTCGCCGTCCAGGACCGCCGCCACCGCATGCACCACGGCCGCGATGCGCACCGCCGCCTGCACCTGCTCCTGGGTGACGCCGTGCTGGCGGACCACCTTCTCGTGGCTCTCCAGGCACATGCCGCAGCCGTTGATGGCGGAGACGGAGATCGACCACAGCTCGAAATCCACCTTGTCCACGCCCGGCTTGGCCATGACGTTCATCCGCAGCCGCGCCGGCATGTTGGCGTAGTCGCCGCCGACCAGATGGGTGAAGCGGTAGTAGATGTTGTTCATGCCCATGATCGCGGCCGCCGCCTTGGCGGCGGTCAGCGCCTCGGGCGACAGCTTCGGGCCGAACTCGGCCACCAGGGCGGAGGTCACCACCGGGCTGCGCGAGGCGAGGGCGCTGACCACGAAGCAGCCGTCGCGCTGCTGGTCGGTGAGAACGGTCTCGCTGGCCAGGCTGCCGAGATTCAGCTTCAGGTCGCGGGCGTAGTCGGGAAGGCTGTTGCGCAGGCTCTCGAGCGACATGCTGGTGGTCTCCCTCGTCATATCCGTGTCTGGGGGATGGTCCGGCCGGACCGGCGGGCGGAGCGGGGTGGGGGGGGAGCCCGCTCGGCGCGCCGTCCCCCCGGCCGTCGGGGGGGGAGGCGAGGTGGCCCGGGACGGCGGGTGCCGCCCCGGGCCGGCAGGCCGCGATCAGGCGGCCGGCTTGAGGACCTCTTCGCCCTGCTTCCAGTTGCAGGGGCACAGCTCGTCCGTCTGCAGCGCGTCGAGCACGCGCAGGACCTCCTGCGGGTTGCGGCCGACGTTCAGGTCGTTGACCGACACGAAGCGGATGATGCCCTCGGGGTCGACGATGAAGGTGGCGCGCAGCGCGACGCCGGCGCCCTTGTCGAGCACGCCGCACTCCGCCGCCAGCTCGCGCTTGATGTCGGCCAGCATCGCGAAGGGCAGGTCCTTCAGGTCGGCATGGTGCGTGCGCCAGTTCAGGTGCACGAACTCGCTGTCGATCGACACGCCGTAGACCACCGCGTCACGGTCGGCGAACTCGGTGTTCAGCTTGCCGAAGGCGACGATCTCGGTCGGGCAGACGAAGGTGAAGTCCTTCGGCCAGAAGAACACGACCTTCCACTTGCCCTGGTTGTCCGCGTCGGACAGGTCGGTGAAGGCGGTGTTGAGGTTCAGCCCCTCGGGGCCACCCTTCACGGCGGTCAGCTTGAAGGAGGGAAACTTGTCGCCAACGGTCAGCATGTGGCTCTTGTTCCTTTAGCAGCCGGTCTTGCGGGACACCGCCCCGTTCGGGTGCCCGGCGCGGCCCCGGCCCCTGGGGGCGGTGGGCAGCAGCCTGGGCCGCGGCGTCTGGCGGGGTTATGACGCAGTGCGGTATAGCGCTCAAATGAATAGATTTTGTTAGGATGATCGATCCCTTCGATGAACATCCTGCCCAGCCCGCAGCAGCTCCGCTACCTCGCCGCCCTGGCCGATCACGGGCATTTCGGCCGCGCCGCGGCGGCCTGCGCGGTCACCCAGTCCACCCTCTCGGCCGGGATCATCGCGCTGGAGCGGCATCTGGCCACCCCGCTGCTGGAGCGCGGCGCCGCCAAGCGCCCCGTCTTCACCCGGGCGGGACTCGAGATCCTGGCCCGCGCCCGGGAGGCGCTGGCGGCGCTGGAGGCCGTGGCCGAGACCGCCGCCGCGACGCGCGACCCGCTGAGTGGCCCGCTGCGCCTGGGGGTGATCCCCACGATCGGCCCCTTCCTGCTGCCGAGGCTGATGCCGGCGCTGCGGCAGAGCTTTCCCCGGCTGCAGCTCTGGCTGCGCGAGGATCTGACCCGCACCCTGGCCAGCGAGCTGGAGGCCGGGCGGCTGGACCTGCTTCTGCTTGCCCTGCCGGTCTCGCTGCCGGGGGTCGAGATCCTGCCCCTGGCCGAGGACCCCTTCCTCGTCGCCTTGCCGGCCAACCACCGGCTCGCCGCCCAGCCGGCCGTGCCCGCCGCCGCCCTGGCCGCGGAGCGGATGCTGCTGCTGGAGGACGGCCATTGCCTGCGCGAGCACGCCCTCTCCGCCTGCCGCCTGCCTGGCCCCTCGCATGGCGAGGGCTTCGCCGCCACCAGCCTGCACACGCTGGCGCAGATGGTGGCCGGCGGGCTCGGGGTGACGCTGCTGCCGCGCCTCGCCGTGGCGGGCGGCGTGCTGGCCGGCGCCGCCGTGGTGCTGCGCCCGCTGGAGGACACGCCCGGCCGGGTGCTGGGCCTCGCCTGGCGCCGCCGCTCGCCCCGCGCCGCGGAATTCGCGGGGCTGGCGGAGGTGATCCGCAAGGCCCTGGCCACCGCCACGGATGACGACGCCGGCTGATGCCGGTGGGGGATGCTTGCCGCCCCGGACCCCCTTATCCGCCGGGAGCAGAGCCCCTGGCCCCCCGTTCACGGACGCCGTGCGCGCCGGGGAGCCTCGCTCCCCGACGGCTGCGGGTCGCAGCGCATGCGGCCTTGGGTTGCGCTTCCGGCGCCCTGGCGGAACGGCGCTAGAGCGGGACCGAGCCGGGATCGGTGTTCCCGCCGCAGACCAGGACGCCGATGCGCGCCCCCGCCGGCGGCACCCAGCGGCCGGAGGTCAGGGCCGCCAGGGCGGTGGCGCCCCCCGGCTCGGCCACCAGGCGGCAGGCGGACCACAGCCGGCGCTGCGCGTCGCGGATGGCCGCGTCGGACACCAGCACGGCGGTGCGGATCTGCTCGCGGGCGATGGCGAACATCAGCGACCCCACCCGCCGGGCGCCGAGGCTGTCCGCCGCCAGCCCGCCGACCGGGCTGTCCACCGGCTCCCCCGCCGCCAGCGCGTCGTGCAGGGAGGGACAGGATTCCGGCTCGACGCTGACCACCTCGACGCCGCGCCCGGCGTACCAGGCGGCCATGCCGCCGATCAGCCCGCCGCCGCCGGCGGCGACCAGCACATGGGTCAGCTCCGGCGCGTCCTGCCACCATTCCAGCGCCACCGTGCCCTGGCCGGCCAGGGTCTCCGGCTGGTCATAGGCATGGACGACCAGCGCACCCGTCTCGGCCGCACGCGCCTGGCTGGCGGCGAGCGCCTCGGTGTAGCTCGCGCCCACCTGCACCAGCGTCGCGCCCTCGTCGCGGATGCGGGCGACCTTGGCGGGGGCGGAGATGGTGGGGACGAAGATCTCCGCTGCCACCCCCGGACCCGCGCGGCATGGGCGACCGCCACGCCGTGGTTCCCGCCCGAGGCGGCGATCACCCCGGCCGCCGGCAGCGGGTTCGACAGCAGCCGGTTGAACGCCCCGCGCGTCTTGAAGGAGCCGGCGGCCTGCAGCAGCTCCAGCTTCAGCATGACGGGGAGAGGGGTGCCCAGCGCCCCGGCGGGCAGGGCGAGGAGGGGCGTGCGGCGGATCCGGCCGGCGATTCGCGCGGCCGCCGCCTCGATCTCGGCATGGCTGGTCATGGGCGCCCAGGCTGGCAGCCGGGGCGCGGAGGGGCAAGGCGGGGCGGCGTCGCGGATCAGCGCGGCGCGGCGGCCCGTGCGGCGGACCCGGCGGGCTGTGATGTCCGCTGGCGCAGGGCCAGGACCAGCACCAGCCCCGCCACCAGGGCCAGCCCGAGCAGGACCGTCCCTTCCGGCCCCCGCATCAGCGCCTCGCCACCCTGGGCGGCGGCATAGCCGGGCAGCAGCATCAGCGGTGCCCAAAGGATGGCGGAGGCGATGTTGGCCGCCTGGAAATGCCGTTCCGGCATCCGGGCCACGCCCGCCGCGGCCGGCGCCACGGCGCGCACCGGGCCGAGGAAGCGGCCGAAGAACACCGCCGCCCAGCCCCAGCGCCGGAACATCACCATCGCCCGGGCATAGCCGCGCCGGCTGCGGCGCGGCAGCCAGCGGCGCACGGCGCGCTTGCCGCCCCAGCGGAAGGCCCAGTAGCCGCAGGCATCGCCGAGGATGGCGCCCAGGGCGGCGGCGACCAGCACCGGGACCGGCTCCAGGAGGCCGCCGCCCACCATCGCGCCGAGCGCCAGCAGGAGGGCGGTGGCCGGGACCAGGAGGCTGATGCCGGGGAAGGATTCCAGGAAGGTGATCGCGAAGACCATGGCCGGGGCCCAGGCGCGGTGCTCCCGCAGCCAGTGCTGGAGGGTGTCGGGCAGGACGTCCATGATGCGGCATGCATTACAGATCGTTCATCTTGCCGGCAAGCGGACTCTGCTGCGGCGCAGCGCCCCGGCTGGCGGGAGATCGCCGGCGGGAGCAGTCTGGCGCCCATGACCTCCTCCCTGGCCTTCGTGGCCGCCGCCCTGGCAGAGATCGCCGGCTGCTTCGCCGTCTGGGGCTGGCTGCGCCGGGGCTGGTCCGCCTGGGTGCTGCTGCCCGGCCTCGCCGCCCTGCTCGGCTTCGCGGCGCTGCTGACCCTGGCCGAGACCGAGGCGGCGGGGCGGGCCTATGCCGCCTATGGCGGCGTCTACGTCGCGATGGCGCTGGCCTGGCTCTGGCTGGCGGAGGGCGTGCGGCCCGACCGCTGGGACCTGCTGGGCGGGGCGGTCACGCTGCTCGGCACGGCCATCATCCTGTTCGGGCGGCGCGCCGCGTGAGACACCCCGCCGAACGCGCCGCTTTCCCTCCCGTCACCGTTTCGCCATGATCGCCCCGGACCCGGACGGGGAGACGGCAAGACGGACCATGCTTCAGCACGGCAGCTGCGCCGCGCGGGACGGGCGGGGCGTGTTGCTGCTCGGCCTGCCGGGGGCCGGGAAGTCCGATCTGCTGCTGCGCCTGCTGGACCGCGGCTGGCGGCTGGTCGCCGACGACCAGGTGCTGCTCTCCCGGCGGGGGGCTGCGATGTGGGCGGAGCCGCCGCAGGCGTTGCGGGGCATGCTGGAGGTGCGTGGTCTGGGCATCCTGGAAGGGCTGGAATGGGAGGCGCCGGTGCCGCTCGGCCTGGCGGTCGAGTGCGTGGGGCGCGAGGCGGTGCCGCGCCTGCCGCAGCCGCGCGCCTGGACCCCGCCCGGCGAGGCGGCCGGCGGCGTGGCGACCGGCCTGCCGTTGCTGGCGCTGCACCCCTTCGGGGCCTCCGCGCCCCGCCGGCTGGAGCTGGCGCTGGCGCTGGCGGAGGGCCGGCTGACCGCCCGTGCCGGGGCCTTCGCGCCGCCATGACCGATGCCGCTCCCGATGCCGCGTCCGGGGCCCTGGCCCCGGCCCCGCGCCGCGTGGTCGTGGTCACCGGGCTCTCGGGCGCCGGGAAGTCCTCGATCCTGCGGGTGCTCGAGGATCTGGGCTACGAGACGGTGGACAACCCGCCGCTCTCCGTCCTGGGCGGGCTGGTGGCCGAGCCGGGCGAGGCCCCGCTGGCGGTGGGGGTGGACGCCCGTACCCGCGGCTTCGACGCCCCCGCCCTGGCCTCGGGGCTGGAGGCGCTGCGCCGCCGCGGCGACCTGCGGCTGGAGGTGGTCTTCGCCACGGCCGACGAGGACGCGTTGCTGCGCCGCTATTCCGAGACGCGGCGCCGCCACCCCCTGGCCCCCGACAGCGCCGGGGTGGCGGAGGGGATCGCCCGGGAGGTGGAGCTGACCGACCCGCTGCGCGAGGCGGCGGACTGGGTGCTGGACACCACTGGCCTGCCGCTGCCCGAGCTGCGCCGCATGGTCGAGCGCCGGCTGGGACCGGAGGAGGCGGCCGGCGCCGGGGGGCTGCGCCGGGGGATGCTGGTCAGCCTCCGCTCCTTCGCCTATCCCGCCGGCCTGCCGCGGGACGCGGATCTGGTCTTCGATATGCGGTTCCTGCAAAACCCGCACTACGATCCCAGATTGCGTCCCCTGACCGGGCGGGATGCGGCGGTCGCCGCCTTCATCGAAGCCGACCCGGATTTCGCGCCGTTCTGGGACCGCATGACCGCCCTGCTGGATCTGCTGCTGCCGCGCTACGTCGCGGAGGGCAAGAAGTACCTGACCGTCGCCCTGGGCTGCACCGGAGGCAAGCACCGGTCCGTCCTGGCCGCCGAGCGCCTGGCGGCCCGGCTGGCCGGGCAGGGCTGGCGCGTCGACCTGTCGCACCGCGAGCTGCGCCTGCCCGCCGCCCGGGTCGGGGAGGGCGGCCCTTCCACCGCGCCGGGCCCGGGGGCCCGTGCCATGCCGGCCGGCGGGGAAGCCGGCGGCGTCCTTGAGGGGCCGGAGGCCCGTACCGTCTCGCCATGATCGGAATCGTCCTGGTCACCCACGGCCGCCTGGCCGAGGAGCTGCGGCTCGCCATGGAACACGTGGTCGGTCCCCAGCCCGGCGTGGCGACCATCTGCATCGGTCCCGACGACGACCTTGAGGGGCGGCGCGCGGAGATCCGCGCCTGCGTCTCCCGCGTGCGGCAGGGCGACGGCGTGGTGGTGCTGACCGACATGTTCGGCGGCACCCCGTCCAACCTCGCCGTCTCGATGATGGATTCGCCGGATGTGGAGGTGGTGGCGGGGGTGAACCTGCCGCTGCTGGTCAAGCTCGCCCGGCTGCGCGGGACCGAGCCGATGGCGAGCGCGGTGGAGCACGCCGTCGCCGCCGGGCGGAAGTACCTGGGCACCGTGGCCAGCCTGCGGGGCTACGGGCCGACACCGCCGCTGCCCGCGCCCGCGATCCAGAAGGTGGCGTCTTGAGCCTGCCACGATCCCGTCCGACCATGGTGCCCCGCCGCCGGGCCGGCTTCCGGGACGGGGCCGCGCGGCACCGCGCGACGCAGGAGGGAGGAACGCCATGACCGAGGCCTCGGCGACGGCCCTGCGGCGCAGCGTGGTGGTGCCGAACAGCCGCGGGCTGCACGCCCGCGCCGCCGCCAAGCTGGTGACGCTGGCCGAACGCTTCTCCTGCTGCGTCAACGTGTCGCATGACGGGCAGAGCGTGCCGGCCTGCTCCATCATGGGGCTGATGATGCTCGGCGCGGGGAAGGGCAGCCGGATCGAGGTCGAGGCGGACGGATGGGACGCGCGCGAGGCGCTGGACGCGGTGGCCGGCCTGATCGAGGCCGGCTTCCATGAAGACTGACACGAAGGCGGACAGGACCGAGGACCCGAAGCCGGAGAAGCCGGCCGAGCCGAGGCGCGCCGCGCGCCGGTCGCGCGAGCTGACGGTGCGTGGCCTGCCGATCGCCCCCGGCGTGGCGATAGGCCCGGTCTACGACACCACCGAGCCGCCGGCCGAGGCGCCGCGCCGCAACGTCAGGGTGGCCGATGTCGAGGGCGAGAAGCAGCGCCTGGCGACCGCCGCCGCGGCCTCGCGCAAGCAGGTCGCCAAGCTGAAGGCGCGGCTGGGCGTGCTGCCGGAGGAGGCGCAGGAGGAGCTGGCGCCGCTGCTCGACGCCTATGCCATGATGCTGGGCGAATCCCGCCTGCTGCGCGGCGCCCGCAAGCGCATCGAGACGGAGCTGCTGGCCGCCGAGACGGCCGTGACGGACGAGGCGGAGGCCATCGCCCAGGCCATCCTGGCGGCCCGGGACGACGACAAGGCGGGGCTGCGCCGCCGCGCCGGCGAGGTGCACGAGATCGCCCGCCGCCTGACGCGCAACCTGACCCAGGCCGGCTTCCGCTCCTTCAAGGACGTGCCGGAGGGCTCGATCCTGATCGCGGAGGAGCTGACGCCGGCCGATGCCGCGCTGCTCGATCCCACTCGGATCGCCGGGGTGGCCACCGAGGAGGGCGGCTCGGACGGGCACACCGCCATCATGCTGCGCGCCCTGGGCATCCCCTCCGTGCTCGGTGCGCCCGGCATCACCGAGGCCGCGAAGCGCGGCGAGGCCTGCGTGCTGGACGGCACCGCCGGGATGGTGGTGCTGCGCCCCGGCGAGAAGGCCCTGGAGGCGGCGCGCGAGGCGCTGGCCGCCCATGCCAAGGAGCGCAGCAAGCTTGCCAAGCTGCGCCGCCTGCCCGCCGTCACCAGCGACGGGGAGGAGGTGGACCTCCAGGCCAACCTGGAGATCCCGGCCGAGCTGCCGCTGATCGCCCAGTCCGGCGCGCACGGCATCGGCCTGCTGCGCACGGAGTTCCTGTTCCTCAACCGCGACACCCTGCCGGACGAGGAGGCGCACTTCACCGCCTATCGCCAGATCGTCGAGGCGGTGGCGGGCGACGGCGTGACCATCCGCGTGCTCGACTGGGGCGGCGAGAAGGACATGGAGGCGCTGGCCGAGGGCATGGAGCCCACCCATGCCGGCCCCAACCCGGCGCTGGGCCTGCGCGGCATCCGCATGCTGCTCAAGCGGCCGGAGCTGCTGGAGGTGCAGTTCTCCGCCATCCTGCGCGCCGCAGCGCTGGGTCCGGTGCGCGTCCTGCTGCCCATGGTCACCATCCCCGCCGAGGTGAGCCAGGCGCGCGAGATCTACGAGCGCGTCGGCAAGCGCCTGCGCCGGCGCGGCGTGGCCCTGCCGGAGAAGCTGCCGCCGCTGGGCGCGATGATCGAGACCCCGGGCGCGGCGCTGGCCGCCGACGCCATCGCGCTGGAAGCGGATTTCTTCGCCATCGGCACCAACGACCTGGCCATGTACACCCTGGCGGTGGATCGCGGCGAGGCGGAGGTGGCGCATCTCTACGACCCGCTGCACCCCGCCGTGCTGCGCCTGATCCAGTTCGCGACCGAGGCCGCGCTGCGCCTGCGCATGCCCGTCTCCGTCTGCGGCGAGATGGCAGGCAACCCGCGCCTCGTCCCCCTGCTGCTGGGCCTGGGACTGCGCAGCCTGTCGATGAACGCCTCCGCCGTGCCCCGCGCCAAGCAGGCGGTGCGCAGCCTGACCATCGACGACTGCGCCCGCTTCGCCCGCCGGGTGATGGAGCAATCCGACCCGAAGCGTATCCAGGAGCTGGTGATGGGCTTCGAAAGCGGCGCCAGAGGCTGATACGCGCGGCGTGGTGCTCTGACGTCTGCCGGATTGGCGCCCTTGGCCCGGGGGCAAGGCGCTGCCTCGCCCCCGATACCCCCACTCCGCCAGGACCCTGCGGGCCCTGGACCCGATCAGCGCTGCCGCGGGACAGCCTGCGACGGGGTCGAGACGCCGAGGAGCCATGCTCCTCGGCGGGACCGGCCGCCGCCCTCGCTGACGCCTTCTGAGCTTTTTCGGAGTCCCGCCTGTCTGCGCTCCGTCAGGGTTCAGCCCGGAGGCTGACGGCCACCGCGTAGAGCCAGACTCCCAGCGGGGACCGGGGCCCGCTTGTGGCCCCGGCAGGGGAGGGTCTGGGAGGGGACGGCGTCCCCTCCCGGTCCGACGCCCGAACACCACAGCACGACAGTTCACGACATCCCGCCGTCCGGGTGACGACCGGCACCTGGGCGTGGGCTTCCGGTGGGGGCTGCATTTCGTTACGTCTTGCGGATGGAAGCCGCCGAGAGCGCCGGCCCGCCGGCCGGCTTCGTGCACACCGTCGCCGCCATCGCCGGCCGGGAGCCCTCGGCCGAGGCGGTGTTCCTGCTGCGGCTGGCCACGCATCTGGGCGCCGCCACGGCGGCCGGGCGTGGCATTGCCCCCGAGGCGCCGGCCCACTGGCGCAGCCTGCTGGCGGCTGCCCTGCTGGCGCCCGACCCGGCGAGCCGCTGGCTGCAGCAGATGCGCCATGCCTTCGACCTGGAGGAGCTGTGGCCCGCCCCGGCGGCCCGGGCGCGGGCTCTGCGCCTGGCGGGGGAGGGGGCGGCGGAGCCTGCGGGCATCGGAAGCGAGGCGCGCTGGTTCAGCTGGTCCGCGGAGGCCCAGATCCGGGATGCCGGCCTCATGGCCGCCCCGGCCGTGGCCGCCTGGGCCGAAGCCGGGCCCGGCCCCGCCCCGAATGCGGTCCTCCAGCCGATGCACCTGATCGGTGCCGCCATCCTGACGCCGGTGCAACGGCATGGCGACGATCCGGCGATCGGACGAGGGAACCGGGCACGCCAGGCCGCGCTGCGCGCGCATGTCGCCGGCTGGCTGGCCGATGCAGCCTTCGCCCTGGACCGGGTGTGGGACGACGCAATCCGCTCCGCCCTGTCCGATGCCGATCTTGCGGCGCCGGACCTGCCCCCGGCGCTGGCCGCGGCCCTGGAGGCCGTGGAGGGGGATAAGTTCCGCTCCTGGCTCGCGCGCATCGCCTATGCCACCTCGCCGGAACGGCATCCGGACCTCGGGACCTGGCGGGCGGCCGGCCCGCTCGGCCGGCTGCTGCTGGGCCGCGTGGCGCGCAGCGACCGGGCTGCCCAACCCGAATGGGAGCCCTGGCTCGACCTGCTCGAGGAGGCGTCCGGTGGGGTGCAGGCGGGGGAGTTGCCGGCCGGGGGCGGGCTGCTGGCCGGCCAGGGCCACACGCTCCTGGCCCGCGCCATGGCCCTGGCCGCCCGCGTGCACCGGGCCGGGGAGCCGCCGCTGACACTCGGCCTGCACCATCTGGTCGGCGCGGCCTTCGCCCCCGAGGAGGCCGACCTTCCCCCCGCCGTCATGCCCTTCCCCGCCTTCCGCCGCGGGCTGTCCCAGGCCGGCTGCCAGTCGATCCGCCGCCGCTTCCTCGGGCTGGTGCAGCAGCACCACGCCGGCCCCGGCCGCCCCGAGCGGCGCAGCGCCTGGACGGACCTGATCCTCGGCGAGCGGCTGGTCACCACGCGCATCGCCACCGACCTGCGGCCGCAGGAGGACCTGCTCGGCTTCCGCCGCTACGCCAACGCCTTCGCCAGCGTCATCGCCGACGACGACGTGCAGCCGCCGCTGGCCATCGGGCTCTTCGGCCCCTGGGGCAGCGGCAAGTCGGCGATGATCGACATGATCGACGCCGCGCTGGGCGAGATCGACGCCCGCGCGGCGCTGGACGAGGAGCCGCGCTTCTGCCGCGGCATCATCCGCGTCACCTTCAACGCTTGGCACTATGCCGAGACCAACCTCTGGGCCTCGCTCTTCGTCCGCATCCTGGAGGAGATGTCGCGCCACCTGCGGCAGGAGGCGCCACCGGACGCCCAGGACGCGCGCGACCGCAGCCTGCGCGCGCTCGACGCGGCGCGCGAGGCCCAGCGGCAGGCGGAGGCGGCGGTGGCGGCCGCCGAGCTGGACGCCGCGCGCGCCCGCGAGGAAGAGGCGCGGGCGGAGGCCGCGCTCTCCGCCGCCCGGCGTGCCGAGGCGGAGGCCGAGGCCGCCCGCACCCGCGCGCGGGAGGAGGCGCAGGCGGCGGCGGCCAGCCGGATCGACGCGCTGGACCTGGCCCGGGATGCGGGGGCGCTGCTGGACGCCTTCGGCCATCCCTCGCTGGTCCGGCTCGCCGGGGCAGAGGGCGAGCGGCTGGAGGCGCTGCTGCGGGAGCAGGAGCAGGAACTCGCCGGCGCGGTGCAGGCGCTGGAGGGGCTGGCGGGGCCGTTCGGCCGGCTGCGCGCCATCCTCGGGTGGAACCGGCCGTTCCTGCTGGCCCTGCTTCTGGCCGGCGCCGCAGCGGCCCTCGCGGCGGCCTGCCTGTGGCTGCTGGACCGCTACGGCGTGCTGCAGGCGGCGGCGGGCGCGATCCTCTCCATCCTGGGCGGGCTGGCGGCCCTGGCCCCGCTGTGGAGGCGCAGCCACGCCCTGCTGGCACGGGCGCCGGCGCTGATGGGGCGGCTGGCCGAGGCCGCGGAGCAGGTGAAGAGCCGGGCCAAGGCCCGGGCGGAGGCCGAGACGCGGGCCCGCCACGCCGCGGAGACGGCCCGGGCCGAGCGCGAGAAGGCGGAGACGGCGGCCGCGCTGACCCAGGCCGAGGCCGGCGCCGCCCGTGCCGCCGAGGCCGCCCGCAACGTCGCGGCGGCGCGCGCCCGGGCGGAGGCGGCGCGGCAGGCGGTGGCGGCGGCGGAGGAGCGCATGGCGGCGCTGGCGCCCGAGCGGCTGCTCAGCCGCTTTCTCGCCGACCGGGCGGCGAGCGAGGAGTACGGCCGCCACCTGGGCCTGCCCACCCGCATCCGGCGCGACCTGGACGACCTGCGCGGCTACCTGGCCGACCTCGCCCGGGATGGCGCCGCCACCCGCCGCGCCGACCGGGTGGTGCTGTTCATCGACGACCTGGACCGCTGCCCCCCGGGTGTGGTGGTGAAGGTGCTGGAGGCGGTGCACGTCCTGCTCGCCTCCAACCTCTTCGTCGTGGTGGTGGGCGTCGACGTGCGCTGGCTGCGCAAGGCGCTGGAGACGCACCATGCCGGGCAGTTCGGCGCCGGCGGGCCGCTCGATCCCGGCGAGTTCCTGGAGAAGATCTTCCAGGTTCCCTTCTGGGTGCCGGCCATGTCCGGGGCGGGGCGGCGCGCCGTGCTGGAGGCGGCGCTGCCGGAGATGCAGCGCACCGGCACCGGCCTGTCCGATGGCCCCGGCGCCGCGCCATCCCCCGGGCCAGGGAGCGCGGCTGCCCCACCCGCCGGTCCGGCCGAGCCGGTGGCCGCCACGGCGGTCGCGGAGGCGATGGCGCCGTTGCCGACCCTCGACCCCGTGCGGCTGCGCCCCGCCGAGCAGGCGGCGCTGCTGCGCTGGGGCGCCCTGGCGGGGGGGACGCCGCGCCGGCTGAAGCGCTTCGCCCGCTCCTATCTGATCCTGCGCGCCAGCCTGCCGCCGGCCGAGCGCGAGGCCTTCCTGGACGGGGCCGCCTACGAGGATGTCGCCCGGCTGCTGGCCTTCAACTGCGCCGGGCCGGAGCTCTGGCCGCGCCTGGCCGCCTTCGTCGCCAGTGCCGCCGACGGCGCGTCCTGGCCCGGCGAGTGGGAGGAGCTGGGCCCCGCCTGGCATGCCTTCTTCGGGCGGGAGACCGACCCGCCCACCCCCGCCGCCTGCCGCCCCTGGCTGGCGGAGGTGCAGCGCTTCGGCTTCGCCGCCGGGCAGGAGGCCGGGTAGGCGATCGCCGCTCCGCGTCCGGCGTCACGCCGGCCCCCGGGGGAGGCGCGACGCCGGCCGCAGAGCGGCGATGGTGGAGCCTTTTCTCCGGGGCGCCCGGCCGATCCGGTCAGTCGGCGAAGTCGGGCTCGTGCCGGGCCAGGATGCGCTTGATGCTGTCCAGGTGCAGCCGGGCGCTTTCCGCATCGCCGGCGCGCATCTGGGCCGCGGTGGCGCGCGCCACCGCCTCCGGCACGGCGGCCAGGCGCCGGCCGGTGGAGAGGGCGAGGCGCTGCGCCTCCGCGGCGCGCTCCAGGTAATAGAGGTCGTCCCAGGCCTCGGCGATGGACGGACCCACCACCATCACGCCGTGGTTGCGCATGAACAGCACGTCCGCCTCGCCCATCGAGGCGGCGATGCGGTCGCCCTCGGCGGCGTCCAGGGCCAGGCCGTTATAGGCCTCGTCCAGCGCGACGCGGCCGAGGAACTTCAGCGCCGTCTGCCCGGCGAAGTCCAGCGGCGGCCCCTCGGTCATGGCGAGCGCCGTGGCGTTGGGCATGTGGGTGTGGAAGGCGGCGGCGGCGCGCGGGTGGCGCATGTGCAGGCGCGCGTGGATGTAGAAGGCGGTCGCCTCCGGCTCGCCCTCGCCCTCGACGACATTGCCGTGGAAGTCGCAGACGAGGAGGGAGGAGGCGGTGACCTCGGCGAAGGCGAGGCCGTAGGGGTTCACCAGCATCAGGTCGTCGCGCCCGGGCACCAGGGCGGAGAAGTGGTTGCAGATGCCTTCGCTGAGCCCCAGCCGGGCGGCCATGCGGAAGCAGGCGGCCAGGTCGATCCGCGCCTGCCGCACCGCCGCGGCGTCGAGGCCGCTGTTGCGCAGGATGGAGGGCGCGCCGCGCTCGGTCAGGGGATGGGCCATGGCGTCCGGTCTCCGTGTCGGGGTGGCGCAGCCTGCAACCTTGCAGCAGGGTCGGCGGGCGGCAAGATGCCGGGACCCTTCCGCCCCGCCCCGCAGGAGAGGAGCCGAGATGCCGGACCAGGTGCCGCCGTTGCAGGGCGTGCTGGAGACCGCCCTCTACGTGGAGGACATGCCCCGCGCCCGCGCCTTCTACGAAGGGGTGATGGGGCTGGCCGCCATGTACGAGGACGAGCGGCTGACCGCCTATCCCGTGGGGGGCCGCAGCGCGCTGCTGCTGTTCCGGCGCGACCAGATGAACCGTGCCGAGCACCCGCCGGGCGGCACCATCCCGCCGCATGCGGGTTCCGGCCCGGTGCACTTCGCCCTGGCCGTCGACCTGCCCGACCTGCCGCGCTGGGAGGCGCACCTGGCCGGGCAGGGGGTGGCGCTGGAGGGTCGCGTGGACTGGCCGCAGGGTGCGCGCAGCATCTACTTCCGCGACCCGGACGCGCATCTGGTGGAGCTGGTCACGCCCGGACTCTGGGCGATCTACTGAGGGGGAGGGGCCTCTGCTTCCCATGCGAGCAGAAGGCAGGTGCGGCGCAGGGCGAGGGCCGCCCGGCCGGTCAGCTCCGCCTCCCCTGGCAGCGGGAGGGCGCCGATGACGCGGCGAAGCTGCCAGTCGCCGAGCAGCAGGGACAGGTAGAGTTCCGCCGCCGCCGCGGCATCCTCGCCCCCCATCTGTCCCGCCGCCTGGGCCCGGCCGATGACGCCGGCGATCAGCGGCATGACCGTGCCCCGCCCGGCTTCGGCGAGGGTGCGGCCGAGCACGCCGCTCCCGGCCGCATCCGCATCAGCCGCTGCGGCGCGGTTCAGCGCCATGGCCCGCTCGCCCAGCAGCAGGCGGAGCAGGGCGGGGCCGGCCAGGCCCAGTGCCTCCAGCGGGTCATGGCCGGGGTCGAGGCCGGCGCGGAGGAGTTCCGCCACCGTCCCGGCATTCGCCGCGACGAGTGCAGCGAACAGGCCCTGCTTGCTGCCGTACCATGCGTAGAGCGTGCCGTTCGAGGCACCGGCCCGGCGCGCTATGGCCAGCATGGAGGTGCCGGCATAGCCCCGCTCGGACAGCACCGCATAGGCGGCCGCCTCGATCTCCCGGCGGCGCTCCTCCTGCCGCTCCGCCCGCATCCCCCGCCCCCGCGATCCTGCTTGACAGGAAAGCGTACAGATATGTACAGAATTTTCAACCGTACATTTGTGTACGGTTTCTCGAGAGGGGCCCGCACTGGCGGGCCCCCGGCGAAGGACACCCACATGCCGACCCGCTCCCTGTCCCATGCAGCCCTGGCGGCGCTGATCGTGCTGCAGGCCGTGATGCTGGCGGCGCTCTACAGCCGCACGCCGCCCTATCCCCCGGAAAGCGTCCCGCTCTTCGCCCTGGGTCCCTTCCTGGGCGCGGCGCTTGCCGTGGCCGTGGCGGCCCTCACCCTTGGCGCGGCGACGACGCGCGCGGGGGCGGTTCTCACCGTCCTGGCGGCAGGGCTCGCGCTGGTATCTTTCGGGCCGCAGAAATGGCTGGACCCCGGCATCGGCCTGATCTGGCCGGCCGTCCTGCTGGGCCAGCTCGCCGCCGGCGCGGCCATGGCCCAGGCCCTGCTGCCCCGTCGCGGAGCAGCAGGGTCCTGAAGGCCAGCCGCGCTCAGTCGAGCTGGTTCAGGTCCTCGGCCAGGATGACGAGCTGGATCGCGTAGGACACCTCGCCATCCTCGGCATCGCGGTGGACGGTGCCGATGAACTCGTCGCCGACGCGGACCTCGATGCTGCCGCCGCGCTGCTTGGGTGCGGCCACGACGATGCGGTTGTTGCTGAACTGCTTGCGTAGGTGGGCCTGCACCGCGGTTATCTCGGCTGGGGTCATCGGGTCATCGACTTTCAACGCTTCCGGGCGGCACGTCGCCGCAGAGGGGGCGCATGGACGGGAGCGCGCCCCGCTTGTCAACGTCTTCGTGCCGGCCGGGACGCGGCGGGCCCGGCCGAGGCCGGGATCAGGGGCCGATCAGCTGTCCGCCATCCACGACGATGGATTGCCCCGTCACCCAGCTTGCGCGCGGCGAGGCGAGGAACAGGGCGACCTCGGCCACCTCCTCCGGGCGACCGAGCCGGCCGAAGGGGATGCTGGCCAGGGTATCGGCGTAGAGCGGCTGCCCGGCCAGACGGCGCTGCTCCCACATGCCGCCGGGGAATTCGATGGAACCGGGGGCGACCGCGTTCACCCGGATGCCCTGGCGGGCGTACATCTTCGCCTGGCTGGCGGTGTAGTGCATCACCGCCGCCTTGATCGCCCCGTAGGGCGCGGAGCGCGCGGAGGCGCGCAGGGCGGAGATCGAGGAGAGGTTCACGATCGACGCGCCGCCGGGCAGGGCCGGTGCCGCCTGGGCCAGCCAGGGCAGCGCCGCCTGGCTGGCGCGGACGATGGCCATCATGTCCACGGCGAAGGAGGCGGCCCAGCCGGCCTCGTCATCCGTGGCGCCGAAGCCGGAGGCGTTGTTCACCAGGATGTCGATCCCGCCGAGCGCCGCGGCGGCCTCGGGGATGAAGCGGGCGATATCCTCGGCCTGCGACAGGTCGGCCGTGCCGGCGAAGACGGGGTTGCCGGCCTCGGCCAGCTCCGCCCGGGCCCGCTTCACCCCCTCGGCACCGCGGGCGCAGAGGGCCACGGCCGCCCCGGCCCGGGCGAAGCCCAGCGCGATGGAGCGGCCGATGCCGCGGCTGCCGCCCATCACCACCACCCGTCGTCCCGCGAATTCCATGCTCTCCGCCCTCGGCTGTGCCGGCCCAGCTTCCGCGCGGCGCGGCGGGGCGGCAAGCGGGGGTGGCGCCGGAAGCGGCCTGGGCGCGGTGCCGGATCAGGGGAAGCTCATGTCCGTCAGGGCGCAGGTATCCACCGCCCGGCGCTCGCTGGCCTGCCCGTCGGCGAAGACCACCCGGATGTCGTTCACGCACTGGCCGGAGGGCAGCCGGATGACGAGGCGCTGGCCGCCCGGCAGGACGTTCTGCCCCAGCCGGTCCGGGCCCCAGCTCTGGTCCTGCGCGCTGGAGACGTAGATCTCCTGGATCGCGACGCCGCGCCCGTTGGCGATGCGGAAGGACGGGTCCTGCGTCGCCCGGCCCGGCGCCGCGGCGCTCTGGGGGGCGGAGGCGGCACCGCCGCCCCGCTGCCGTTGCAGGCGCTGCATGGTCGCGTGGTTCTGCAGCATGTGCTCGTTCATCGTATCGGTCAGGGTGCGGTTCGGATTGTAGGGGTTGTTGCCGCCATCCAGGCCGGGACGGATCCAGTACTGCTGCGCTGCGGCGGGCGGGACACCGCCGCCCAGGGCGAGAGTGAGGGCGAGGAGGGCAGGGGCGAAGCGGGTCATGGTCTGGCCTGGCAGGTCCTGGAACGGGAGGGGCGCGGGTCCGGGCTCCGGCCCGGGCGGCTTCCCTACGCGGAGGCCCGGCGGTCCACTCCCTCCAAACGGGGGGCGGTCGGACGAATCGTTTCAGAAAACGAATATCCTGCTCCTTGGCCCGGCCTGCGGCATGGGCGGGCCCCGCAACCGGCGCTTGCGGCCCCGGCCATGGCGCGGGAGAACGGTCCTCCTCCACGCCCTACACGCCAAGCTGACTGGCCCATGCCCGCCAACGCCCCGGCCTTGCCCGCGACCGTCCCGTCGCCAGGCGCCCTGCCCCGCCCCGCGGCCCCACCCGCGCCGGCGGCCGGCCCGGCGCGCGAGGCGATCCGGGCCGAGGCGCTGCGCCTGGGCTTCGACGCGGTCGGCTTCGCCCGCGCCCATCTGGGCCCCGAGGTGCGCGAGCGGCTGGCGGCGTTCCTCGCCGCCGGGATGCATGGCGAGATGGGCTGGCTGGCCGAGCGCAGCGAGCAGCGCAGCCACCCGCGCGCGCTCTGGCCCGAGGCCGTCTCGGTGGTCGCGCTGGGCATGAACTACGGCCCTGAGGACGATCCTCTGGCGAGTCTCGCCCTGCCCGACTGCGGCACGGTCAGCGTCTATGCCCGCCACCGCGACTACCATGACGTGGTGAAGAAGCGCCTCAAGGCACTGGCCCGCTGGATGGTGGACCGCTTCGCGGGAACGGAGCTGAAGGTCTTCGTCGATACCGCCCCGGTGGCCGAGAAGCCGCTGGCGCAGCAGGCGGGGCTGGGCTGGCAGGGCAAGCACAGCAACCTCGTCTCCCGCGCGCACGGCTCCTGGCTGTTCCTGGGCGAGGTCTACACCACGCTCGACCTCGCGCCCGACGCGGCGGAGACGGACCATTGCGGCGCCTGCACCCGCTGCCTGGCCGCCTGCCCGACCGATGCCTTCCTCGGCCCCTACCGGCTCGACGCGCGGCGCTGCATCTCCTACCTGACCATCGAGCACCGCGGTCCCATTCCGCACGAACTCCGTTCCCGGATGGGCAACCGCATCTACGGCTGCGACGACTGCCTCGCCGCCTGCCCCTGGAACAAGTTCGCCCATCCCACCGAGGAGCCCGCCCTGATCCCGCGCACCGACCTGATGGCGCCCTCGCTGGCCGAGCTGGCCATGCTCGACGACGCTGCCTTCCGCGCCCGCTTCTCCGGCTCGCCGATCAAGCGCATCGGCCGCGACCGCTTCGTGCGCAACGTGCTGAACGCGATCGGCAATTCCGGCGATCCCGGCCTGCTGCCGGCAGCCGTGGCGCTGTGCCGGGATCCCGACCCGGTGGTCGCGGAGGCCGCCACCTGGGCGGCCGCGCGGCTCGGGGGGGCGGCATGACGCAGAAGGGGGCGGCCGCCGTGCCGGAAGCCGGCACGGCGGAGACCGGAACGCTGCGGGACGACGGCGCGCTGGTGCTGTTCAGCGGCGGGCAGGACAGCGCCACCTGCCTGGCCTGGGCGCTGGAGAACTTCGCGCATGTGGAGACGCTGGGCTTCGACTACGGCCAGCGGCACCGGGTGGAGCTGGACTGCCGCCGCGCCTTCCGCTTCGGCCTCGCCGCCTTCCCGCGCTGGGCGGGGCGGCTGGGGCCGGACCATACCCTGCCGCTCGCCGCGCTGGCGGAGGTGTCGGACACGGCGCTGACCGCGCGCAGCGAGATCGCGATGCGCGCCGACGGGCTGCCCAACACCTTCGTGCCCGGGCGCAACCTGCTCTTTGTCACCCTCGCCGCCGCGCTCGCCTATCGCCGCGGGCTGCGCCACCTGATCGGCGGCATGTGCGAGACGGACTATTCCGGCTATCCGGACTGCCGCGACGACACGCTCAAGGCGCTGCAGGTGGCGATCAACCTCGGCATGGACCGGCGCTTCGTGCTGCACACGCCGCTGATGTGGCGCGACAAGGCCGAGACCTGGCGGCTGGCGCGGCGGCTGGGCGGCGAGCCGCTGGTGGAGCTGCTGCTGGAGGACACCCACACCTGCTACCTGGGTGACCGGCAGCAGCGCCATCCCTGGGGCTATGGCTGCGGCCATTGCCCCGCCTGCGACCTGCGCCGCAAGGGCTGGGAACGTTTCGTGGCGGAGACGGTAGCATGAACGGCCACATCCGCCTGCGGGAGGGGCTGCTGTTCCTCGCCGCCTTCGCGCTGACCATCCCCGCCGCCAACTGGCTGATCGGCCATGCCGGCACCGCCTGCATCCCCGATGGCCCCTGCGTCATCCCCGTGGGCTTCGGGCTGCTGGCCCCGTCCGGCGTGCTGATGGTGGGGCTGGGGCTGGTGCTGCGCGACCTGGTACAGCGCCGGCTGGGCTTCGCCTGGGCGTTGGCCGCCATCATAGCGGGGGCGGTGCTCTCCGCCCTGTTGGCCCCGGCCGCGCTGGTCTTCGCCTCGGCCCTGGCCTTCCTGCTCAGCGAACTGGCCGACCTCGTCGTCTATACCCCGTTGCAGCGGCGCGGGCTGGTGCTGGCAGTAGCGGCCTCGGGCGCGGCCGGGCTGGTCGTGGACAGCCTCGTCTTCCTCTGGGTCGCCTTCGGCAGCCTGGACTTCCTGGCCGGGCAGATCCTGGGCAAGGCCTGGATGGTGCTGGCCGCCCTGCCGCTGGTCGCATGGCTGCGCCGGGCCGATGCACGGCGCGGGCTGGTTCCGGCCGACCTGATCACCCCGCCCTGACCGGGGTGACCGTGGGCCTGCCGTCAGGGAGACAGGCGCTGTCTCCCCCTGGTTCTGATTGTCGAAACACATGGGGACCAGGCCGCCTCATACGCACGGCGGGATAACTTCATCCGTCGTGCTCTGGTGTTCCAATGTCGGACTGGGAGGGGACGCCGTCCCCTCCCAGACCCTCCCCTGCCGGGGCCACAAGCGGGCCCCGGTCCCCGCTGGGAGTCTGGTGCTGTGCGACTGCCGTCAGTCTCCGGACTGAACCCTGACGGAACGCGGACAGGCGGGACTCCAGAATAGGTTTGAAGGCGTCAGCGAATGCTGCGGCCGTACCCGCCGAGGAGCATGGCTCCTCGGCGCCTCGACCCCGTCGCACTCATCCGCGCGGCAGCGCCGATCGGGTCCAGGGCCCGCAGGGTCCTGGCGGAGTGGGGGTACGGGGGCGAGGCAGAGCCTTGCCCCCGGGGAACGGGTACCACGCCGGCAGACGTCAAGGCATCACGCCACGTGGATCATTCCTCGGCCAGGCTTGTGAGCGGCGGCGCATCGCGCGGCGCTCCCTGCTTCTGCGTTTCGCCGGGTTTCACGGGGATGTTGGCAAATTCCTTCTCCGGCTGGTCCGGAGCGGCCGTGGCGGCGCTGTCCTGCGGCGATGGCTTGTAGTCTTTGCCCGGATCGAGGCCGGGGTTGGACGGGTCTTCCTGGTCCGCCTTCACGTCGTGCGGTCCCACGCTGGTCGGGCGGGCCGACTTCGTGCCACCGCCCCAGTTGCTGAACTCCTCGCGCAGCGTCTCCTCGGCCATGGCCGGGTCCTCCTGGTTCCTCCCGGGAGAACGCATGGAGCGGGGGGCGGTTTGTCCTCGTCCGGCCGTATCAGACGGCGCTGGCGAGCGGGACCTCGGCCGCGCCGCCCTCGCCGGCCGGCATCAGGGCCTTGAGCAGGGCCTGGCGCAGGCTGGCGAGCTTGCGCTCGTTCTCCACCTTCAGGCCGAACACGTCCTTCACGTAGAAGACGTCCACCGCCCGCACGCCATAGGTGGTGACATGGGCGGAGGCGATCTGCAGCCCCTGCTCGCTGATCGCCGCCGTCACGTCGTGCAGCAGGCCGGGCCGGTCGCGCGCGTTCACCTCCACCACCGTGTGCGAGGAGCTGGCGTGGTTGTCGATCACCACCCGCGGCGGCACGGTCACCGCCCGCAGGCGGGAGGGTTCGCGCCGCACCTTGCGGATCTCCGTGGGCAGGCGGATGCGGCCCGACAGCGCCTGCTCGATCAGCACGGACAGGCGGGCGAGGCGGTGCGGCGCGTCCAGCATGCCGCCCACCGCGTCCTGCACCCAGAACGTGTCCAGCGCCATGCCGTTGGTCATGGTGTGGATGCGCGCATCCACGATGCTGGCCCCGCCGACGGCCAGCGCGCCCGCGATGCGGCTGAACAGCCCGGGATGGTCGGCGGCGTAGACGGTGACCTCGGTGACCGCCCGCGCCTCCAGCACGCGGGTGCGGACGGTCAGCGGCGCGCCGGTCGACTCCGCCTCGCGCATCATGGCGGCGTGGCGAGCATGGGTCTGCGCGTCGAAGGAGAGCCAGTAGCCGGGGTAGCCCACGGACAGGAAGCGTTCCACATCCTCCTGCGGCCAGCCCTGCAGCAGGGGGGTGACCGCCTGCTTGGCGCGGGCCACGCGCACGTCGCGCTCGGGCACGGACAGGCCGCCGGCCAGGACCTCCGCCACGCGCCAGTACAGCTCGCGCAGCAGCGTGGCCTTCCAGCCGTTCCAGACCTTGGGCCCGACCGCGCGCATGTCGGCGACGGTGAGGACCAGCAGCAGGCGCAGCCGCTCCGGCGACTGCACGATCTCCGCCAGGTCGAGGATGGTCTTGGGGTCGTCGATGTCGCGCTTGAAGGCGGTCTGGCTGATCAGCAGGTGGTTCAGCACCAGCCAGGAGACGGTCTCCGTCTCCTCCGGCGTCAGGCCGATGCGCGGACAGACCTCCTGGGCGATGCGCGCGCCCAGCTCCGAATGGTCGCCGCCGCGGCCCTTGGCGATGTCGTGCAGCAGCATCGCGACGTAGAGGGCGCGTCGCGACTGCAACTGCCCGATCAGCTCGGAGGCGACGGGGGCGATGTTCTCCAGGTCGCCCTCGTCGAGCCCGTTGAGCACCCGGATCGCCTCGATCGTGTGCTCCTCGACGGTGTAGACGTGGTAGGTGTCGAACTGCATCAGCCCGACGATGCGCGCCCAGTCGGGGATGTAGCGCGACAGGAAGCCGACCTCGTTCAGCACCCGCATGCAGCGCGCCGAATGCGGGCCGGTCAGCAGGTCGAGGAACATCGCCCCCGCCGCCTTGTCGCTGCGCAGGCGGGAGGCGTAGCGCGCGTTGCGGATCAGGCTGCGGTTGGCGAGGGGGTGCAGCTCCAGCCCCAGGTCGCGCACCGCCAGCATCAGCCGCAGCATCGCCGCCGGGTCGGCCGTCACGTCGAGGCTGGGCGAGATCAGGGCCTTGCCGTCCGCCAGCGCGATCCCCGCCGCGGCCAGGGCGGGGCTGGGGGCGGGCTGCAGCGCGGGCATCCCCAGCACGCTGCGCTCGATCGCCGGCTCCAGCAGGCGGGAGAGGCGGACCACGTCGCGGGCGGTGAGGAAGAGATGCTTCATGAAGCGCTCCACCCCGTCCTGCTTGCCATGGCGGGTGTAGCCCATGCGGGCGCCCACCACGGGCTGCAGGTCGAAGGTCAGCCGTTCCTCGGCGCGGCCGGTGACGTAGTGCAGGTGGAAGCGCACGGTCCAGATGAAGTTCCAGGCGCGGCGGAAGGCGCGGGCCTCCTGCGCCGTCAGCAGCCCGCCGCCCGGGCTCTCGGGGCCGACCAGCTCGCCCATCTTCTGCGTGCCGAAGGCGTAGCGGGCGATCCAGTACATGGTCTGGAGGTCGCGCAACCCGCCGCGCCCCTCCTTCAGGTGCGGCTCGACCAGGTAGGGGCTCTCGCCGTAGCGGGCGTGGCGGGCCTGGCGCTCCTGCCGCTTGGCGGCGAGGAACTGGCCGATCCCCCAGTCCTTGCGCGCGGCGGCAAAGGCGGCGGCGAAGGCGTCGAAGACGGGGCGGTGGCCGGTGAGGAAGCGGGCGTCCAGCAGCGCCGTCTGCACCGTGGGATCGCCCTTGGCGTCCTCCAGGCACTCCGCGATGGTGCGGGTGGCGTGGCCGACCTTCAGCCCCAGGTCCCACAGCACGTAGAGCATGAACTCCACCATGCGCCGCCCGGCCTGGCCCAGCGGCTGCTCCGAGACGAAGAGCAGGTCCGTGTCGCTGAAGGGCGCGACCACGCCGCGGCCGTAGCCGCCGGTCGCGGCCAGGGCGAAGGGCGGGCGCGACGCCTCCTCCCGCCCGACGACGGCGAGGCTGTAGGCGTGGATGGCGGTGATCACCCCGTCCATCAGCGCGCCCAGCCGGCGCCCGGCGATCAGGCCGGGCATCTCGCCCGTCTCGAACTCCTGCTGGACGCTGGACTGCACCTTGGCTAGGCGCCGGCGCAGCAGGGCGATCGCCATGTCGCGCGATAGGGGGCCGGCAGGGGGGAGCAACGCCTCCGTCAGGGCGCGGGCGTCGTCGTCGGGAACGTGGATGGCGGTGTCGGCACCGGCCCCAAAGAGCTTCATGCGATGGAGGATAAGCCGGCGCGGGGCGCGGTAACAGCGTCGTGCAGGGTCGGGGCCAGGGATTTCAGCCGGTACAGCGCCTCCAGCGCCTCGCGCGGCGTGAGGGCGTCCGGGTCGATGGCGGCCAGTGCCTCCAGCACGAGGCCGGAGGCCGGCGCCGCGGGTTCGTCGGACAGAACGTTCCGGTCGGCTTCGGAAGGGTCCGGCGCCACGGGCGCGGCGGCCCCGAAGAGCGGCAGCTCCTCGGAGAGCGGGTCGAGGCCCTTCGCCCGCGCCTCCAGCGCCGCCAGCACCTGCTCCGCCCGCGCGACCACCCCGCGCGGCACGCCGGCCAGCCGCGCCACGTGCAGCCCCCAGGAGCGTTCGGAGACGCCGGGCGCGACGCTGTGCAGGAAGACCACGCGCCCCCGGTGCTCGCGCACCTGCAGGGTGGCCGGGGCCAGCTCCGGGAGCTTGCCGGCGAGCGCCGTCAGCTCGTGGAAATGGGTCGCGAAGATCGCGCGGCAGCGGAGGCGGTCGTGCAGCGCCTCCAGCACCGCCCAGGCGATGGCGAGCCCGTCCCAGGTGGCGGTGCCGCGCCCGACCTCGTCCAGGATGACCAGCGAGCGCGGCCCCGCCTGGTTCAGGATCACCGCCGTCTCGCTCATCTCCACCATGAAGGTGGAGCGACCGCCGGCGAGGTCGTCCGCGGCGCCGACGCGGGAGAAGAGCCGGTCCACCAGCCCCAGCCGCGCGCCCTCCGCCGGCACGAAGAGCCCCGCCTGGGCGAGCACCACCAGCAGCGCGTTCTGCCGCAGGAAGGTGGACTTGCCCGCCATGTTCGGCCCCGTCAGCAGGCAGAGCCGCCGCCCGGCCGAGAGGTCGGCGTCGTTCGGCACGAAGGCGGGGCCCTTCGCCCGGCGGAGTGCTGCGTCCACCACCGGGTGGCGGCCCTGGCGGATGCGGAATTCCGTCCCGTCCGTGATCTCCGGTCGGCACCAGCCGCCGCCCGCCGCCAGCTCGGCCGCCGCCGCCTGGACGTCGATCTCGGCCACCGCGCGGGCGGCGGCGTCGATGCCGGTCGCCGCGTCGAGGCAGAGCTGGCGCAGGTGCGCCACCACCCGTGCCTCCCGCCGCCCCGCCTCGTCACGCGCCGAGGCCAGCTTGCGGTCCAGCTCGGCGAGCGCCGCGCAGGTGAAGCGGTGGGTGTTCGCCATGGTCTGGCGGTGGATCGGCGCGAGCGGCCCCTCCTGTGCCCCCTTTCCCGATTTCTGGGCCCGCAACAGGGTCTCGCCGGCCGAGGACGGCACCTCCGCCAGGTGGCCGAACTGCTGGTGGTGGCGGATCTTCAGGCTGGCGACGCCCCAGGCGCGGGCCAGCTCGCGCTGCATCTCCAGGATCGCCTCGCGCGCCCCGTCGCGCAGCCGGCGCAGCGCGTCGAGCTGCCCGTCATAGCCGGCGCCGATCACCCCCCCATCCTCCAGCCGGGCGGGCAGGGTCTCGGCCAGGGCGCGGGCCAGCTCCGCCTGGGGCGAGGCGTCCGGGACCAGGGCGCGGGCGGCGCGGAGCAGGAGGAGGGGCAGCTCCTCCGCGCGCAACGCCGCCTGCATCGCCGCCGCCCGCCCCAGCCCGTCGCGCAGCGCGGCGAGGTCGCGCGGGTTGAAGCGCCCGACGGAGAGCCGGGCCAGGGCGCGCGCCATGTCCGGCGCCCCGCGCAGCGCTTGGCGCAGGGCCGCGCGCAACCGCGGCGCGTCGAGCAGGGCGGCCACCGCCGCGTGGCGTTCGCCGATCGGGCCGGGATCGGCCAGCGGCGCGCCGAGCCGCGCGGCCAGCTCCCGCCCGCCCGCCCCGGTCAGGGTGCGGTCCACCGCGGCGAAGAGGCAGTCCTCCGCCCCCCCGCGCTCGGCGCGCAGGATCTCCAGGCTGCGGCGGGTGGCGCCGTCCATCCGCAGCGTGCGGGAATCGCCGCAGCATTCGGGGGGCGAGAGGCGCGGCAGGGTGCCGCCCTGGGCGTCGCGGACATAGTCCAGCGCCATGGCCAGCGCCGCGACCTCGGCGGGCGAGAAGCTGCCGAACCCCTCCAGGCTCGCCACCCCCCAGGCCTCGGCGGCGCGGCGGCCCGGGTCGCGCGGCGGAACGGCCTCGCGCAGCCGGGCACCGAGAGGGGCGAGCGCGCCACTGGCGACCAGGCCGGGCGGGGCCAGCACCTCGGCCGGGTCGAGGCGCGCGAGCAGCGCGGCCGCCTCGGCCGGGGCCAGGACCTCCGTGCAGACGGCGCCGGTGGAGATGTCCAGCCAGGCGGCGCCCAGGGCCTCGCCCGCTTCGGCCAGGGCCAGCAGCCAGGAGGGGCGCCCCCCTTCCAGCAGGGATTCCTCGGTAACCGTGCCGGGCGAGACGACGCGCACCACCTCCCGCCGGATGGTGGGCGCCTTGCGGGCCTTGGCTTCCTCCGGCGTCTCCATCTGGTCGCAGACGGCCACCCGGTAGCCGCGCCGCAGCAGCCGGGCGAGGTAGGACTCATGCGCATACGCCGGCACCCCGGCCATCGGGACCGGCTGGCCGTTGTGCTCGCCGCGGTGGGAGGTGGCGAGGTCCAGCACCTCCCCCACCAGCAGGGCGTCGTCGAAGAACATCTCGAAGAAGTCGCCCAGCCGGAAGAAGACCAGCGCGTCCGGATGCGCGGCCTTGGCGGCGAACCACTGGGCCATGGCCGGGGTGGCGCCGCGCGGGTCGAGGCGGGGGGCGGCGGGCGGGGAGAGCGGATCGGTCGGCAGGTCGGGCATCTGGGGCCCAGCCTAGCGGTCTCTGCCGCAACCGCGAAGGAGGCGACTTTCCCGATCGCGCCCCGAGCCATATACCCGTGGCCAGGGTGGAGACACGGCCATGGACGACGTTTCGCGCAGCAAGAGCCAGGACACGCGCACGGCGCGGGTGACCGCGGAGGAGGCGCTGGCGCTCCATGCCGAGGGGCGGCCGGGCAAGATCGAGATCCGCATCACCAAGCCGCTGATCACCGCGCGCGACCTGTCGCTGGCCTATTCGCCCGGCGTGGCCGAGCCCTGCCTGCACATCCACCGCGACCCGTCGCTCGCCTACGACTACACGGCCAAGGGCAACATGGTCGCGGTCATCTCCAACGGCACCGCCGTGCTGGGGCTGGGCAACCTCGGCGCGCTGGCCGGCAAGCCGGTGATGGAGGGCAAGGCGGCGCTGTTCAAGCGCTTCGCCGACGTCGACTCCATCGACCTGTGCCTCAACACGGAGGACGTGGACGAGTTCGTCAACTGCGTCCGCTACCTCGGCCCGTCCTTCGGCGGCATCAACCTCGAGGACATCAAGGCGCCGGAGTGCTTCGTCATCGAACAGCGCCTGCGCGAGCTGATGGACATCCCCGTCTTCCACGACGACCAGCACGGCACCGCCATCGTCGCCGCCGCCGGGCTGATCAACGCCTGCCACCTGACGGGGCGCGAGCTGAAGACCACGAAGCTCGTGATCAACGGCGCGGGCTCCGCCGCCATCGCCTGCGCCGAGCTGGTCAAGGCGATGGGCATGCGGCCCGAGAACATCCTGATGTGCGACACCAAGGGCGTGCTCTACCGCGGCCGCACCGAGGGCATGAACCAGTGGAAGTCGGCCTATGCGGTGACGACCGACCGCCGCACCCTGTCCCAGGCGATGGAGGGGGCGGACGCCTTCTTCGGCCTGTCCGTGAAGGGCGCGGTGACGCAGGACATGGTCCGCGCCATGGCGGACAAGCCGATCATCTTCGCCATGGCCAACCCCGATCCGGAGATCACCCCGGACGAGGCCAAGGCGGCGCGGCCGGACGTCATCATCGCCACCGGCCGTTCCGACTACCCGAACCAGGTGAACAACGTCCTGGGCTTCCCCTTCATCTTCCGCGGCGCGCTGGACGTGCGCGCCAGCACGATCAACGACAGCATGAAGGTCGCGGCGGCCGAGGCGCTGGCCGCGCTCGCGCGCGAGGACGTGCCGGAGGAGGTGGCCGGCGGCAACCCGCTGCGCTACGGCCCCGAATACATCATCCCCAACGCCTTCGACCCGCGGCTGATCTCGCGCGTCTCGCCCGCCGTCGCCAAGGCGGCGATGGATTCGGGCGTGGCGCGCAAGCCGCTGATGGACCTCGCCCGCTACACCCGCGAGCTGGCCGGGCGGCTGGACGCCGCCGCCGGCGCGCTGGAGATGATCACCGAGCGGGTGAAGGCCAATCCCAAGCGGGTCGTCTTCGCCGAGGGCGAGGAGGAGAAGGTGATCCGTGCGGCCATCGCCTTCGCCAATGCCGGCTATGGCACGCCCGTGCTGGTGGGGCGCGAGGAGCGCATCACCGCGACCGTCGCGGCGCTGGGCATCCCGCTGCCGGACGGCATCGAGATCCACAACGCCGCCCTGTCGGACAGCAACCTGCGCTACGCGGAGTACATCTACTCCCGCAAGCAGCGCGAGGGCTTCCTGTTCCGCGACTGCCAGCGCGCGGTGAACCAGGACCGCAACGCCTTCGCCGCCTGCATGGTGGCGCTGGGCGACGCGGACGCGATGGTGACGGGCACGACGCGCAGCTACTCCGCCTCGCTGAAGGGCATCCTGCTCGGCATCGACAAGGGCCAGGACAGCACGGGCGAGGAGCACGTGATGTTCGGCCTGACGCTGCTGCTCACCCGGCGCGCGGGCAGCGTGCTGCTGGCCGACACCGCGATTCACGAGCGGCCGGACGCCCCGACGCTGGCCGCCATCGCGCGCCAGTCCGCCGCCCAGGCGCGGCGCCTGGGGCTGGAGCCGCGGGTGGCCTTCCTCTCCTTCTCCAATTTCGGCGATCCGCGCGGCACCATCCCCGGCTCGATCCGCGAGGCGGTGAAGCTGCTGGACGAGACGGAGGTCGACTTCGAGTACGACGGCGAGATGACGGCCGATGTCGCGCTCGACCCGGCGATGCGCACCCTCTACCCCTTCTGCCGCCTGACCGGCCCCGCCAACGTGCTGGTGATGCCCGGCCTGCACGCCGCGCACATCCTGGCTAAGGCGGTGCCCCGCCTGACCAGCGCCGCCACCGTCGGCCCGGTGCTGCAGGGGCTGGCGAAGCCGGCCCAGGTGGTGCCGACGGCGGCGGGGGTGAACCAGATCCTCGACATGGCCTGCCTCGCCGCCCACGCCGCGATCACGCGCTGACGGGCGGGAGGGCTCGGCCCCCCGGCACCTCCCGCCCGTCCGGGCCCGGCGCTGCCGCCGGGCCTGCCGGGATGCGGCGGGGTGGGCGCGCCGCTACCTCTCCGTCCCGGCGCGCAGGATCAGCCCGGCCGAGGTGGCCACGCAGCCGTGGACGGCCAGCTTCAGGTGCGGCGCGTCGGGGGCGATGGCCAGGGGCCAGCCCTTCTGGAGCGGGTAGGGCGGCAGGTCGACGAAGCGGTCCAGCACCCCGTCGCCGGCCTCCCAGTCCATCGGCAGGGGGTCGTGGCCGTCCCGGGCGAGGCGGTCGAACAGGCTCTCCAGGTGGCGGCGGCGGAACAGCACGGTGGGGCCGCGTTCCAGCCCCGGGCCGGAATCGTCCAGGTTGAATTCGGTGGTGTGCACGGCGACGCCACCGGGGCGCAGGCAGCGCATGGCACGGCGCACGAACTCCAGCCCGGCCTCGATGCTGCCCAGGTGCTCGAAGGAGCAGACGGACCAGACGAAGTCGAACTGCCCGTCCAGCTCGGCCGGGACGTGGCGCATGTCCAGGTCGCGATGCCGGACCCGGGCATCGAAGGTCGCCCGGTCCACGAGGTGCGGGCGGTAGAGCGTGTCCAGGCTGCTGCCGTGCTGCTCCGCCCGGATCCAGGCGCGGGCGCGCGGGTCGCGGGGGGAGAGGTCGGTGGCCAGCACCTCCACCCCCGCGGCCGCCATCACCGCGGGCAGGGGCTCCGCCCCGACCGCGAAGCCCAGGCCGCGGCGGCCGGGGGCGAGCATCCCCGCCTCCCACAAGGCTTGCAGGACGAAGCAGTCCTCCCACACCTTGCGGTGGTAGAGGGGCAGGATGGCCTGGCGGTCGCACCAGTGGTGCAGCCAGGGGGCTTCCAGGTCGGCCTGGCGGCAGAGCCGGCCCGTCAGGCCGAGCGGGACGGGGGCGGCGGGGCCGCGGGAGCCCTGCGCGGCGAAGCCCTGCTCATAGGCCTGGCGCGCCAGGACCGAGCCCAGCACCTTGGTGTTCCAGGCCGCGAACTCCGCCTGGCGTGCCTTCGCCCGTCCCGCCGTCAGCCAACGCCACAAGCTGCCATGCCCCTTGCCATGCCCGGCCCTGTCTGCCCGCCCCCGGCCGCGGCGGGAAGCCCCCGGGGGGCGCGGGCGGGCTCAACTGTCGAGCCGGATGCCCAGCTCCCGGATCAGCGGGCGCCACAGCGCGATCTCCTTCTCCACGAAGGCGGAGAACTCGGCGGGCGTCCATGGCGCGGGCTCGATGCCCAGGGTCTGCATCCGCGCCTGCAGCTCGCCGGAGGCGGTGGCCCGGTTGAGCGCCGTGTTCAACTGCTGCACCACCGGTGCCGGCACCCCGGCCGGGACGGACATGCCCTGCCAGCCATAGGCCACGGCGCCGGCATGGCCCAGCTCCAGCGCGGTCGGCACGTCGCGGGCGGAGGCGCTGCGCGCCTCGCTCATCACCAGCAGGGCGCGCGCCTTGCCGTCGCGCAGGAAGGGGATGCCCGTGGCGCAGTCCACCATCACGCTGTCCACCGCGCCGGCCAGCAGGTCCTGCATCGCCGCCGGGGCGCCGCGATAGGGCACGTGGGTGGCCTCGAAGCCGCCGGCGCGGCGCTTCAGCAGTTCCATCGCCAGATGGTGGGGAGAGGCGACGGCCGGGCTGCCATAGGTGGGCACCCGCTGCCGCGTCGCGGCGACGTAGTCGGCGAAGGTCCTGGCCGGGTCGTCCGGGCGCACCACCAGGAACAGCGGGAAGCGCCCGATGAAGCCGACGCCCGCGAGGTCCTTGTCGGGATCGAGCGGCAGCCGGCTGTAGAGGGCCGGGTTGTAGACCAGGATACCGTTGTCGACGTGCAGCAGGGTGTAGCCGTCGGGCGCCGCGCGGGCGACCGTCTCGCTGGCCAGCACGGCGCCGCCGCCGGGGCGGTTCTCCACCACCACGTTCTGGCCCAGCACGCCCGACATCTGCGCCCCGATCAGCCGGGCGAAGACGTCCGAGGCGCCACCGGGCGGGTAGCCCACCACCCAGCGCAGCGGATGGGTGGGGAAGGCGCCCGTCCCGGCCCCCGCTCCCTGGGCCCTGAGGGCGGCAGGCCGGGCGGCCTGCAGGGTGGCGGCCAGACCCAGCGTGCCGGCGGCCATCCGCCCGAGCTCGCGTCGTCCCAGCATGTCCGTCTCTCCGTTCGTCGGCTGCATCCCGCGCCCATCCTGCACGGACCGGGCCAGAGCGGACAGCGGGGCGGGGACGGGCCTCCGGTCAGCGCCCCACCAGGGCCTGCAGCGCCGCCTCGAAGCCGGAGAGGTCGTGCCAGCGCGCCTCGGGCGGGATGGCGCGGATCACCAGCGGGCCCTCTGCGGCACGGATGCCGCCATCGATCATCAGGTTGTCGTGCAGCCCGAAATCCTCGAGGTGCAGCCCTTCCTCATCCTCCCAGGAGCCATCCGCGCGGCGGCGGGCGCGGCCATCCAGGAAGGCCAGGGTGCGGTCGCGGAAGACGCCGTCGGCATTGGCATAGCCCGCCACCGGCCGGCCCAGGGCGCGCATGAAGCCCAGCTCATAGATGGTGCCGGCATCGGCGGAGGGGCCGCGGAAGGGGGTGAGGTTGGCAATCAGCGCGTCGCAGCCGCGGATATGCGCCTCGTTGCGGAGGTAGATCTCCAGGTAGCGCTCGCCGGCCGCGTCGGCCCGTGGGCAGTCCACCGGGTCCAGCGGGAACACCCCTTCCGCCCCGTGCCGGGCGCAGATGGCCTTCTTCGCCGTGGCCAGCGCCTCGGCATCCGGGAGGAAGACTTCCGGTCCAGCGAGGTAGATTCTCATTCTGTTCTCTTAGCGCGCCAAGCCCTTCCAGGCCACCAATCTGCGGTGGAGAAGGAAAGCAAAAGGTTAACGCGCCCGGCGTGCCAGGACCGCCGCACCGGAGGATGACGGGCGGGCTTGCCGGACCCGGCCGGCGGGATCGCCGCCGGCCGCGCCGCGAGGTCAGGGGGCGCGCCGCCCGGCGGGGCCTCCGGGTGCGCCGAGGCGTTCCTGTCCGGCCAAGCTCCGCAGCCAGTCCCTGGTCAGCGACACGTCCATCTGCGACAGGCCATGGCCCACCGGCAGGGCATGATGCGTCACCGCCGCGCCGTCGCGGTCCAGCAGCGCGGCGAGGGCGGCGCTGCTGGCGGCGGGCACGATCGGATCAGCCGTGCCTGAGAGCAGCAGCACGGGCGTGCCGCCCAGATCGGCCTCGGGCGGCTGGCGGAAGGGCGGCATGGCGCGCAGGAGCGCGGCGCCGCGCAGCAGGCCGGGGCGCTGCAGCAGCATCGCGGCCGCGATGTTGGCGCCGTTGGAGAAGCCCAGCGCGACCGGGGCGCCGATGCCGTAGGCGGCGCGGGCGTCGCGGACGAACTCGGCCAGCTCGTCCGTGCGGCGGCGCAGGTCGGCCTCGTCGAACACGCCCTCGGCCAGGCGGCGGAAGAAGCGGGGCATGCCGTTCTCCGACACCTTGCCGCGCGGCGAGAGCAGCGCCGCCCCGGGCGCGACCAGGCGGCCCAGCGGCAGCAGGTCGTCCTCGTTGCCGCCCGTGCCATGCAGGAGGAGGAGCGGCGGCAGGTCCGGCGCGGTGGCGGGCTCGAAGCGGTGCAGGAAGCTCAGTTCGGTGGCGGCGCGCATGGGATGGTTCTCCCCGGAGGGGTGGGCCGGCAGGGGGGGCCGCGCGCCCGTTCCGGGGCGCGCGGCATCGCGGGTTCAGGCCAGCTCGGGCAGTGCCGCCTCGATGGTGCGGCGGTGCGGCTCGAGGAAGTCCGGCAGCTTCAGCGCCGTGCCGAGCGACGCCTCCGCCTCGTCCACGGCGAAGCCGGGGATGTCGGTGGCGATCTCGAACAGCACGCCGCCCGGCTCGCGGAAGTAGACGGAGCGGAAGTAGTGCCGGTCCCTCTGCTCCGTGGGCCGCAGGCCATGGTTCGCGCCCAGCCGGCGTGCCATCTCCATCTCCGCCGCGTCGTCGGCGGCGCGGAAGGCGACGTGGTGCACGCTGCCGCGGCCCATCCGGCCGGGCAGGAAGCCGCCCACCGAGCGCAGGTCCACGATCCCGCCGATGGCCGTGCCCTCGGCCGCGTAGCGCGCCGTGTCGCCCTCCCGCGCCAGCTCGGCGAAGCCGAAGACGTCCGTCAGGATGGCGCCGGTCCGCGCGCCGTCCTCCAGCATCAGCGTGACGCCGTGGAAGCCCCGGATCGCGTGCTCCGCCGGGATGTCCCTGTTGTCCCACCCGGCCTCCGCCTCGAGGCCCGGCAGGGCGACGAGGGCGAGGCGCAGGCCGTCCGGGTCGCGGAAGGCCAGCACGGTCTCGCCGAAGCGGGTGGCGCGCTCGACCTCCACGCCCTTCTCCATCAGGCGGTGCAGCCAGTAGCCGGTGGCGGCCTGCGGGATGCGGAACGCCGTCTCCTGCGTCTCGCCGATGCCGAGGCGGCCGGGGGCGGCGTGCTCCCAGGGGAAGAAGGTGAGGATCGTCCCGGGGCTGCCGGCCGCGTCGCCGTAGTAGAGGTGGTAGGCGCCGGGATCATCGAAGTTCACCGTCTTCTTCACCAGCCGCAGCCCGAGGGCGCGAGTGTAGAAATCCAGGTTGCGCTTCGCGTTTCCGGCGATGGCGGTGACGTGGTGGATGCCGTTGCGGGCCATGGAGGGAGCCTCCTGCCTATCGGTTGGGTCAGAGCGCCTGCCCTGCGGTGGCACCCCAGATAGGCCTCCCGATGCCCGGATGGCAGCGGAAGTGGATTGCATGCACGCAATCACTATCGTGCAGGAATGGAATTGACTTTGCGGTGACGCCTGCGGGGTCGGCCGGGTGGCGTGCCGCATCGCCGGGTCCGTCATCCTGGTCGCATCCCGCCCGCCCAGGCCAGGGGAGCGTGGCCGGGCGCCATTCGTGCTCCAGGCGGCCAGGATATCCCCGGCCGCCCGGGGGAACCGGTCTGGCGGAACAGGCGGCCAGGACATGCCGCCAGCACGGAGCCCCATAGGCCGGCGTCGGTCACCGCGAGCCGGGCGAGGGGCGGCCCGCCGGAAGGGGGCAGCCCTGGCCGGTGCCGTTCAGCCGCGCCGGCTGGGCGCGGCGAGGTCCCAGGGGGCGCGGTTGGCCTCGTGATCGGCCTCGCTCCGGCTGATGCCGATATCGGACAGCATGCGGTCGTCCATCTCGGCGAGGAGGCGGCGGCTTTCGATGGCCTGGAAGACACGGAAGACGGCGTGCATCCAGCCCATCGCCCGCTGGCCGCGGCTCGCCGGCGCGCCGGCACCGTAGACGAGGGCGACAGGGGAGGTGTGGGCGGACATCGGTTCGTTCCTTGCGCTTCGCCGGCGGGTCGTTCCGCCGTCGGGTCCTGCATATGGCGGAGCCGGCTTCATGAGGGAAACGAGTTGTTTTGAGCTTGGGCATCAGCCAAATTGATGACCATGCAAGCCCTTCCCCCGGGTCTCGACCCCGACCTGCTGCGCTCCTTCGTGCTGGTGGCCGAGGGCGGCAGCGTCACCCGCGCGGCGCAGTCGGTGGGCCGGACGCAATCGGCCGTCTCCATGCAGATGCGCCGGCTGGAGGAGGTGCTGGGCCAGCCGCTGCTTGTCCGCGGGGCGCGCGGGCTGAGCCCGACGACGCATGGCGAGTGGCTGCTCGACCGGGCCCGGCGGATGCTGGAGATGAACGACGAGATCATCTCGGGCTTCCGCACGCCGGAGCTGGTGGGGCGGGTGCGGCTGGGTTCGCCGGACGATTACGCGTTGATCTGGCTGCCGGAGATCCTGGCGCGCTTCGCCCAGGCACATCCGGCGGTGGAGATCGAGGTCGTCTGCCTGCCCAGCACCGCCCTGTTGCACGCCTATGACGAGGGCGAGCTGGACATCACCATCTTCTCCCTGGGCAACGAGCGGCCGGGGACGCAGGCGGAGCGGTTGTGGCGCGGGCCGCTGCGCTGGATCGGGGCGGTCGAGCACCCGGTCCACCTGCGCCGGCCGCTGCCGGTGGCGCTGTGCAGCGGCCCCTGCCCCTGGAGCCGGGCGGCGGAGGAGGCGCTGGTCCGCTCCGGCCTGCCCTGGCGGGTCGCCTACAGCTCCGCCTCGCAGACGGGGACACATGCCATCGCGCTGGCGGGGCTGGCGGTGACGATGGGCCTGTCCGGCAGCCTGCCGCCCGGGCTGCGCGTGCTGGGGGAGGAGGACGGGCTGCCGCGCCTGCCGGACTTCCAGATCGCGCTGCGGGTGCGGCCCAACGTGCCGCTGGCCGCGCGCCTGGGGCGGCACATCACCGAGGGCTTCCGGGCGGAGATGGAGACCACCGCCGCGGTGGCCTGACGCCGGCGGGGCCGATCACGAGCCGGCGCAGCCCGGCCCGATGCGGCGACGGGCGCTTGAGGTCCGCCTCCCTGGCGTGGGAGGCTCCTGCCCGGGAGACATCCGGGAAAGGAACGCGCACATGATCCTGTTGCGCCGCAAGCTGCTTGTGACCACGGCCCTGGGCCTGGCCGCGCCTGCCATCGTGCGGGCCCAGGGGGACGGGGCCGCGACCTGGCCTGACCGGCCGCTCCGCCTCATCATCGGCTGGCCCCCCGGCGGCAGCACCGACACGGTGGCGCGGATCTTCCAGCCCCGGCTGCAGGAGGTGCTGGGCAAGCCGGTGGTGATCGAGAACCGCGGCGGTGCCTCGGGCTCGATCGGCGCCATCGAGGCGGCGCGCGCCGCGCCCGACGGCTACACCTGGACGCTGGTCTACGACACGGAGGCGACGAACCAGAGCGTGATGCGTCTGCCGTACAAGACGCTGGAAGCCATGGTCCCGGTCAGCCTGGTCGGCACGGGGCCGCTGGTGCTGACCGCGCACAAGAGCACGCCGTTCCAGACCTTCGCCCAGCTCGTCGAGGCGGCGAAGAAGGCGCCGGATACGCTGAACTACGCCACCTCCGGCGTCGGCGGGCTGGCGCATGTCTCGACCACGCTGCTGTCGAGCCGGGCGGGCATCCGGCTGGTGCACGTGCCCTACAAGGGTGGGGCGCCGGCCGCCCAGGATGCGGTGGCGGGGCATGTGCCGCTCTACATGGGCAATGTCCTGGCCATCAATCAGTACATGCACAACGGGACGCTGCGGCCGCTGGGCGTCACCACCAAGACCGCCTCCCGCCACGTTCCCAACACCCGGAGCTTCGCGGAGCAGGGGTTCCAGGATTTCGAGGCGCCGACCTGGTGGGCCTTCCTGGGCCGGGCGGGGACGCCCGCCCCGATCGTCCAGAAGATGCACGCCGCGCTGGCCAAGGTGCTGGCGGAGGAGGAGGTGAAGCGGAAGATCGAGGAGCAGGGGGCAGATGTGGTCGCCTCCTCCCCCGAGGAATGCAGCGCGTTCCTGGCCCGGGAGATCGATCGCTGGGGCCAGGTGATCCGGGAGAACGAGATCCGCGCCGACGGATGACGTGGCGAGTCGGGGCGGCGGTTCCGGCATCCGGGGCCGCCGTCTCGGCAAGAGGGAGAGTCCCTGTTTCAGCCATGCGTCGAATGCATGAAGTTCCGTGATTTCCCTCTGGACGTGCGGGGCTGAACGCCCCTATATCGGCCTCACCGAAGCGGAGGGCTGGCACTGAGGTGCTGGCCTGGGGAGGCGGAGGCATCTCCTGGGAAGGCGGGATTGTTCTTGGTGATCGGTTCGCGGCCTTAAGGGTTGCGAGGCCGGGCTGAGGCACCTGCGTTGTTTGGGGGATTGAG